>JAFUSA010000033.1 GCA_017480745.1 Alphaproteobacteria bacterium
CATTTTAAAACCTCCTTTATATTATTTTGTTACTCAGTGGTCAGACTGTCTAACTCTTTATATAAAGGAGGTTTTATGATGTAAAGCTGTAAGCTTTCCGGAACCCCCAGACTATCTGGGGGTTTTCTTTTTACAAAAAAATACCTTTCCGCGTTGGAAGGTATTTTTTTGTGCGATTAATACACCTAACAGCTTGTCTTTGTCGCGAATCGGGATTTTAAAGCAAATTTAATATTTCTTCCCGAGTAAGGGTATAATTACTATCCATCCACTTGCGCTCCAAATAATCCAGCGTTTTCCCCACCTTATCTTGTGGTATTCCTTTGTTAATAATATCACGCCCGCGCACCGGAAAAACCGGCACAACCGTATTTTCAATTTCGCGCAATATTTCCGGTAAATTTTGCAAATTAATTTTATGAATGGCGCAACTAAGCAATATTTTATTAATGCAAAATTGCTTACCGTAACGGTAAATATAATTCAGTCGACTGCGCGGAGTCGATAAATTTTCTTCCGATGCCTCAATTTTTGCCCAACGCACAAAAATTTCTTTTTGTTTTTTGGTAAAATGCAAGGAATTTGCCATATTTTCGGCTTTGGCGCTATTAGGCTGATATAAAACAAATAAGCGTCGTAAAAAATCGCCCTCATAATTAGCATCAGACACTATTTTTGTTAGTCGGCTTAGCGCGCCTAAATGCTCGGAACGCGGAAGAAAATAAGCCAAAATATCATTATCAAATATAATTTTCATAACTTTGGCCACATTAGGAGTTATAAGCAACTTGAAAAGCTCATCGCGAACTCGTTCAATCGCCACTGTACGCAATCCGTCTTTCAATTTAATGCAGGCTTTTAATCCCTCTTCATCAATATCTGCTTTACCAAAGCGCGAATAGAATCGGAAAAAACGCAAAATACGCAAATAATCTTGGCGAATTTTTTCCTCCGGATTACCAATAAAGCGCACAATTCCTTTTTCCAAATCATTAATGCCGTCATAATAATCAAATACATTACCCCGCAAATCGGCATAAACGGCGTTAATGGTTAAATCGCGCTGCGAAGCATCGGCACTCCAATCATCGGTAAATTCTACTTCTCCGCTGTGTTTATCTTTATTTCTGCGCAAAGAGGCAACTTCCAAAATTCGGTCATCTATCACAACTCCCGTTGTGTCTATCTTCAAACCTATGGGAATCGTTTTAAGACCACTGTTTTGACAAGTTTCCACTAATTCGTCAGGAGATAAATCAGTCGCTAAATCTAAATCAAAACCGCTTAATCCCGCCAACGTATCACGCACGGCTCCGCCCACAAAGCGAATCGTTCCGCCATATTCTTCAACTGCATCAAACAGACGCTTTATTTTGGCAGATTGAACTATTTTAGACATATCCAAATATTCAGATTTCAGCATAAATTTACAAATTCCCCTTGTGTTTTTTTATAAATCTTAATAGTTTATATACAGTTTTTTGGTAAATTCAAAGTAAATTTTAATAAAAAGGATAGACAGATGTTAAAATATTTACTGATATTGGGTTCTTTATTTGTTGCAACAACCGCTAATGCCGCTCAGCCTAATTTGTTAGGAGAATACGGCGACTGGACAGCTTGGTCTTATACCGAGGGCGGAAAAACAGTTTGTTATATGGCTTCCACCCCTAAAAAGGACGAAGGAAAATATACAAAACGCGGAGATATTTACGTTTTGGTAACTCACAGACCGGCTGAAAAGTCTTTTGATGAAGTAAGCTTTGTTGCCGGTTATACTTATAATCCGAAGGCTGCTTTAACAGTTAAAATAGGTAATAAAACTTTCAGCAATACTTTTACCGACAAAGATAAAGGATGGATGGTTAACACCGACGAAGATAAAAAATTGGTCGAAGCCATGAAGCGCGGTGACAGAATGATTGTTGACGGTCAATCCAGCCGTGGAACAGCCACCAAAGATACTTATTCATTAAAAGGATTTACAACCGCTTATAAAACAATTTCGGCAAAGTGTAAAAAATAAAAATGCCAAAAACAGAACTTATCGGTTTAAGTAAAGATGAATTGACAAAGGCTTTAACCTCAATCGGGGAAAAGCCTTTTCGCGCAAAACAACTTTGGCAATGGCTCTATTATTTCGGAGAAACAGACTTTGCCAAAATGAGTAACCTTTCTAAGGATTTGCGGCAAAAGCTGAGCGAAAATTTTACGATTACACGACCAAAAATTGTGGCGGAACAACTTTCTACCGATAAAACGCGCAAATGGCTATTAGAATTTGCAGACGGTCAGCGTGTAGAAATGGTGTATATTCCGGAAGAAGATCGTGGAGCCGTTTGTATTTCAACCCAAGTTGGATGCGCAGTTGGTTGCCGTTTTTGCCATACCGGTAGCCAAAAACTTACTCGTAATTTAAGTGCCGGAGAAATTGTCAGTCAATTTATGGTAGCACGTGATACTTATGGCGAATGGCCAAGTCCGACTTCGGAAACACGCTATCTCTCCAATATTGTGGTAATGGGAATGGGTGAGCCTCTGCATAATATGGAAAATGTCGTTAAGGCGTTGAATATTTTGACTGACGGTGATGGAATAGCCATTTCGCGGCGGCGTGTTACTATGTCTACATCCGGCATTGCTCCACATATTGTGCAGGCTTTGCAAGCCACAGGAGTGCGGCTCGCCGTGTCATTGCATGCACCTAATAATACTTTACGTTCGCAAATTATGCCAATAAATAATCGCTATCCTTTGGAAGAAGTTTTAAGTGCCTGTCATGAATATCAAGGAAATGATGGTAGCCGTTACATCACTTTTGAATATTTAATGTTAAACGAAATAAACGATTCCTTAGAGTGCGCACGCGAATTAATTGCTTTAATGAAAAAGTATCAACTGCGCGCAACTTTTAATTTGATTCCGTTTAATCCATGGCCGGGATGCGCTTTTAAGCCAAGTTCAAATAACCGAGTGCATACATTTGCCAAAGAATTAAACAAAGCCGGTTTCGCTGCCCCTATTCGTGTAGCGCGAGGACAAGATATTCTCGCCGCCTGCGGACAGCTTAAATCAAAAAAAGATGAAGAAAAAAATAAATAAATAAAAAAAGAGAAAGAATAAAAAACAAAAAAACCACGACAGTGGTTAAAATAGCAAAACAAAGGAGATAAGGAAAGGAGGAGTAGTAATCAGAAGAACCGGCGACGACCGACTCTCCCGTGTCTTAAGACAAAGTACCATAGGCGATAAGAGGTTTAACGACCGAGTTCGGAATGGGATCGGGTGGGACACTCTC
>JAFUSA010000023.1 GCA_017480745.1 Alphaproteobacteria bacterium
GAGAGTGTCCCACCCGATCCCATTCCGAACTCGGTCGTTAAACCTCTTATCGCCTATGGTACTTTGTCTTAAGACACGGGAGAGTCGGTCGTCGCCGGTTCTTCTGATTACTACTCCTCCTTTCCTTATCTCCTTTGTTTTTTTCTTCTTAACCACTGTCGTGGTTTTTTTGTTTTTTTATTCCTCCTCTTTTTTTATTTATTTCTTTTTTTCTTGACTCTTGTTTGGTTTTATATTATAATTACTCCATAACTTCGGTTAGGAGCCTTGAACAGCTCTTAGTACATTTGATGTTGAGACATCATTATAAGGATATCAATTATCTCCGACTTGGGTTGGGGAGCCTGCAATGGATGTTCAGAGTGTTTGCTCAAAGATTGTGGGGATCGTTTAATGTACTATGATTGTTCAACTCCCCTGCCGCCGTTTAGGTGGCATGTTTTTATTGCATATTAAAAATAGGAGATATGATATGAACTATGAAGAAAAAAACAATTTAGCTTTAAAGCCTCAAAAAACATGGGAGAGTAATCATTTAAACTTGAAACCAGATGATATGAAAAAATGGTTAACTAAATCTCCAGCCGCGATTAAGGAGCAACTTACAGCACAAGGAAATATTTTTACTACGCTCCTTTCGTATTCAAGAAGTGTTAATAATGGTTTTTGTGAGGCTGAAAGCGAAATGAATCCGGCAAATTATGCAGCTAAAATGATCTCTAATTTGTTGCAAGAATATCAAGATCCGGCTAAAAAAATGGAAATGGAAGAGGCTGGAATTGATAAAAAATTTATTCAGAACTTGATGGAAGATGTGAAGGTTTCTCGTCTTAATGATCCGCAAAATTGTGATGGGAAGATTAGTTCTGAACTCAGTATAACGATGGATAGTGTTGAGAATGGTTGGAAGCGTGAAAAAGAGCACGAAAGGAACATAGAGCTCGCTGCCAATCGAGCGTATGAGTTAAGATTGTTAAAACAGCAAACACAAGAACTGATGCAGGATAAACCTCGTTTAGATGCAGAAACGTATGAAAGATTGCAACAAGGCATAACTTATAAAGAAAATAGAGCTTATGATGATTTAAAAGAGCTGGGAGTCACGCCGGAGGAAGCATTTAAAGCCTTAAAACAACGTGAAATTAACGAATATAATCAAAGGAAAACGGAAGACCAAAAAGGACAAGAAAGTCGCACAGCAGCTGTGCAACGTGGAGATGTTATTACAACGTATGATCCGAATGATAAAGATAGCACGGGGCATTATAATAATGTTCGTCATTATTATGCAAAGGAAGATGGTAGCTTGAAACCAATTTCAAAAGAAATGGCTGGCGAAATATTGAAAGGAAAACAATCACCGAATCACGAACAAAGTATTACAAACGGACAAAAAATTGATGCCAAAGCAATTATGAATTATGCTAAAATAGATTATGGTCGGTAATGATGAAGATATCATTAGAAAGATTAAATGCCTTACGTGGAATTAAAACAACTAAGCCATCAGCACAACCAAACAAAAATCCTGATGGTTATTCTCCACCTGTCAATACCGATGATTCTGTTAACGCAACACCAAGTATGCCGGCAAAACCAAATAACAGTGAACAGGTAGAAATACCGTGTAAAAATTATACTGATGAAGAAGGGCATTTTGCTTATATAGATGCTCGCACCGATAAGATAGTGCATGTTAATTTGAATAATGGCAAAGTTTATACGCAAGATGAAGTTAAACAGCTAAGCCTAAAATATGCAGTTCGGGAGTTAGGAACCGACTACCAAACCTTAAAATGGCAAGATGTGGTTAATGAAAATACTTCGTATGATCAATTTGGCAGTCCTATATTTAACCAAAGCGAGATTGAAATCGCCATGCAAAATAAAAAAACAGGTGTTGATAGTGGAGCATCATCTGAAAATGAAGTTGAGATGGACCCTTGGGGACTTCCGCTATAAACTTAATAACATGAGTTGCATATTTTAGTGATGTATGAAAAATTGTTTGTGATAGGATTAAGTATCCAATAGACAATAAAGCAATTCCGTTTAGGGTTCACTGTTTGTAAGAACTTGTAAGAGTAGAGTTTTTATCGTTTCTTATAAAACAGTATAAATACTACTTGTAATAAAGAGTATTTATACTGTTTTTTGTTCATCTATTTAAATAAAAATCCAATAAAAGCATCATTAATAGAACACATTCTTATTGCAATATCTAATGGTACAGGAATACCAATTGAACCACCAACATGTGCTTCTGAATATCGACCGGTTTCGACTCCATCGTTGCAAGTATTAGAATGGTGCCAACAATTATCACCATAACCCTTTGTTTGAACATTCACAGTTAACCCTACAAACCCGGAAGAAACATTACTCCAGTCTAATGTTACCAATTCAATACATGCTTCTTGGGGGACCTGATAAAATCCGATTTCAAATGATTTTTGCGGATAAGGCCCTTGTGTCATTCCCGAAATATACATTTCTCCAAAAGATCCCTGATATTTACTACCATTAATAACTTCATCAGGTACAAGCTTGGCTTTTTTAATTACGGCATTTGTTAAACCGCTAAAATCTTTTTGCGGAGCGAAAAAAGTGCGAATATTTTGCGATATTTGCGACACTTGTTCAATGGTTTTGTTGATTTTATATTTCATCATCGCCTTTGAATATCCGGCGATACCACCGACAGACAAAACACCGATTATTGCAAGAACGCCCAACATTTCAATCATTGAACGACCGGATTGACTCTCTCGCCCCTTGCGGTAGAGAGAATCATTATTTTTTATTTTTAAGTTCTTCATAATAGATTTCCTTCCATATAATTTATTGTTTTGATATTAAAATAACCGCCTGATAAGACGGTCGGAAGTTGCAAACTATTACATAATCAATAGTGCGAGCTATTTGACATATCTTATTCACCCACCTTCCAACCATAAAGTCGGAAATCTTCACGTCTGTTACGACGATTACGTAAGAGGTTTGCACACCTCAGATAATTACCTTATCCTAATTATATACTATCACAAAAAATGCAAAAGTCAAATAAAAAATGCAAGATAAGAAAAATTTACGACATACAACGTAGTTAAAAATTATTTTTTGTAAGCGGCGTCAACAATGCTTTTTTGTTTTTCCAAATCAAAATCGGCCTTAATATTCAACTGCGGAGCAATAGCGGTTATAATATTTTTGCTGACCGGAACAGCATTCCATCCGGCTGTGGTAAAGCCATAAGTTTCTTTTGAAGCCTTCGGGTCATCCATTACAACAATCAAAGCATATTGAGGATTAGACTCCGGAAAAGCAGAAATAAACGTTGCCATACTTTTTTTATGATTATAGCGTCCATTTTCCAACTTATCAGCAGTTCCTGTTTTACCTATTACCTGATATCCTTCAACATTTGCGCGTTTACCGGTGCCGCGTGAAACTACCGCACGTAATAATTCACGCATGGAATCTGACGTTTTTTGCGAAACAACGCGTTTTCCTTTATGTTTACCGTCATTAAGTAAAGTAGGTTGATGATACATACCGCCGTTAACCATGGCTGAGAAAGCAGTGATAATGTGCAACGGTGTGGAAGAGATACCGTAACCATAACTGATAGTAGCCATTGAAACATCGCCCCAGCGTTTTTCACTTAAAAATTGCGGTTTAGCGATTTCCGGTAACTCAAATTCATCTAAAGCTTTGTCCATATTGATGTTTTGCAAAAATTCACGCTGATATTTTTTGCCAACTTGCATAACTTCCAATGTAGAGCCGATATTTGATGATTCGGCTAAAATATCTGCGGGTGTCAGCTGTCCATGTGAGCCGTGCGGATCAGTTACACGCAAGCGTCCGACATAAATTGCGTGCGATGTATCAAATCTATCGGTAACTTTTACCTTGCCACTTTCCAAACTGAGTGCTGTATTAAATACTTTGAACACCGAACCTGCTTCATAAATGCCTTTGGTGGCAAAATTGAACATTGCACGTTCACCAACTTTAATATTCTCATTAGGGTCATAATCCGGAACAGAGGATAATGCCACCACATGCCCTGTTCTAACATCCATCAAAATGGCAGCCGCTCCTTCGGCATTAAATTGCTTTACTCCGGCAACAAGTTCGTCACGAATAGTATTCTGCACTCCTAAATCAACGGATAAGGTTAACGGTTTTGTTGAGGTAGTGAGACGTTCGTTCATATATTTTTCAATACCGGAAATTCCTTCATTATCAATATCGGTATTGCCTAAAATATGTGCAAATAAATTTTTATGCGGATATATGCGCTTTTCGCAGTTTTCAAATTCAAGTTCAGGAATCCCTAAGGCGTTAACCTGTGCCTGTTGTGATGGTGAAAGGTTTCTTTTTAAATAAACAAACGTGCTTTTGCGTTCTAATAAGGATAAAAGGTGTTCATAAGTTTCATCAGGAAAAATATAATTTAACTTTTCGGCAACATCTTGCGGATTTTTAATTTTTTTGGCGTTGGCATGAAGATTAACTGTTGGCAAAGATGTTGCAATGATTTCTCCGTTGCGGTCTAAAATATCAGCACGTTTTACCGGATTTTTGAAACGTATAACATTTTCATCGTTTTGTTCTGAAATAGCGGTATCAATATTTATTCCGTTGCCTAAACAAACATAACTTACGCGAATACATAAAGCCAAATAAATTGTGGCAAAACAACACATAGCGAAAAATATACGCTGACGACAGGTCAAAACATTATCGTTTTCTGTTGTGTAGCTTTTGGAAGAAACAGGGCGTCGCGAGATTTTTATCTCCTGCCCGGGATGATAATAATTTTCCTGTTTGCGCTTAGAAAAACTTACGTTGAAACCCATTTTATTTCTTCTTAACTTCTGCTTTTACCAAGGTTGTTAAATTTTTATTATCTTTACGGATTGCGCTTGTGTTGCGATCATTCTCGTAATTGAATTGTAACGCGGAATAGTTAATAATTTGTTCAGGTTTTGCATTTTCAAGAGATAATTGTTCATAAGCTAATTTGCGTAATCTATCTGGAGTATTAAAGTGGCTCCATTCGGCTTTCAATACATGAATATCGGCAATATCTTTTTGAATATTGCTATTAATAGTTGCCAAACGGCGTTCTAACACTTGTACTCTGTTTTTAAGCACAGAAGAACTAAGCGCTACCACCAAAGTAAGGGTAAACCATAATACTACCATCGCCGTTTTAATACTATCCATAGCTTCTATCTCCTTATCGCATATCTGAGTTTTGCCGAGCGTGCACGCGGGTTAGATTCGCACTCGGCTTTTGTTGGTTCAATTATTTTTGCCACAGTTGCAAACAAACTGCTGTCTTGCACCAGTTCCGGTGCGTATTTTGAAACGCGGATTCTCTTTCCGCCGTTTTCTTTCATAAAATTCTTAACAATCCGGTCTTCTAATGAATGAAAATCAACCACAACCAAACGACCACCTGATATCAAGCGATTTGCGGCTCCTTTAATTCCGCGTTCTAATTCACCCAACTCATCGTTGACAGCAATGCGCAACGCTTGAAAAGTGCGAGTTGCCGGATCTATTTCACCATGGTGCTTATGAATAACCGTATAAACAATTTCGGCTAACTCTGTCGTGCTTTCAATATATTTATGGCGCCTATAATCAACAATTTTTTGCGCAATTTGCCGCGACTTACGCTCATCACCGTATTGATAAAGCAAATCGGCTAATTCTTTTTCGCCATAATTATTAACAATATCTTGGGCAGAAATTCCCTCGCACGACATACGCATATCAAGCTTTGCCTCTTTGGCAAAAGAAAAACCGCGTTCGGCATCATCAAACTGCATGGAAGAAACACCAATATCAAACACTGCTCCGTTTATTTTTTCCGGCACTAAATCGGCAAAATTACCAAAACAACCGGCTCTAAAATCAAAGCGTTCGCCATACATGTTTTTCATTTCATTAGCGCGTGTTTTCACGGTTGGATCTCGATCAATGGCAATAACTTTGCAGTTGGCAGATTCTAATATAGCTTTTGAATACCCGCCGTTTCCGAAAGTCGCATCAACATAAACTTCCCCATTCTGTGGGTTTAAGGCCTGTAAAACCTCACCTAACATAACCGGAATATGTCTGCTTTTTAGTTCCGTCATTATTCTGCCTCACGTTTAATGTTGAGTGAAGGACGGTTTTTCAATACTTCGGCACGAATCCGAGCTTCTTCTTTTTGCCAATTTTGAGGATTCCAAATTTGGAACTTACGACCTTTGCCGACAAACACGGCCGTATCAGTAATTTGCGCGTGTTGTAAAAGTTTTTCACTTAAATTTATTCGTCCGGTGCTGTCAAATGTAAAGCGACGAGCATCCCCGAACACTAAATTGGTTAAATTGTCCTGTGTTTCCGAAAAAAAGTCGGTAGCATTTTCAATGTCGGTAGCAAGTTTGTCCAAGGTTTCTTCCAAACAACCTTCAATACAAGGCGCGGATAAACTGCGGTAACAAACTATTTCACTGGATAACTCTTTAACTATGGCCCGGTAATCTGACGGCAAGGAAACGCGCCCTTTGGCGTCGACCTTGTTTATTATGGTATCCATAAAGAGAAAAACTTTCCTCATGTCAGATTCCTTGAACTATTACCAACTATTACTAATGGTATAGCATGGTATTTTATGGGATTCAATGGGAAATTTTAGTAAAAATTTAATTGTTCGCTTTTTGTTCGAAAAAAGTTTTAAGGCAAAAATAAAATATTGCGTAAAATCAAAACGATATTATGGGGTAAAAAAGTTTAAAAAATTAACAATGCCTTAGGATATTTTTTTGCATAGGTATTTTTCGGAGAAAAATAAAACAGTCGACTTGTTAAAGACGGCTGTTTTATAAGATTTATAACATTCAATGTAAACTTCCTTTCATTGTTGTTGATACTATATTAAAACAACCGCCCGATAAAGGCGGCCGGAAGTTGACAACTATTGATACAAAAACTGCCAACAATATACAAATTACATACTAAAAATTTTCATTCCCGTTTAAAAACGTGGAAAAATCGGGAAACTTTGGTATTCTCAACAGGTTTATTTTTCGGTGTTGTTACCAATTTATCCGATGCGGAATCCGGTATGTTGTTTGTAGAATAACAATAACTTATTTTATCGCGAAGCTTCTTAAATTTGTATTTCAACCAGTTTCCCTGTACTAATGGCGATACATCTTGATTAAGCTTTGCTTTTTTGAGCTTCTGCAACAGTTGCTTTTTCGGATAATCCGTAATAACGCTGAACAAAAGAGCCATATCAACCTTTTGACCATATGCTAATTTGCAACGCCGCAATGCCTCAGATACCGGAGTTCCCAAAATATCAGATAATGTTTTATTCTGCGAACCATGAAAAATCGTTTTTTGCAAAAAGCTATCCAGCTTACTGACCAAAATTGTTTTCATTCCCAATTGTTCAGCTACTTTATTATTTGATTTACTGTCATCAATCAGCACAGACCTGCTTAAATCAATATTATAGCGTTCAGAAAAATTTTGCCAACTTTGGATATTGGTTTTGGTTTCCATGTCATTATCTTCGATTCCGCTGATATTTACGCTATGTTTTTCAAAATTTATAGTTATTTGCTTTGGCAAACTCTCGTGCGCTAAGAGCTCTTTTTTAATTTCATCCGCCGGTCTGTTTTCTATTACTCTTTGCCAAACCGCAGCAGCAATCGCGGTTAAACCGTCGCTACGCACTGTTATTTCTCCATAGTTTTGCAAACGTTTCAACATGGCACTAACAGAGGCATCATAAGGTATATCCTCAAAATTAAGATCTTCAACCATTCTTTTTGTGAAGTCATTAAATCTCTGTTCATTGCCGGAATATATACGTGCAAACTTAAACAGTGCGTTGGCTCCTCCACATTTTTGCATTTTCGGCCACGCTTGCAGAAGCTTTCTCCTGCCGTGAATTTTGGCTAAATTACGCATTGCACTGTATATAAAACGCGCATAAAACTTTTGGTTTGAATACGAATTGACAACCCCATCAATATCCAAAACTACTACACTTCGTTTATCAGCTTTATCCATGGCTAAAACCTTTGTTTTATCTTATACAAGTAAGTATAGCACATTTTATAAAAAATGCAACACCTTTTTGTCTAATTATGTAAAAAATTTTTTAATTTATCACAGCCGATATATTCCATGAAATTTTTATTGACTAAACTTTTTTTTGAGTGATATATTGCATAATCGGAGGGTAGATATGGATGCAAAAAAAATATTGGAAGATAATTATAAAGCAGAAAACGAAAGTTTTGTTTATTATTTGAAGGAAAAATCCTTATTCAATAAAGATGCCTTTCGCAAACTTTATGAAAGCATTAACTCTTTGGCGGAAAGCGAAGTTGAAATCAGCCGAACCGCACAGCAAATTAACTCCGTTTATGGAAAAATTCTCAAATATTTTCTCTATAATTTTGACACTGAGGATCCGTATAAAATAACCAACCTACCGGATAATTACAACAAAATGCTCGGCTATTTGGATAAAGCCGTTGAATACTATTTTTCCACTCGTATTTAATTACATAACATCTTGTAAAAGCGGCCAGATAAACTTATATGCAGCATATGCCGTCGCGCTCAAAATGGCCAGCGAAATCAAGTAAAATGGCAGTTTTATTATAAACTTAATCAGCCACAGCGCAACAACTCCGCCAACAATATATGCTAAAACAGTGTAATCCATTTTTTTGTTCCTCAAATATTATAGAAGCATTATAGAACAATTTTATAGCTTTGCAAGAATTTTTTGACGTTGTAACACAATCAAAATGCGAATCCTGTGCACGATTTTGATAGATGTTCCTTATTTTGTCAATATTTTTTCATCGTTAACAGCTAAAAAATGGCAAATTTCATCTTCGATAAGCAGATAAAATACAAAATAAATACTTGATTCATTGCTGATTTTAAGAAAATTGCTGTTTTTTGAAAAAAAGTAGTGCATTTTGAAAAAAAGTGTGCTATACTTTGGACAAATAAGAAAAAGAGGAGATCAAATATGTTACAAAAAAGATTGTTTTCATTTTCTGACAAGGCGATTTTGTTAACCTTTACTGTGTTGTCGATTGTTGCGTTTGGCGTGTCATCTGCTCGGGCAGAGGTTTGCTTTTTGCCCTATGGTGAATGCGACACAGACATAACTTCCGACGAACCGACCGGAAATTGCGAGGGATACGATGATACCGATAAGAGTTCCATTCCGGGGTGGATTTGCGATTCGTGCGAAGATGCCAGCGGTACTCACTATAAGTGCACAATCAATGTATGTGATGAAAAATTTGAAGAAGAAGAAAAAGTGGGAGAAGGCTGGAAAGAATGCGAAACCTGTGTAAGTGGTGGAAAAACATATTACTATTGTGAGAAAAAAGACTGTCCTGAGGGCTCATCCACTGTAAACGAAAGTAATCTTTGTTTGTTATATAGTGCCGTGGGTTATTCCGGTGACGAAATTTGTTACGGCAACGGCGAAGATCAGCATCATTGCAAAGGCTCACCTCAAAGACCGGAAGGAGATGGATGGTCATGCGATTCTCCGTGTTTAGAATGTGATGGGGAACTTTATTATGAGTGCACTCCTAGCCAGTGCCCTTCTGGTTATGCTAAAGTTTCAGGTGTAAGTTGTGAAACTGAAGAGGGGTATCATTTGGATTATAATGGCTCCTCTGGCGGTGAGGCCTGCGCCAAGTGTGTTGCTAATACTTGCCCTACCGGATTTACAACCTCCTCAAAAGTTTGTGATGATGCCAGTGGTTATGAATTAGTGTCTAACGGTATGTCTGACGGCAAAGAATGCACAAAGTGTGCGGAAAAATCCTGTCCTACCGGATTTAGCACATCTATCGATACTTGCGATATTGGCTGGGGAGTTGAAAATAATGGTTATGCCGGCGGATTGCCTTGCAAAAAATGTACTCAGTTAAAGTGTGAGATTAATTATGCCTCTTCAACTTTCAGCAAAGATGATGACTCTGCGGTTATTCTGAACTTTGCTACCATAAAACAAGATATGTTGCCAAGCGGTGTGTTTGTTGAACCGGTTTATGAGGACTTTTTCACAGCTTCTCGTGTTTATATTTCCTCTATGACCAAGCAGCAATGGTTATCCGGCGGCAATATCCGTTTGCCGTTAAAACGAGATCACGACTTCGCATGGTCCAACATTAAAGTTGGTAATGAAGCTTATAACGGCATGTTGGACGGGTATATCAGCAACGATGATTTAAGTGCTTCGGTTGCTGCACTTAAAGAATTTACCGAAACATTGCTTGATGATGTGCCTTATTTGGAAATTAAAGCAAGTGGCGCAGAAGTTTTAGATGCTTCATCTTCCGCAACTTTTTCCGATGCAGATTATTTATGGATTAAACATTATGACCATAAATATGATGGACACTGCACAGTAGAGGGTGGAAAGTTTAAAGGTCAGGCAATTATGGGTTTGTATTTCCGTGAGTGCGAACGCGGCTATTCAACCGAAGTCAGCACTTGCGAATCCGGAGGAATATTAACAAAAAGCAATCATTCACAGGCCGCTTGTTATACCTGCAAAGTATCATGCCCTACCGGTTATGGCATATCTCCTTATGCTTATGATGAAGGTATGATTTCTGATAATGTTTGCCTAAACGGTGTTGATTTTGAAGATTCTGTTTCGGTAGGCGAATATAGTTGTTATAAATGCCGGTAACCTCTAATTGAAAAGGCAAAAGGGCTGTGCAAACAGCCCTTTTTTGCGAACATAGTCTTACGTTTTTACAAAAAATATTTGACTTCTGCGTTATGTGATAAGATATAGATCTCCGATCTGGTCGGGGAGCCGTCAGTAGATGTTCAGGGAACAATCCTAAAAATTGACGGGATCACTTATAATAGCATGATTCGCGAACTCCCCTGCCGCCAGCTCAGGCGGTTTGTTTTTATGTAGAGGAAAGATCGGCGTAATGATAAAAAATAAATTATATCAAAAAATGTTCATCATATTAACAATTATTGTTTCATTCTTGTTAATCATGCCAAATAATTTCACTGTATATGAGTATCTCATTAATATAAAAACAAACAAAAGTGCCGGTAATTTGATAACTCTTTATTATCAAAACACTGATGACTCATATATTTATTCTGAGGAAGGTATGATGATGATATTTATAAAGTTTCTCAAAATATTTTAACAAATGCGAAAAATCCTTTCTTTAAATTTATCTCAATTTACTTTTTTTTCAAAGATTTAAGTACTTGTCTGGCGATTTCTTTTTTAGCGGTGGCTGAAATTGAAGTCGTCTTGCGGCGTCTTGTTGTTCCGTTTGAAGATGATGCCTTAAAGCCGAATGCCGCCATAACAGCAGTGATTATCCAGTTGATAATCCGCGTTTGGTTACGTCTGCCGATTCTGTCCCAAAAATCAGCAATACGCGACCAAAGACTTTTCTTTTTTTCCGGTGCATATTCAATATTTTCCGCAGAATTTGCAGTGTCTTCAACTGTGGCAATGCTCAATTTTTTTTCTTCCATTTCGCAACGATACGGTTCTAACATCTGCATAATATCGTCATTAGAAACATAAGCACCCAAAATACGGGTTAATGTTCCGTTTTCTTCAAGCAGAAGAGAATCACCACGTCCGATCAAATCTTCCGCACCGGTAGTATTCAAAATAGTCATGGAATCTGTGGCGGAAGAAACTTTATACGAAAGTCTGGTCGGAAGGTTGGCTTTAACTGTTCCGGTAATAACATTAACCGATGGACGTTGAGTTGCTATCATTAGGTGGATTCCGGCGGCACGTGCCTTTTGTGCCAAACGTTGCACTTGCTTTTCAACGGCTTTGTCAAACATCATCAAATCGGCAAATTCGTCAATAACACAAACAATATACGGCATCTTTTTGCCCTTGGCGACATATTCTCCGATGTTGCGTACCATATTTTGCTCAAAAATGGCATAACGTGTATCCATTTCTGCACACAAGTTTTGTAAACATTGCGCCGCCTCGCTCATTTCCGTAATTACCGGTAACAGCATATATTTTTGTTTGTTATACATACTGAATTCAATACGTTTAGGATCTATCAAAACAAATTGCAGTTCATCCGGTGTTTTTTTGTTAATCAGCGATAAAATAAACGAATTAAGCCCGACAGATTTACCGGAACCGGTTGTGCCGGCTACCAACAGATGGGGCATTTTGCTTAAATCTTTCATAAGCGGCTTACCGTGCATATTTACTCCGACACAAATAGGTAAGGCGTAGTCGGCCTCCTTAAAAACATCGTCTTTCAGCACCTGAGAAAAAGGCACACTCTGTGGTTTTTCCTGTGGCAATTCAAAACTTATATTCTTTGAATTGGGAATCATGGCCACGCGAATTCCGCTTATTCCCAATTCTCGGGCAATATCTTTGATAGATTTTTCTACTGCGGCAAATTTTGAACCTTTTTCAAGCTCAACTTCCACATCGGTGATTAATGGTCCTTGCGTTACATTTACCACTTTGCCGAAAATATCAAAATGTGCCAACACTTCCGGCAATTCGTTTATCAGTTCCGTAGTCAATTTTATAGTCCTTTTGAATTTTTATCTCCGCCAAACGGCATATATGTTCCCACTCCACCGAAGTATTTTTTGAAAAATCCTTGTTCGCGTTCGGTGGATTGTGTTTCTTCTTCATCTATTTTTATATCATTACCGTCAGCTAAAGTTTTTTTATCTATCTTGCTAACCTGATCGTTATCAAAAGTTATTGCCAACACCTGACGTTCCACTTCTTGCGGCCGCATAAACGCTACCTTTTTAACTCCGGAAGACATATAAATCCAATGATCGTCGCTTAAACCGCTGATTGAACTCGGAGCGCCAAGAATGCTGTAAACCGTATCTTTACTTTGTCCTAAATGTATTTGTTCAATTTTACTTTTGTCCGGCATATTTCCGTTACTATCCAAAAATAAATCGGAGGAACAAGCCGAAGATACACTAAGCAATGCAATAAAAAACATTTTACGTATTGACATATTTAATATTCCTTATATTTATAATCATATCTTTATATATAGCACAAGGATTTAAGAATGCAAAAAAAATTTTCATATCCTCTCAAAATCAGTGAATTAAAACAAACGAAATATACTTTCAATTTATCTGCCGATAAGGATGAATTAGCGGATATCAGGGAAATTTTACAGGTTGTGGATGTGAAAAATTTTAGTGCGGAAATTTTTCTGAAATTTGAAAACAGAGATAATTTACTGCGAGTATGGGGCAAAGTTGAAACAGATTTGATTCTGCAAAGTGTGATAAGTTTGAAAAACTTTAAGCAACATATCAATAATTCTTTTGAGCTTTTTTATGATACCAAAGCGACTTATAAAGATATTCACGAAATGGAAGCCGGTATTAATGATGATGTGCCGGATATTATCGAAAATGATGAAATTAATTTAGCGGATATTGCCCTTGAACAGGTGGCGCTTTGTATGGATGATTATCCACGTGCCAAAGGAGAAAAATTTGATTTTTCAGAATATGCAACCATAGAGCCGGAAGAAAAAAATAACCCGTTTGCAATTTTACAAACGCTAAAAAAATAGCCGGCGGTTTTTAATTTTTTTTACCATGTTTTAACCAAATAATAACTCTTGTTTTGCTATATTCGGCAAAGCGAGGAAATTATGGAAGATAAAGAGTTTTTGGAGAATGCGCTGAAACAAGCTTTTGCTCATCCGCTGATTCGCAAGGAGAGCGATTTGTTGTTGTTCAATACTTTGGCATGGTCAGATCATTTTATTTTGGTTGATTTGAATGAAAAAGTATTTTCGCCTGTTTACATACCTTTTTCATACATAAAAAAACAAGAGAATTTAATTCGATTCGATTTTAAGCGAAATGAAGAAATATTGGCACAATATCAGATATTTAAACATTATCTTCACGAAAATATCGTTGTTCCTGACAATATGCCGGAAGCCGGAGAATTTAAGCAACGTCTTGATTTGCAAGAGATAAGCCGACAAGCGGCGCAAAAGAAAAAAATTTTGGCAGCCATAATTCCGGCGGATTTTGCTTGGCAGGCAAAGGATATGAAAAACAAACATGATATACTTATGCAAAATACCTTAAAGTTTGCTGAAAATAATTTGCTTAATTGGGATTTGGCAAAACTTTATGAATTTGTGTCGGTTTATGAGCGTTTTTTGCGTTTGACTCGGCGTATCAGCATTGTGTATTGGTTCAATAAAAAACGTTTCATATCTTATTTGTGTGAGGCTGTGCAAATTCTTAAAGTTTATGATACTTTGCCTGATGATTTTTTACAAACGCGCACTCTTCGCGGCTTAAATCATCGGTGGAGTGCTTCCGGCGTTCGCTTGTGTAATGTTTATTTGCATCATTTGTTAAAAATATTGCAATCTTTGGCCAAAAAGCCTGAATTATTGGCGTTGGCGCAAAACAGAATGGCCGGTTTGGATGTATATAAGAGCAATTTGGCGGCCTATAAAAAGCAACACGAAATAAAGGGGGCGGAAAAGTCTGTCGCCGTTTATCGTGCAACGCAAAAGTGCATAGAATGTTTTGCGTTTTTGAATTATTTGGAAGGCGTAAGATTTTCGTTTGAAAACTTGTATTTGAATGAATGTCCGGAACCGCGTAATCCGACAATGCAGACCGTATCACCCAAAGATGAACTGAACAAGATAAACAAAATAGTTTCCGAGAGGCGTAAAGTTGGTCCGGCATCCGGTAAAATTGCAGCGTTGTTCAATTCGGCACTTGCGGAATATATCAAGTCCGGAAAAATTTTAGAAAAAATGCTGAATGAGGCAAAATAAAGCCGACGCCTTTTATTAAGCGCCGGCCGATTTTTGCAAAAATGAATAAGCTCTTCGATTCTTAACAAATGTCAGAACATAAAAAAGAGTGTTTAGCCTTTATGGCTAAGCACTCCACCTAATTCACGGTAAGATGAGATTCCCTGGATGTATGATTTTGCAAAATCAAGATCAGGTAAGTTCTTTTCTTTCCGTCGCATGTCAATACTTTCGAGCTTGCTATGAATGTCGGCATAGAATATGCGGCCATTTTCACAAAGCAAGGACAACAATTTTACCTGAGTTTCCTCATCGGCTGTTGCGGCATAATCGCAGATCTTGCTACCGATTTCATTTGTATAGCCATATCGGGAGACAGAAATGACAATGAGATAAACGGCATCGGAATTGGCAAGATTGTTTACCAAAATACGATCAGTGCTTATAAAGCCGGGATAATGCTGAAGATACTCCTTAACAAAAAACAGCCATTCTTCGCGAATATTATTATCTGCGGCAAATAACTGTTTCAATACGGAGTTTTCTTCTTCCTCTGAAAGAGGTTCGACAAAAGATGACTTTGCTCCCGCCGTCAACTTCTGATTAAACACCCTTTTAGTAAGCTCAGATACTTTGTTTTCCATAATTAATGGAAGAAAATTGTTTTTGTGCATAGGCAATAATATTTAAATTATACATGAATATAAACTCTAATATACATTGTTTTGTAATTTTGTCAATAAAAAAATTAAAGATGCAACAAAAAATAAAAATTTCGCTCGTTACTAAGATAACTTGATTTTTGCAAGATTAATCGAAATCAGCCTATATTACGGAAAAACTTGGTCAATTTAACGATGTCTTCACTGCTTAATATTTTTTTCACCGCGATGGTTTTTTGATACATTCCGCCGTGATAATAAGTATGATTCCAACGAAAATCGTCTTTGTTACTGCAAAAATTTTCTATCGGTTGTTCCCACAGGCTCTCGGTAAACGGACGATATAAACGATTATACCATAAAAGCGGCCAACGCAGCGGATTCCACCATTTCGGCTTAGCATAATCTACAAAAATTGCCTTGCCACCGTTAGTTAACCCGTCTAACACGTTATCCATAACTATTTTGCGCGTTTTTAGCGGCAACTCGTGTAATAAATTATAGCAAATTATTATATCATATTTTTCATACCATACCTGAGTTGCATCATATTTAATGATTTCCATTTCGCGGTGGCTGTAACGCTCGCGGGCAAAATCTATTTGTGTTTGCGATATATCGAAAATATCCAATTTACCTTGCAAATGTACTTTGCCGTAAACGGTGATTATTTCATTGCCAAAAGTCAGACCGATTTGTAATACGTGTGAATTGCGATTTATATCGTGCCACAAATCTTTCAAGATTTTATTTTGTGCGCCAAAATAAGAAAGACCGGCGATGCGAGGATCATCCAAAACGGCGCTCCACTTTCGGCTGGCATAAACTTTGTTGCCTAATATACTCATATAAGGAGGCAATTCATTTATTTTTCCCACTTTGCGCTCTCCAATTACTCATTTTGCAAAATACCCAATTTTTTTCCCTCAAGAATAGCAGCAACACGGTTACTTACTTCCAAAGTGCGCATCAAAAGGGTAATATGAATCTTAACCGTCCCTTCGCTCAAACCCAACTCATAGGCAATTTGTTTGTTAGAAAGTCCCTTTGCCAAACATTGCAGAACCTCGGTTTGTCGTGGTGTGAGGATATTACCGTCGGCACGCTTTGGCTTTTTTGTTTCATTCAAATCTTTTATTAAATTGCGCATCGGTTCCGGCGAAACATTCATACTCATTTGCAATATTTCCGGTGGAATATACATACCGCCCGCCAAAACTAAATTGATTGCACTGATAATCAAACTGTTCGGGAAAGATTTTGAAATATATCCGGAAACGCCAATATCAAAAGTTTTTTGCAGAATATCTTTATCAAAAACGGCTGAAATAATAATTATCGGAACTTCCGGACAGTCATGATGTATTTTTTCCAGTGCTTCAAACCAATTTGCCCCCGGCATAGCCAAGTCGGTTAAAATTAAATCGAAGTCTTTTTGTTTTTTTAAAACATCAAAAATTGCACTATAACTGTTAGCCAAAACTATTTCCGCCTTAGCATATTCTTTATGCAAAACGAACTCTAAGCCCTGTAAAAACAGTTCATGATCATCGGCAATTAAAAACTTCATTTTTATCTCTCCTTAATCCGGTAAACATAAAAAATATGGTATAAACTCAAATTTATTCCCTATTATACGCAAAAATATGTTAAAGAAAACATAAAAATGCAATTTAATAACGGGATAAAGTGATGATTATAACAATTGACGGACCGGCAGCGGCAGGAAAGGGCACATTTTGTAATTATTTGGCAAAAAAATATAGGTTGGCTTATTTTGATACCGGAATGGTATATCGTGCAGTTGGGTTGCAAATGGTTTTGACCGGTTGTGATTTGAAAGATCAGGCAAAAGCGGCGGAGTTTGCTCGCACACTTACTTTCCCTAAAATGATGGAACTTGCCGCGCATAAAGATTTTCGCTCCGATGTGGGGAGCAATGCGGCGTCAGTTGTTTCTGCATATCCGGATGTTCGAGCCGCTTTATTGAAAATGCAGCAAGATTTTGCGCTAAATCCGGTATTTGCCGATGGCTCGCCGGCAAAAGGAGTTGTTTATGACGGTCGTGATACAGGAACGGTTGTTTGTCCTAATGCCGATTTAAAGTTATTTGTCAGTGCTTCTACTGAAATACGTGCTCAACGCCGTTATGAAGAATTTTTATCTAAGGGTATAGCCACCACCTACGAAAAAGTTTTGCAAGATATGAAAGCTCGTGATGAGCGCGACAGCAATCGTTCTGCCGCTCCGCTCAAACCGGCAGATGATGCTGTTATTATTGATACATCGGCCAAAGATGTTGAAGTTAATATGCAAAAAATTATTCCGTTGGTTGAAGCGGTTTTGCAAAATCTTACAATTGAAAAATGATTTTTCAAACATATATTTTTTCCACAAGGAGAAAATATATGTTTGAGAAACCTTTTTATAACTTTTTATACAGTCTGTTTTTAGTTGGGATTACCGCTGCAATTTCCAGTTATTTTAATGGAATAGGTATGGAGTCGTTTTACGGTAATTTGCAGCTTTCGGCCATAAATCCGCCGGATTATGTTTTTCCGTTTGTTTGGTTGTTTCTTTATGTTTTGTTGATAATTTCATTTGATATGATTCTAAATCATTCTGATAAAGCAGCCATACGTCCGGCGGCGCAAATGTTTACCATGAATATGTTTTTGCAGGTTTTATGGTGTTATGTGTTTTTTGCCAATGGTTATTTTTTGGTGGGTTTTGCCATATTGGTAGTGCTAAACTTTGTTAATATGTTTATGATGCGTATGTTTTACCGTTTGAACAAAACTGCAATGTGGCTGCTTGTGCCGTATCAATTATGGCTGTTGTTCGCCGCATATCTTAATTGGGCGGTGGTTGATCTTAATGGTGTAATGTATAATTTTTAGTCCTCGCTTAATGTTTTTCCGCTGACGTTTTTATATATGCGCCGGCGGTTTTTTTGCGTGCATAATTAAAAACAAAATTTTTTTACAAAATCTGCCAAAAATTATCACACCTCGATAACTTATCTCTTGTTTTTTTTATCTTTTTGCGCTAATAGCAAAATCAGTTAGGAGTGTTTTTAATGTATACAAACAAACAGGGAATAAAAATATATGATGAGGAAGCCGATTTTATCGGTATGCGTAAGGCCGGAAAAGTGGCGGCCGAGTGTTTGGACTATATAACCGATTTTGTGCAAGTGGGAGTAAGCACCGGCGAGTTAGATGATTTATGTCGCGAGTTTATGGAAAGCAAGGGTGCAATTCCGGCATGTTTGGGGTATAACGGTTATCCTAAATCTGTTTGTATTTCCATCAATCAGGTGATTTGTCATGGTATTCCGGATTATGAGCGCAAGCTTGCAGACGGAGATATTTTAAACATAGATGTAACAGCCATTGTTGACGGCTATTATGGCGATACCAGCCGGATGTATTTTGCCGGCAAGCCAAAAATTAAGGGAAAACGCTTGTGTGAAGTTACATACGAATGTTTGATGCGCGGTATTGATGTTGTAAAACCGGGGGCGCATTTTGGCGATATTGGTGCCGTAATTGAAGAGTATGCTCATAAATACGGTTATTCGGTAGTAGATATGTTTTGCGGTCACGGTTTGGGTAAGGTTTTTCATGATGCACCTAACGTTATGCACTGCGGTCGCAAGGGAACCGGTCCGATTATGGAAGAAGGTATGTTTTTTACTATTGAACCGATGATTAATATGGGTAAAAAAGACGGTGTTATCCTTTCTAACGGTTGGACCGCCGTAACCTGTGATCATTCTTGGTCCGCACAGTTTGAACATTCTATGGGAGTTACTAAAAACGGAGCAGAAGTTTTCACTTATTCTCCCAAAAATTTGGATAAGCCTCCTTACAAATAATTATTGAAGGAACTATTTATGACTACACATACTGAAACTACCGTGGAAATACCTGATTATATAGGTCATCGTAAAAGACTGCGAGAGAGATTCTTAAAGGATAACGGAGCCAGTATGCCTGATTATGAAATATTAGAGCTTATGCTGACTATGGTTATTCCGCGTAAAGATGTAAAACCGTTGGCTAAAAAATTATTACATCGCTATAAAAGTTTGCTTAAAGTTTTGCATGCGTCGCATTTGGAATTAAAGGAAGATTTTAAGCTCTCCGACAACGTTATTGCCTTGTTTGAAGTGGTTAATGCTTGCAATTTGCGGCTATCGGCGCAATTTTTGTATGATCCTGATTGTGATGCTGTTACCAATCGCATTCAGTTTGAAGAAATGCTGAAAGAAAAAATCGGTTTCAAACCGATTGAAGAGTTGTGGATTTTTTATTTTGATGCAAAAATGCGCTATTTGGGCGAAAAACAAATATCCAGCGGAACCATTGATTCAACGGCAATTTATCCGCGAGAATTGTTTGTCGGAGCTTATCAATATCGCGCCAAAATCGTTTATTTAGCACATAATCATCCATCTGGTATAGCCAGACCTTCGGATGCTGATATTGCTGTAACAAACTTTATTATAGAAGCATGCTCTTTGTTTAATGTGGATTTTGGCGATCATATTATCGTTACGGCAGATGATACTTACAGTATGCTTGATCATGGTGTGTTTAAGCTTCCTAAAAAGAAAAAACTGCAACTGACAGAAGATGAGTTTTAATCTGTATGTGATAATACCACAAGTTTATTTGTTTCTCTCAGCATAGCGGATTTTTAAGTTTTGGCCGAACATAAAAATTTTTGTTTGACTTTTGTTTTTTTTGTGTTATCATAGGCATAAGATAAGGTAACTTGTCTGAGGTGTTCAAATATAACATCAAAAAATTACAATATTGTATTCTCAGTATCTTTCAAATAATATTACTTTTCTGTGCGAGCCAAGGTTATGGAATAAACCGCCTTGGCTCCGGCACGATGCAAAACTTTGGCGCATTCATTCAAAGTAGAGCCTGTGGTGGCAACATCATCTATCAACACAATCTTTTTGCCTTTAATATTTTGCGGATATTTGACCATAAACGCGGTGGTTAAATTTTTGCGCCTTGCTTCACCGGAAAGTTGCACTTGCGGTATGGTGTTTTCGTGGCGAATAAGTGATGTGTAATCTGCCATAACTCCGGCACGCGGACTCAAATATTTAACCAACAAGGCGGATTGATTATAACGCCTTTTTAACATCCGCAAATAATGAATCGGCACCGGCACAATCAAATCAGGCTTTTGTTCCCAAATATCTCTTCCGGCAGCAAACAGCATATTCGCCAATACCGGTGCAGCAAAAGTTTTGTCGCGAAACTTCAAATCAAGAATCATATTTTTAGATTCGTCATTATAAATAAAGGCACTACGTTGCATGACAAACAGATGTCTTTTCTTTTTCAAACAATTTGCACAACATTGTTTAGCATTATATTTTATGTGTGCGGCGGAATCAAATGGTCTTCCACAACAATAACACATCGGAGCACTGATAAAATCTATTTTGCCGAAACATTCAGCGCACAAACCATTATGTCCGTCCAATACTTTTCCGCATTTTATACAACGCGGTGGTAATATTAAACTGATAAAATTTTGTAAAAGTCCCATTATAAATGCAAATCCGCCAAAGCTTTATGAATATCGTTTATATTGTCCACTACAATCATGCCGGATTCGCGCATAATATTTTTCTTGTCGGTAACAGTTACACGTCCATGGGTGATAATATCATGGGCATATCCCATTGTATGACCATAGGGCAGAGCAATTCCGGCAACAAAGGCAACCACCGGTTTTTTATTTTCCAACGAGGCATAATATTCTGCTGCCGCTTGTTCATAAGAATTGTCGGCTTTGCCTATTATAACTAAGGCTTTTGTGGCTTCGTCTGCCATAAAACGTTGCATAATCTCACGATAATCCGAACCAATAATCATATCATCACCCAAACCGATAACGGTTGATTGCCCGAACTCCTGTGTTTCTAAAACAGCCTCATACGATAAAGTTGAAGCGCGTGATATTATACCGATACATCCTTTACTGACAATATTTTCCGGAAAAATACCTAAACTTGCTTCTTCCGGAGTGATAATTCCCGGAGTATTCGGTCCGATCATCATAGTTTTGGAACCTTTAAGCATAGATTTTATTTCCAGCATATCGTGCACCGGAACCCCTTGTGCAATAGAAACAACCAATTCAACTTCGGCTTCTACGGCTTCACGCATGGCTGCTTTAACTCCCATTGCCGGAACAAACTGCACACAGGAATCAAACTCTATTTGTTTTTTTGCCTCTCGCAGATTATTAAACACCGGTAATCCGAAATATTCTTCTCCACCACGTTTAGGTGATGTTCCGGCAACAATCTGTGTTCCGCCGGCAAGAGCACGTCTGACATGGAATGAAGCTTGAGTTCCGGTAATGCCTTGAACTAATATTCGAGTATTTTTATTTGCTAAAACAGACATCAGTCATTTACCTCCATTTGAGCAATAAGTTTTTCTGCTGCTTCATCTGTGTTTTCGGCAAAGATAACCGGCAGATTAGATTGCTGCAAAATAGCAATGGCTTCTTCTTTGTTGGTGCCTTCAAAACGCACCACCATCGGAACGCTTAATCCAACATCCTGTGAAGCGCTGATAATCCCCTCGGCAATCATATTACAACGCATAAATCCGCCTAAAATGTTGATAAAAACGCCTTCAATACGCGGATTTGTCATAATCAATTTAATGCCGTTGGCAATTTTTTCTTTGTCTACTCCGCCTTTAATGTTAAGGGAACACGCCAAACCTCCACCGTGTGATTTTATAGTATCCATAGCAGCCAAAGCTAACCCTTCGCCGTTTATAATGCAGCCGATATTACCGTTAAATTCGTTATATTGGAAACCGTACCTTTTGGCTCTTAATGTGCGCTCGTCTTCTTCATAATCGTCGTGCATTTTCACTATATCCGGATGTCGAAACAATGCGTTGTCATCAAAATTTATTTTGGCGTCAATCGCCAACAGCTTCTTCTCAGGGGTTATTCCCACCGGATTTATTTCTATCATTGTGGCATCTAAGTTAATAAATGTAAACAACACTTTTCCGAAAAAGTCGTGAAAACTTTGTAAATAACTTTTATCCAGCGACAGAAAATTTAGAATTTCATAAATTTTTTCATCGCTTATTCCCTTATCATAATGCAAAGGAATTCGTAAAAATTTGCCTTTTCCCATATCAGCAAATTGAATGATGTTTTCAATAATATCATCAGAAATTAACAAGGTTATCGCCGGAGCAGAGCTATCTATAATCATACCGGCGTAAAATAAGTGCTTTACATCGGCAAATTCTTCAACATATACCTTGCTTACCAATCGTCCGTGGGGTCCGGTCTGACTGGTAATAAGCGTTTTATTAAGCATCTGCGAAGCTTCATTAGGAATATTGGCTATTTGCGTAATTTGCCTAATTCCTCCCTTACCGCCTTTTTTACCCGAAAAATATCCGTTGGCACGAGCACCGGCTTGTATTTGAGCTTTTAGCATCCACGGACCGCGTGCCGATATTTTTTGCGCCACGCGCTTTGCTTCTGCCGGAGTATAAGCTATACCCCCTTTGGGCACATTAATACCGTATTGCGCCAAAACTTTTTTTGCTTGATATTCATGGATATTCATGACAGTCCCCTATATCATATCGGCATATTCTTTTATTTTAGCCACCATCGACATCATACCGTTACGTCGACTTGGAGTCAAGTTTTCTTCTAACCCTAATTTAGCAAAAATTTGCGCAATATCAATACGTTTTATTTCATCTTTTGTCTTGTCATTATAAATCAGCAGAACAATGGCAATGATTCCTTTTACCAAAATAGCATCACTATCGCCGCGAAAATGAATATGCGAATCATTAAATTGCGGCACTAACCACACTTGCGATTGACATCCCTTTATTTTCCATTGCTCGCACTTATATTCATCTTCCAAAGGTTCAAGTTGACGCCCCAAGTCAATTACATACTGATACTTGTCTTCCCAACAATCAAAAAAAGCAAAATTATCTATTAAATCATCTATGCTCATCTATAATAGCTCCAACATTTCTTTTGCTTCATCGGTCATTCTGTCGGGAGTCCACGCCGGCTCCCATATTAACTTAACCTCAACTTTTCCTACTCCGGAAACAGCAGCGGCCGCGTCGGCAACCTGTTGCGGCAAAACACCGGCAATAGGGCAGGTTGGGGCGGTTAGAGTCATATCTATAAATAAATCGCCGTTATCAGTTTGGTTTATTTTATAAATAAGTCCCATATCATAAACATTAAGCGGAATTTCCGGATCACTTACCGTGCGAATGGCTTGTATTATATCATACATTTTAGCTTTTTCACTTTCGGCAGATAATTCTTTTCCGGCATAAGCAATAAAATCCTGCAAAGGCATAGTACCTGCATCATCGGCATTTTCGTCGGCCATTGCCATTGCTTGTAACAGCCGGCTTTCTGTTGCCCCTATAATTTTTTCTTCTTCATCTGTTATATTTTCGTTTTCATTTTCAATATTCATTAGTTTTCTCTAAAAAATTTTTCCGCTTTTAATAAGGCTTCTACAAGTGCATCAATATCTTCTGTGGTGGAATATAATCCGAGTGAAGCGCGAGCCAAAGATGTATATCCCATACGATTCACAATCGGTTGTGCGCAGTGATGTCCGGTTCGGATGAATACATTTTCTTTGTTCAGTATAAAGGCAATATCTTGCGGATGTATATCGGCAATTGCAAAGCTAAACACTCCGCCACGATTTTTTGCCTGTCCGACAATTTTGAGGTTCGGAACTTGTTTTAAACGCATTAGGGTATATTGAGTAAGTTCTTTTTCATGCGCCATAATGTTTGCCAAACCAAGATTTGTCATATAACGCAAACCCTCGGCCATCCCGATGGCTTGTACCGAAGCCGGAGTGCCTGCCTCAAAACGAGCCGGAATATCAGCAAAAGTTGTTCGTTCATAAGTTACATTGTCTATCATGTCTCCGCCAAATTGATAAGGTGGCATTTTTTGCAAAAGTTCTGCCTTACCATATAAGGCTCCGACTCCGCTGGGACCGTATGTTTTATGCGCCGAAAAAGCCAAAAAATCGCACTTGATATTTTGCACATCTATATGGTTATGCACAGCAAATTGACAAGCATCAATCAAAACTTTTGCCCCCGCCTTATGCGCTTGTTCGGTAATTTGCTCAATAGGAAAGACAGTACCCAAAACATTAGACATTGCTGTAATAGCCACCATTTTTGTTTTTGAAGACAGACGTTGTATAAATTCATCTTCTAAAAAATTACCGTTGTCGTCAACCGGTGTAACCACTAATTTGGCACCTGTTGCTAAGCAAATTTGTTGCCACGGCACTAAGTTTGCATGATGTTCGGCTTCGGATATTAGAACTTCATCACCTGAGCGCAAATTATCTTTTCCCCAAGAAGAAGCCACCAAGTTAATAGCTTCTGTTGCATTGCGTGTAAATATTATTTCACGCGATTCGCGAGCATTAATAAATTCGGCAACCGTTTGTCTGGCTTTTTCAAATTCGGTAGTGATTGCGTCGGCAAAATAATATGATCCTCGATGTGGATTCGCGTATGCTTCGGTATATATGTAATGCATCTTATCAATAACACAGAAAGGCTTCTGCGCCGAAGCAGAAGTATCTAAATAATAAATCTGCCTGTTATTTATTTTTTTAGCAAGTATGGGAAAATCATTCCTTATTTTATTAGCATCATACATAATATCCGCCCCACAATCTGAAACTTTAACCATATTTATCTCGCAAAAATAAAAAATTCAAGTTTAATATGCAAATTAGCGCATAACTGTGATAATTTGAGTGAAAAAATCATAAAAACTCACAAATATTGAAAAAATAGTTATTTTTCTTATTGACAGCGCTAAAAAACTTGTGTATATCACAACGCATTATATTATGTTTAAATAATAGGTGAAAAATATGTACGCAGTAATTAGAACAGGCGGAAAGCAATATAATGTAACAACAGGTGATGTTGTGAAGATTGAAAAAATCGCCGGTGAAGAAGGTAAGGAAGTTGTTTTTAACGAAGTTTTGGCGTTGGACGATACTTTCGGTTCGCCGATGGTAGAAGGAGCCAGTGTTAAAGCTCTTGTTTTAAAACAAGCTAAAGATGCGAAAGTTATTGTTTTCAAAAAGAAAAGAAGACAAAACTATCGTCGTAAAAATGGTCACAGACAAAATATCACGATTGTTAAAATCATGGATATTTTGGGTAAATAAGTTTAGGGAGAACACATTATGGCACATAAAAAATCAGGTGGTAGCTCCAACAACGGTCGCGACTCCGAAGGTCGTCGTTTAGGTGTTAAAAAATTTGGCGGTGAAGCAGTAATACCGGGCAATATCATTATTCGTCAGCGCGGAACAAAATATCATCCGGGTGCGAATGTCGGCTTGGGTAAAGATCACACCATTTTTGCTACTTCCGAAGGAAAGGTAGAATTTAAGACTAAAGCTAATGACAAGGTATATGTTTCCGTTGTTAGCGAATAATTCTTAAAGTCAGCATATATTAAGGGGCCGTGTTGCCCCTTATATTTGTATGAGTCTCGGTGCGAGGTGAAAATGAAGTTTTTGGATCAGGCTAAGATATATATAAAAGCCGGTGATGGCGGTAAGGGATGCGTGGCTTTTCGTCGTGAAAAGTTTATTGAGTTCGGCGGTCCTAATGGTGGCGATGGCGGAGATGGTGGCAGTGTTTATTTTGAAGCAGTGGAAAACCTTAATACTTTAATTGATTTTCGCTACCAACAACACTTCAAAGCCCAAAAGGGTCAACAAGGTATGGGCTCGGAGATGACCGGTTATAAAGGCGAAGACTTAATCATCAAAGTTCCGGTTGGCACAGAAATTGTTGCAGATGACGGCGTAACCGTTATTAAAGATATGGTAAAGGCCGGAGAACGTTTTATGATTGCCAAAGGCGGCAAAGGCGGTTTGGGAAATACCCGTTTTAAAACTTCAACCAATCAGGCTCCGCGCTATGCCGGACCGGGAACACCGGGAGAAGAAATTTGGGTGTGGTTGCGCTTAAAAATAATTGCCGATGTTGGGTTGATTGGTTTGCCTAACGCCGGAAAATCCACTTTTTTATCGGCGGTAACTTCGGCTCGCCCTAAAATAGCTGCTTATCCGTTTACAACATTGCATCCACATTTGGGAGTTGCATGGATTAATGCCAAAGAAATGGTTTTAGCCGATATTCCAGGGTTAATTGAGGGAGCTCATGACGGTGTTGGATTAGGCGACAGATTTTTGAAACATGTTGAGCGTTGTTCGGCATTTTTGCATATTTTGGATGGAACTTCCGAAGACGTTGTTGCTGATTATAAAACGATTCGCCGTGAATTGGAGCTGTATAATGATAAGCTTAAAAATAAACCGGAAGTGATAGCTATAAATAAAATCGATTCGCTGACACCGGAAGAAACGGAAGAAAAATTGCAAGCTTTAAAGCAAATAACTTCGCATGAAGTATTTGCCATCTCGGCAGTAGCACATCAAGGTTTGGAGCAGTGTTTGAGTGCAGTGGATAAATTTATAACTCGAGCACATCGCGAAAAAGAGAAGCCAGCAGAAGAAGATGCGGTGCAAACACCTTTGAAACCGTGGTCTCCGCTGGACTGATTAAAGGAGAATGAAATTGAAAAAAGAACTGAAACAAGATGAAAAAATACTAAAAATAATCACCGATAGCTTAGATGATATGAAAGCCGAAGATGTAGTGGTTATTGATTTGGCCGGCAAAACGTCGATAGCTTCTTATATGGTGGTTGCAAGCGGTAATTCTAACCGCCATGTGGCATCTATTGCCCAAAAAATTGAAGAAAATTTGAAAGCTGCCGGACATCGCAGTGTTGCCGAAGGTGAAACTAAGGCTGATTGGGTTTTGATAGATGCCTTTGATGTGATTGTGCATATTTTCCGTCCGGAAGTTCGCGAGTTCTATAATTTAGAAAAAATGTGGCAATCGGCTGCGAATATGCGCAAAGAATAAGATGAAAGTTATTATCTCAGCCATCGGAAAGTGTAAGAGCAATTCGCCGGAAGCAGCGATAATTGCCGAATATATCAAGCGTTCCGGTTGGGATGTTATAATTAAGGAAAAAGATAACTCCAATCAGGAAGATGAAGCTAAATTTTTGCAAAATTCAATTCCGCATGGAGCAAAAGTCATTGTTTTAGACGAGCGCGGCGAAAATATGAGCAGTCCGGAGCTGGCGTCCAAAATAGAAAGTTGGATATTGAACGGTTGTTCGGAGCTTTGTTTTTTGATTGGCGGAGCAGACGGACATTTGCCATCTACCCGCCAAAAGGCTGATTTAATTCTTTCATTCGGCAAACTTACTCTCCCGCATATTTTAATGCGCGCAGTTTTAAGCGAGCAAATTTACCGCATTCAAACAATTATCAACCACCATCCGTACCATCGGGTGTAAGAGTTTATTGAACGGCTAAACTTATTCTGAAAATGTTGGAACCGCTTGTAGGCTGACACGCGGTAACGGCTTCATCAACAGAAACCGGAGGAGTGTGTATTTTAACGGTGTCAGCATCTTGCAATATTTCTAAGCTGTAAGCATTTATATTACTCCAATCGTATGTTGCCAATTCTATGCAAGCCTCTTCCGGAACTGTATCAAAGGATATTAAAAAAGAATCATTAGATTTGTTTCTATCTGCGGCATCTACGGCTACACTACCACCAAAAGAATTGGTAATTGCAGAAATTTTTCCATCAGTTATAGTTAACATTTCATCAGGTATTAATTTGGCTTTTTTTGCTATGGCCGTGTTATTTTCATTACAACCACCACCGCACACCTGCACACCGGCATAATTAGGTTGGGTGCTGTAAAAAGTTCGAAAGTTTCCGGCAATTAAAGTTATTTGCTCAATGGTTTTGTTAATGCGATATTTCATCATTGCCTTACTATATCCGGCAATACCGCCAACCGATAAAACACCGATTATGGCAAGAACACCCAACATTTCAATCATGCTTCTTCCGTATTGCGGCACATCTGCTTGCCTGTTTTTCGCTAGTGTACTGTCTGTGTACACGGTACTCAAAACAGTCGGCGCATCTGTACCACTCTTCGGAAGAAGTGTACGTCCGGACAGGCTTTCTTTCCCGCAAGGGTTGAGAGAATTATTATTTTTTATTTTTAAGTTTTTCATAATTTTATCTCCTAAATCATAGAGTTTAACACATTAAAAAATCAACCGCTAAACAGCGGTCGGGAGAGTTTACAAATCATATGTACTGAAATGATCCTCACAGTCTTTAAGCAAACGCTCTGAACATCCACTGCAAGCTCCCCGTCCAAGTCGGAGATACTTATCATACCTAATAACGATGCTAAGCACCGCAGTACATAAGAGCTTGTAAAGGCCCCGAACCGAAGTTCTGATCTCATAATAACACAAAATAAGCAAATGTCAAATATTTTCTGCACAATTGTAATGGCAAAATTAATATGTTGCAATCTGCAACTTATGTATTGACTTTTTGATTTTTCATTTTACCATAACCGCAAGTAATAACGGAATTTTTTTGAAAAAATGAGAAAGTCTTTAATTGCAAAGTTCAAATACAACATTATAATGGGGGTGTTGTTTCCTTTATTTGTGTTGTTACCTGATTATATTTTTCAACTAATTTATCCGAATGTTCATTATCTGACTGATGTTGTTTTTATTTTAGTGATAGCCGTTTTCGGATTTTTTCTGTCTATGTCTGGTATCTGGATGTATATTTTATGTTGCGGGCTGTTTATTTTTATGCAGCTGATTCAACTTGGACATATTGCATATTTTTCACGTCCGATAAATCCGTTGGATATAGGCAAAGTTTTTAATGAGTTTTCTGATATATATTCTGCATCGGTTACCGATATTGATGATTTTTGGTTTATTCCTTTAATGGCGATTTTGCCGTTTCTGATATTAATTATTCTTGAATTTAAGTGGCGGAAAAAACTTTATTTTTCGGTTGTCGGTATATTAGCTGTTATAATTTTTTTGGGTGTTAAGCCGGAAAGAGCCACTCGCAGAGGTCTTCACCATTTTTTACCGCCCGAAACAAGATATTCCATACATAATTCCATAAATTCTTTTTCATTTTATTTGGTGCGCGGAATGGATAAGAAAAATATTCGAGATATAGTGCCAAACAATTTTTATAAGTCGTATGTTGTTGAAAAACACGATAACTCGTCAAATTTGGTAATTTTTGTTATGGGTGAGAGCACAAGCGCGGAAAAAATGCACATATTCAATAACGATGTAAATCCGGACACTCCACTGTTGGAAAAATTTATCCCTGATACACATTTTTATTATCAAAAAGCTGTTTCCGGAGGTGTTTCAACTCATGCTTCTTTGCCGATATTTTTTAATTTGATGAAAGAACCCGGCAATATAAATAAACTGCTTTCATACGATACTAACTTATTTAAGCTGGCTAAGGAAAACGGCTACAAAACTTATTTTTTGTCTGCCTATGATATGAAACAACTTAATTTGATAGGTGTTCCCTATATTGATGAAATGGTAACATCCGAATCAAATCCTCGCCGTTTTAAAACGGAAAAAGAGGATTATTTGCTTGATTTGCTGAAAAGTTTAGATTTAAAGCAAGGTAAAAATTTTGTAGTGCTTAATTTCAGAAGTGTGCATTCTCCTTATGAAAAAAATTATGAACATCATCAAGAATTTAATGTTTTTGCACCGCAAAATGAGTCCAGATTCGCCGAAGAAAATGCGGCTTATGAAAACTCTATATTATATATAGACAGTGTTTTAGCGCAAATGATTGAATATTTTAAATCTCTCAATGTGGAAAATTCGCAGTTTATATTTACCTCTGATCATGCGGAAATGTTGGGGATTCCGGATGGAAGATATGGTCATAATCAGTTATTGAAACAGGCGATGATTGTGCCGTTTATAATGTATAATATAGGAACTAAAACCATTTTACCCAAAGATTATATATCTCATTATGAAATTGCCAAGCTTATCGCTTTTTATTTAGGCTACGATGTTAAAAATCCAAACTTTGCGGAAGATGATTTTTTTGTGCATGGCAACAATTTGTTTGAAGAATATCAGTTTTTGCAAATACATCGTAATGAAGATAATACCATCAACATAGATAAGCCACAAACCATCGGAACATACATAAGGCAAAAAACAAAAAAGCATTAGTGCTTGCTTTGTGCTAAAATTTGAAAATATGTCTTGATTTTTTCTTTATTTGTGCTATTATTCACCGTATAGATTTGGGAGTATAGTAATGTCTAAAAAATTGAAAGTTATGTTTTCTACTCATGGACTGGTAGAAGGCGATTTTGGTTTTGCTACCGATGAGTATGGTTTTCCGGTAACGAAAGTGTTGTCCAAAAAAGTTATAACCGGACAAGATACTGGCGGACAGGTTTATTACGTTAAAGCTCTTGCCGGCAATTCAACTAATTATGATGTTGATTTAGTAACTCGCAGGGTTGATCCGCGTATTTGCCCACAATTCGGCGGAACTTATAAGGAAATGGATAAATCTGAGCTCAATTATACCATAGAAGCGCAATGGCATGAAAGCGAAAATATTCGCAGTCGGGTTTTGCGTGTGCCGGCAGGTGGTAATTTTATGTTTGTGCCAAAGGAAGAAATTGTGCCTTTACTGCCTGAATTAGTGGATAATTTGTTTGAGTATTATAAGAAAAATAATGAGCTGAATAATATTGAAGTTGTTGAAGGTCATTATCGTGACGGTATGTTGGCAGCTGATATGTTGTGCACAAAAATTGAAAACTTTACTGGTAGACGTCCGATTATGTTGGTTACCAGCCATTCGCTCGGACACAAAAAGTTTGAACGCAATTTGCCGCACTATCAATCCGGTAAAATAAGCGAGGAAGAATGGAAGTGGCATAATTTTGAGCAACGCATTTATCACGAAAAAACGGCATTTGACAAGGCCGATATAATTATTGCCACCTCGCAGGACGAGCAGGTTCGTTTGTTGGCAGAGCCGTATTTGTCAGATGCTTCAAAAATAACCGTAATTGCTCCGGGATATAATGATGCAATTTTTGCGCCGTTATTGCCACAAGAAATTAACAAACTCAAACATCAGTTTGAATATAAAGATTTGGATGGTAATGTGCAACGTGTTGACTTATCCGGTAAAAAAGTTGTTTCTTCTCTTGGTCGTGTTGTTCCGGATAAGGGGTTTGCCGAACTTTCACGCTCTATGGCGGAAATTATGCGTGAAAATCCGGATGTTGTTTATATGGTCAGTGGCGAAAAAGGTAATCCTGTTACCGAGGAGTGTAAGTCTGTAATGTCCGGATTTACTGAAAGAGGTAGGGTTATCTTCTTGCCTTCATTAAATCAAAAAGAAATGGCTCGTATATATAATGTGTCGGATGTTTTTGTAATGTCGAGCTTGAACGAGGCCTTTGGTATGGTGCCGATTGAGGCCATGGGGTGCAAGACAGCGGTTATCGTTGGTCGCAGCGGTTTCAATGATTTTGCCCATTGTGCCGATATTCGTGACGACAAACAAGATTTCAGCAAGGCAATAGGCTTATATGCTCCTTCTCAGGAAGAAGATCGTTGGCGTCAAGTCAAAGCCTTAAAATTGTTGTTGGGAGATGAAAAATTACATGATAAAATTGCTCAAAACGGCTATAATTACGTGCGTGAAAATTTAACGTGGGAACAAATTTCCGCACAAAAAGATCGTTTAGTGCAAAAAGTTTTGGATGAAAATCCTCAGCGTGTAAAAATTTCGGCATTAAAAGGAAAGAGCGGTAATGAACGCTGAAAATAATTTAATATAACGCTTGCCGACAGAGTGTGTTGAGCTTTGTCGGCATTTTATTTATCATAAGTGTTAATATTCATCTACATTTTTTGTAAAAATGTGTAAAAAAAACTTGCATTGCAAAAAAAAATAACATATTAAGGTTAACAACGAGGTGAGATGGCAGAGTGGTCGAATGCGGTTGACTCGAAATCAATTGTACGTTTTACCGCGTACCTAGGGTTCGAATCCCTATCTCACCGCCAATAATGGTAAGTCGTCAGAAGTGACGACTTTATTGCTATTAAAAGTTGGTAAGTGATTTGAACAATAAAAATAGGTTTGATTTAACGGAATAAAAAATCAACGTTATTGAGGAACAGGTATAAATACATAAAAAAATCAATTCCAATTTTAGTTGACTATAAATCAATTATTTTTGGCTTCCTCAAATTTTTGTTGCATTGTCGGATTACCGCGTGTCAATTTCTTAATAGAGATATCTTGCGCTTTGTCATTTGCTAACCGCATTTTGTCTTCCGATACCAATAGATTTTCTTTGACTTTCTGTAAATGCGCAATCGTTTTATCTATTTCTTCAATAGCCGAATCGAATCTTTCTTTTGCCAACCGCACATTGTTACCAAACTTTTCTTGAAAATCCAAAAGCTTATTTTCAAAATTCGTTACATCAATATTTTGATTGTGATATTCAACAAGTTGCCTTTTATATTGAGCCGAATTTGCTGCGGCATTTCTTAAAAGCGTTATAATCGGAATAAAAAATTGTGGACGTATTACATACATCTTAGGATATTTATAAGATACATCCACGATTCCTGTGTTATAAAATTCGTTATCGGCTTCAAGTAACGATACTAAGACGGCATATTCGCAACCTTTTTCTGTTCTATCCTTGTCTAATTCTTTGAAAAAGTCTTCGTTTTTATGTTTTGTGGCTGTTGTATCCATTTCATTTTTCATCTCAAACATAATTGAGATATATTCTATACCGTCATCTGTTTTGTCTTTGAAAATAAAATCACCTTTACTTCCGCTTCGGGCATCATTATCTTTTTCAAAATATGCATTTTGAAAGCCGGTTGCGCGTAGTTTATTAAACTCTATTTCACAATGTTGCTCCAATGTTTCTCCAACCATTTTGGTGGACATTTTAGTTTTCAAATCTCTAAGACGCTCAATTTGTTCGTCTTTTTCTTTAAGTTGAAATGCGTAATTTTCTTTAAGAGTTTGTTCCTGTAATTGCTTGTCTTTTTCGGTATTTTGTAACATTGTTTGCAACAAAAGGATTTGTTTTTCTTTGGCAACAATTTCATCTTTTTTCTCTGACAAAGCGGTTGTAACGGCCAAATTTCGTTCCTGAGCATTATTTTCAATTTTTGCCTTTAATTGCTCATTTTCTTGTTTAAGGGCATTCAACGAACGTTCTTTATCCAATTCAAAATCTTTTTCTTGCGCGTTTATTTTGGCTTTCAAGCTTTCAATTTCTTTATTTAATTCAAAAACAGATTTATCTTTTTCGGCTATGGCTTGTGTTTTGATAAGGGATAATTCGGCATTTTTAGATTTTTCTAATTGAGCCACACGCTCGCATAGTTCTTTATGAAACTCGGCATTTTTAATTTGGCTGACAATAGCGGCATATCCGCTTTCATCAACCGTGAATACTTCTCCGCATTTAGGACATTTAATTTCCGGCATAATGTAAACTCCTTTATAAATATATTATTTGCACACTTCGGTTAAGAGAGTAATATATATTTTGCCAAAGTGCAACATTTTTTGTTACGATTAATTTTTGCATATAAACGCATTTTTGTGAAAAAAATATAAAAAAATACTTGATTTATCTAAAATATTATATTAACTGTATGTTGTTTTGTATGCGGCCATGGCGGAATTGGTAGACGCGTAACGTTGAGGTCGTTATGAACTAAGTTCGTGGAAGTTCAAGTCTTCTTGGCCGCACCAATGCAAAACTTACTTGGCAAAATTCAATGTCTGAGGAGAGCTTAATATGTTAAGAATTTACAAAACGGAAAGTGTGGGTAAATTAGTTAAGCTCAAAAAATTTAAAGCGGTTTCCAAAGCATGGTTTAGTTTGATCAATCCTACCGGTAAGGAGATTGAGCAAGTGTCAAAGTTATTAAAACTCGACACGGATATTTTGCGTTATGCTTTGGATGCCGATGAACGTTCTCGTGTTGAATTAGATGACGGTATATTATCTGCAATCGTTAATTTGCCGTTGTTGGATGAAGAGGGCAATTTTGATACTTTGCCTTGCGGCTTGGTATTTAGCGCAGCTAATTTTTTAACAATATGTTCTCGTGATAATCGTATTTTGAGTTCGTTTAATAAAAATACCGCTAAAACTTTTGATACGCGTGAACGCACACGCTTTATGCTCTCCATTTTGTATAAAACAACACAATATTATTTGCGCTATTTGGCGATAATCAATCGCAAAACAGAGCATATTGAAGATGCGCTTAAACAAACAACGACTAACAAAGAATTGTTCCAGCTGATAGAGATTCAAAAATCGCTTGTGTATTTTACAACAGCGTTGCGCGATAACCAGCTTGTTTTGGAGAAAATTTTGCGAATGACCAAATCTCCGGCAACATCTAAGGTTTTGGCATTTACGGAAGATGATACTGATCTGTTGGAAGATGTTATTGTAGAAAATAAACAAGCCATTGAAATGGTTGATATGCATCGTTCCATTTTGGAAGGTATGATGGACGGTTTTGCTTCAATTATTAATAACAATGTTAACCAGATTATGAAATTTTTAGCGGCGATTACCATTGTGCTTTCCGTTCCAACCATGCTTGGCACATTTTGGGGAATGAATGTCGCTGTGCCGGCGCTTAATACGGTTTACGGCTTTTGGATGGTAATCACTCTTTCTTTGATAGCCACAATCTTAGTCATAATTTACTTCCGCAAAAAAGGAATGTTTTAACAGCAATTAAAAACTTCCGCCGACTCATATGGGTCGGCGGAAGACTGAAAATTATTTTGTTTGTGTCAGTTGGCAATAGTGGCGGAAGTAAAAATATTCGGCAATACTGATAATACCATAAGCAATAACATAACTGCCGACAGTTAGTACCAATGCTAAATCGCCGAATTGTCGTGATGTGAGAATAAAAAACGCCAATACCACTCCGATAATACCCGAAGCCAAACTCCAACCCCACGGCATACCTATTCTCCCTATTTCAAAACTTCCGGCAATTTGAATACTTCCCGAAGCCAAAATCCATAAAGCAAAAAATATCGGCAACGTTTCTACGGTCAGGCCTAAATTAGTAAGGAAAATCAAACCTATAAAAATGTCAAACAAGCCGACAATCATATACCAGCCGGAATATTGACTGAGTGAAAAAGTTACGTAGCCACAACCTAAAAGAAAAATCACAAGTCCCAAATAAAAGGCTAATGCCAACAATGATTCTGCCGGATTTGCCCAAATTAAAATTCCTAAAAAAAGCATAATCAAACCGGCAACCAAGTGCCAAATATTACATCTTTTATCTTGCATAATACCCCCTTTGCAGTTGTTTAGAGCAATAATGTATGCTTTGTTTGAGGTATAACAAGATAAACAAAAGTTAAATAAAATATAATAAAAACCTCTTTGACACAAATGTCAAAGAGGTTTCGCAACACAAATTTTCAGCACCATTTGGTTTCTTCAAAGCAATAAAAATCCGGATTTCCAAAACTTATCCACTTGTCTGCCAATGCAAAGAAACGCCGATAAGGTTTGTAATAAAAACATTCTCGTAAGTTGCAGATTAAGTTTTTGATGTATATAATTATAAACAACAAAAACAAGACAACCGCTATGTTTTTATCTATATTGCTAAAACCGGCAAAATACATCACAATAAAGCCAAACAGAGCAATTTCAAAACGAAAAAGAGCTAAAATAAATGCCGTGGCAACATATGTTACAGATTCAAGCAGATGGAGCGCCACCGACTTTATTGTGTAACATGTCATTAAAACGGCATCTTTAACTCCAAATGCGAAGCATAGCAACAGAAAAAAAGCCAACGCAACGCAGCCAATAATTAACCACATCATAATTATCCGAATACCGACTCGACGGTCAGAGGTTCTCTCCGGTTTTCTTACATAATTATTAAAAATATAGCCATAGATAGCATAAAAAAATTTTTTGGGCAAGTTATTTTTTTTCGGCTTAGCAATTTTTTTGCAAAAAATTTTGAGATTAACTGTAAAAAACTCTTGATTTTTATTTTTTCCGGTGTATAATAACCATAATAAATAATGACAGTGGCTGTGGAATAGCAATATTTTGCAGTCTGATTTTTTTCAATAAAATTAAACGACCTATTGCCAAGTAGGTGTTTTTTATTCAACTCAGGAGGTAAAAAATGGAGAAATTTCCATTAACTAAAATTGGTTTTATGAAATTGGAAGAAGAGTTAAAATCCCGCAAGGGTGTTGAGCGTCCGAATATTATTGCGGAAATAGCTGAAGCGCGCTCTAAGGGGGATTTATCAGAAAATGCTGAATATTCTGCCGCCAAAGAAAAGCAAAGCTTTAATGAAGGGCGTATTCAGGAATTAGAAGCCGTTATCAGCCGTGCTCAGGTGATTGATCCGACACAAATGAGCGGCGATACTGTGCGTTTTGGTGCCACCGTTTTAATTTCTAATGTGGATACGGAAGAGGAGAAAGAATATCAAATTGTCGGTGATTATGAGGCCGATATCGAAAACAATAAAATTTCTCTTTCATCACCTTTGGGGCGTGCGCTGATAGGCAAGGAAACAGGTGATATTGCTGAATATTCCGCTCCGTCCGGTTTAAAATCGTATGAAATTTTGGAAGTTAAATGGCTGTAAAAATATAGCTGAAAGTAAAGCCGTGCGTAACGGTCTGCTTATTTCAAAAAAACTCCGCTTTGGGCGGAGTTTTTGCTGTGTGCCGTATGTTTTAGTTTTTTTATTTTTTATTTGACATTTAGTAAATTTGTGATATAGTGAAGACAAGATAAGGTAACTTGTCTGAGGTCTGAAAACCTCTCTAATATGCGTCATATAAAGACGTTAAATATTTCCGGCTATGGCTGGAAGGTGGGTGAATAAGGCTATACCAATACACAACACTATTTATAACGAAGTAGTTCTGAACTTCCGGCCGCCTTTATCGGGCGGTTGTTTTAATGTAATATCAACAATTCATACGAAAGGAAGTTTACTATGAGAAACTTAGAGATAAAAAATATAAAAAGTCATCCCTCGCAGAGCCTTGCAAAGGCGAATGCGTCAAGGGATCTTCAAATTAATTTTAATCAAGCGGAAGATGCCTTGACGATTCCTACGGAATCGAGGTATGACTATAAGTGTGGATCTGCTACACAGAGCGGTCGTTCAATGATTGAGATGTTGGGCGTGCTCGCTATAATTGGCGTTCTCTCTGTTGGTGGAATCGCCGGATACAGCAAAGCAATGATGAAATATCGCATCAATAAAAGTATTGAGCAGATAACTCTCATTGCCGGTAATATTCGTGCCTTTTGGGGACCACAGAAGAATTATATCGGGGTTTATTGTAATGGAGGTGATTGCGATGCCTCCGGTTGCAATGGGCATTCCGGCGTTAATGCACAAGGAAGACCTACCAATACTGCCAATGGCTGTCCGGTAATTAAAAAAGCCAAGATATTTCCCGATGAAATGATTACCGTAGAAGGTGGTAAGATTACGTCTATTACCAATCCTTTCGGTGGTAGGGTTGATTTAGACACATACAGTAAAGCTAAAAGCGGAGATAATCAGGCGTTTTCTGTGCTTTTAAGCCACGTACCTGAGGAAGCCTGCATCGAACTTCTGAGTAACGACTGGACAAATGCGGGAGTAAAAGCATATCGTGTTGCCGGAGGCCCCACTTATAATAAGTCATTCAAAGCGCCGTTAGATGTGGCTACGGCTGTTGATACATGTTCCAAAGCCAAAACAGTAGCAGATGGTGGATATTTTATAGTAATAGAATTCTATTTTGATATAGATCTCAACTCCACCTATTGGAGCAGTATGACTTGGGAAAATTGATTTAGCTCGCAACATAACTGCCGGCGCTAATCAAAAGCGCCGGCGGTTTATAAGCTGAAATTTTTATAAGCACAAATCTATTTTTTGTTTTAATAACTTGTTAAATAAAATTTTATACAATGAACGCTGTAAAGAACTTGCAATCATTATAAAATTATGATTTAATGTTCCATGTTTTAACAACCGCGAGATACAAAATGTCTTTATTGAAAAGTACGTTGTTATGGGGGTTTGTGCTGTCGGCGATTTATTTCGGCGGTCAGTGGACTCAGGGAGAAAACAGTGCCGTTCAGGGGTTTGGTTTTGTAACAATAGTTGTTGCCGCTGTTTGTCTTTATATCATATTTAAATTGATGTCCGGCTCTGTCGGCGGTTTTTTCAAGTTTGTTTTGTTTGGTCTGATTTGTGTTTTTGCCGCATATTCGCTCGGACTTTTTGATGAGAATGTGCGGAATTCTTTTCTAAACGGCAAATCCTCGGTGGTTGCACAAAAAACAACTCACTCCGAAAGCGATGATTATGAGGCTGATAAACTTGCCGATGCTATGTTTAATAATGATAGCGGAAGGCTATTGCCCACGGTTGCTTCAACAAACACTAAAAGTGCCGAAGCCGAGCAAAGTTATGTAGATAAGTTTATAAAACAGGGTGGATTGGTCGGGAAAATAAAAGCGCTTATTTTCGGAGAACAATCCTCGCCGGATCAAAATGCCTCTAAGCCGATGTTGGGCGATATAAATCCTATGGATTATCCTTCTGTTGAAGGAATGCCTAGAGTTATTAGCGGCAGTGTGTTGTTGGTTAACGGGCTTTATATTAAATTGTTGGGGATAGAGGCGCCGGATCCGCAACAGACTTGTTCAAATCGCTATGGTGGCGGGTATTATTGCGGGCAAGAAGCAATTTTGTGGGTGCAAAACTGGTTAAATAACCGACCGGTTAAGTGTCATATTTTGGGCGAGGTTATAAATCAATGGGCAACAGGAATTTGTTTTGTTGACGGTTATCAATATGATGTTGCCGCTGTTACCACAAATGCCGGATGGGCTGTGGCTTATACCAAAAATACCGATGTTTATATTCCGTATGAACAACAGGCGGCAGAAAAAAAACGTGGTTTGTGGCAGGGAAGTTTTTATAAACCATGGGATTGGCGCAAAATTCAAAATCGTAAGGTTGAGGTAAAAATAAACTATAATCCGCCAAAAGCCGGTAAAAAATCGGATTCTGACGGTATGTTCGATTTTGATTTTAATTTTGATCTGAAAAAATTTAACTTATTTGGACTATTCTAATGGAAAGAGTTTTTTTATCGTATAAAGAAGAAGATACGGCAGAATTGGCAGAAAAGGTTGCCGCTATATGCCGGATAGGTGATGTTTGGGCTTTAAGCGGAACATTGGGTGCCGGTAAAAGTGTGTTTGCTCGTGCATTTATCAAAAGTTTGACTGATGTGGACGAAGTGCCGAGTCCGACTTTTACATTAGTGCAAACATATACGGCAGAAGCATTTGAAATTTATCACTATGATTTATATCGCTTGGAACAACCGGCAGAAATATTTGAATTAGGGGTTGAGCATTCATTTTATTCGGGTGTTAATTTGGTAGAATGGCCTGAAAAAATGGGAAGTTTTGCTCCGCGAGATATGTGGCGTATAAATATTGAAACAGATAACGGTTTGCGTAAAATAACCATTATTGCCCCTGATGAGGAGAAAGCCAACCGTTTGCAAAATATTTAACGGATAAATATGAATGTCTGAAAACAATATTGTTCATGCAACATTGATAGAAATCAACGGAAAAGGCGTTTTAATCAAAGGGAAAAGCCAAAGCGGAAAGTCTGATTTGGCTTTGCGTCTTATAAGCCGTTATGGAGCTTTTTTGGTAGCTGATGATATAGTTATTTTGGCTGAAAAAGATGGAAGACTGATAGGTTCGGCTCCGGATAATTTGGCCGGTTTACTGGAAATAAGAGGCTTAGGGGTGTTTAAATACCCCTATAAAGTGCAAACGGACATATTTTTGGTGTTAAGGTTGGTTGAAGAAAGAACACAAATTGAGAGAATGCCCAAAATATGCAAAGAAAGTATTTTAGGACTTGAAATTGTGCAAATAGATATGTATGCTAAGGAAGATTCTGCACCGGATAAAGTTATGGCGGCGCTTAGTATGTTTGCACAAGACGTGTGCGTTATGGAAGGTAATGATTAAATGTTTAACAAGGCTGTTGAAAACTTTTTGCAAACTTTGGGGAGACCGTTAGTTAATTTTTTAATGAACCTTGGTTATTTTTCGCAATTTGTAGCGCGTGCCGTTTATAATTGTTTTATGCCTCCGTTTTATTTTAAGTTGTTCGGTAAACAGTTTTTGAATATGGGATTTTATTCATTGCCGGTTGTAGGGCTGACAACCCTTTTTGCCGGAATGGTGATAGCCATTCAAACTTATTCCGGTTTTTCCAAATACGGTGCGGAAAGCGCGGTTGCTACGGTTGTATTGATTTCGGTAACTCGTGAATTGGCGCCTGTTCTTTCAGCATTAATGGTGGCAGGGCGTATTGGTGCAGCAATGGCGGCAGAAATAGGAACTATGCGCGTTACGGAGCAAATTGATGCTTTAATAACACTGTCGGCAAATCCTTTTCGTTATTTGATTGCTCCGCGTTTATGGGCCGGTGTTGTTGTTATGCCTTTGCTTGTTTTGTTTGGCGATATAATCGGTATTTTCGGCGGTTATGTAGTTGGCGTTTATAAGTTAGATTTTAATCCGGCTAACTACATTAACGCTACAATGCAAAGTTTGCAGGCCATAGATGTTATTTCCGGTATGGTTAAAGCCGGTGTTTTCGGGTTTATTATATCTATGATGGGCTGTTACCACGGTTATCGCTCAAAAGGTGGCGCACAGGGTGTAGGGGAGGCTACAACCAATGCAGTTGTAGCATCGTCCATCTTGATTTTAATCTTTAATTACTTACTTACCGAAGTATTCTTTGCAAGATAGGTGAAAAATGTCCGACAACAAAATTGAAATCAGAAATTTATATAAGGCATTCGGTAAAAAAAAGGTGCTGGATGGTGTTGATTTAGAAGTAAAAAAAGGTGAATCCTTGGTGGTTATCGGTGGCTCGGGAACAGGTAAGTCTGTGTTAATAAAATGTATTCAAGGGTTGTTAACTCCAGATTCCGGTTCCATAAAAATAGATGATGAAGAAACAATCGGATCAAAGAAAAATATTCACGAAAAAATGGGAATGTTATTTCAGGGAGCCGCCTTGTTTGATAGTTTGAGCGTATGGGAAAATGTGGCTTTTTCACTGTTGGAAAATAAAAAAATGTCGCGCAAAGATGCAAAATTGGAAGCCATCCGCGTGTTAAGACAGGTTGGTTTGGCTCCTGATGTGGCCGATTTATCTCCGGCCGAACTTTCAGGCGGTATGCAAAAGCGTGTCGGTTTAGCACGAGCCGTTATAAGTAAGCCGGAAATAATCTTTTTTGATGAGCCTACCACCGGTTTGGACCCGATTATGGCAGACGTAATCAACGATTTGATTATTGAATCCGCCCGCGGTTTAGGGGCAACAACTCTGACCATTACTCATGATATGGCTTCGGCTCGCAAAATTGCCGACAGAATAGCTATGTTGTATAATGGAAAAATTATTTGGAGCGGAACGGTTAAGGATTTGGAAAAAACAGATAATCCTTATTTGCGACAATTTGTTTCCGGTAGTTCACAGGGACCAATAACAGTGGAAGTGTGAAGATGGTTAAAAAAACGACAATGTTTGTATGTCAAAACTGCGGTGCCGCTTATCACAAGTGGCAGGGCAAGTGTGATGCCTGTAATGAATGGAACAGCATTGTTGAAGAAGTCAGCCAAAATGATGGTTTTTCTAAAATCAACAACAAAAAAGAGGGACGTATAATTGATTTTGTTCCGCTCAAAGGTTCGGCACAAACATATAGTCGTATGCAAACTGGAATTAAGGAAATAGACCGCGTCAGCGGGGGTGGTTTAGTTCCAGGTTCGGTAATTTTAGTAGGCGGTGATCCCGGAATAGGTAAATCAACTTTATTGTTGCAGGTTTGTGCTAATTTGGCATTATCTAATCCGCAAGATTCTTGCTACTATATTTCCGGTGAAGAAGCCATTGATCAAGTGCGTATCAGGGCAAATCGCTTGGGACTCGCTGAAAGTCCGGTCAATTTGGCAAGTGCTACCGATGTTTTGAATATTATAACAACACTGGAAAAAACCGAAGCCAAAGTAGTGATTATTGATTCTATTCAAACAATGTATTTAGATGGGGTGGAATCAACCCCTGGCAGTGTCGGACAAGTCAGAGCCTGCGCCTATGAGCTGATTAAATTAGCAAAGCGTAAAGGGTTTGTGCTGTTTTTGGTTGGGCATGTAACAAAACAGGGAGAAATTGCCGGACCGCGTGTTTTAGAACATATGGTTGATACGGTGTTGTATTTTGAGGGCGAAAGAGGACATCATTTTCGCATTTTGCGCGCAGTGAAAAATCGCTATGGTGCGACTGATGAAATTGGCGTATTTGAAATGCAGGATAAAGGATTGGTTGAAGTGGAAAATCCGTCAGCACTGTTTTTGGCAGAAAGACAGGGTAACATCTCCGGTTCTTGTGTTTTTGCCGGTATAGAAGGATCCCGCCCGTTATTGGTTGAAATTCAGGCCTTGGTAAGCCCAAGCGGATATTCAACTCCCAAAAGGGCTGTTGTCGGTTGGGATAGTAATCGACTTTCTATGATTTTAGCAGTATTAGAAGCGCGTTGTGGTATTAATTTTAGTGCGCACGATGTTTATTTAAATATAGCCGGTGGCTTAAAAATAAGTGAACCGGCGGCAGATTTGGCGGTGGCAATGGCGGTTATTTCCTCGCTGACAAACAAACCTTTACCGGCCGATATGGTAATATTCGGGGAAATCGGACTTTCCGGTGAAATACGTGCGGTTACACAAGTTAATTTGCGCTTAAAAGAGGCTCAAAAATTAGGTTTTGCAAGTGCAATTATTCCGCCGGCATTCGGTAAGGATAAAAAAGACAAAGGTAAAAATTATGAACTTTCCTGTTATGAAATCGGGCATGTTCAACGTTTAATTAATTGGTTTAATTAGGAGCAACGAATTATGGAACAATTAAACAATTTGGATGTTACTTTTTTGATTATCATCGGTATTTCCGCATTAGTGGGAATTGCTCGCGGTATGACTAAAGAGATATTATCAATAACCGGCTGGGTTTTGGCCGCTGCCGCTGTTTTTTATATTGTCCCGCTGTTAAATCCTATGATGGAACAACATATTGCTTCCAAAATTTTGGCCAGCGTTGTATCTGGAATGATTGTATTGATAGTGTTCAGCCTGATATGGGTGCTGACGGTAGATAAAATTGCTTCGGTGATTCGTCTTAGCAAATTGAGTTATTTGGATCGCTTGTTCGGTTTTATGTTTGGGGCGGCACGCGGAATTGTTATAGTTATTTTGGTGGCTCTGATGGTTAATACTCTTCTTCCGGAAGAGGCTAAAAAAGGGGTATTTGCCGAATCTCAATATTTTGAAATTGCCAGCCAAAATGCTGAACCGTTGAAGGAACTTATTCCGGAAAGTTGGATAGAAAGATTTAAGGCTAAAACTGAAAGTTTGGGTTTTGGTAATAAGGAACAAAAGAAAGAAAGTACGGAGGTCGCTACTGATGATGCAAAAGATGCTGATAAAAATAATAGCGCTGAAAGCAAAACAGAGGAACAAAACCCGACAAAAGCCATTTCCGCCGTTCAAGAAGTGAAAGAAAATATTGAAAAAATAGGCAGTAATTTAGATGTTTTGCAACAAAGCGGTGAAGCCTTGTTTAATCAGTTAGCTCAGCCGAAAACATCGCAAGTAAACGATGAAAACGGCAATATTGTCAGTCAAGAATCCGCTTCGGATTTGGATATGTTGTTAGATGTTTTGGAAGATAATATGGTAGTAACCGATGAACAGACGGAAGAAATTAAATCCGAAACACAAAAAATCAACGATAAAATATTGGAAAAATTAGATAATTCAGATATGGGACTGTGATTGCTTAATAGATTAAAGTATGACTGCCGGCGTTTTTCACAAACGCCGACAGAGCTTTTTCCACACCTATTTAATTCTTAAAATTACACAAATTAAACATTTTTTTACAAAAAATATCACAAATCATAAAAAAAGTGCTTGCAAAATACAAAAAAAAGTGTATACAGGCAATAAATCATTCGTAACTGTAATTTTTATCTTGCTTTTTTAGTAAAGATATGTTAGAGCTAACGGCGAATGTTTGTGTTAATAATATGTAACTAAATGAAATAGAGGGAAAAATGGCTACACCAAAGAAAAAAGTATCTAAGTCACGCCGCGATATGCGTCGTTCTCATGACGCGTTAACTCCTAACGCATACCAAGAATGCCCGAACTGCGGCGAATTGAAAAGACCTCATCATGTTTGTCCGAAATGTGGTCAATATGATGGCAAAGAAGTTATTGCCGATAAAGAAGCAAAATAGCCCTTTAAATTAACTGGACGGAGCGGGTTTTGTCTGATAATAATCTGGTTATATCGGTGGATGCGATGGGGGGAGATAATTCCCCTCGTGTCGTAGTTGAAGGGATACATATCGCACACAAAAAGAACCCCGATATTAATTTTATTCTGTTCGGCGATGAGGTTAAAGTTGCCGAAGAAATGAAACGTTTTCCAAAACTAAAAGACTTTTGCCGTGTTGTGCATACAGATGAATATGTGCATAATGAAGATAAACCTTCACAGGTTATCCGCAACAAAAACACAAGTATGTATATGGCAATAGACGCTGTGCGCAGAGGTGATGCTGCGGCGGTTATTTCCGCCGGCAATACAGGTGCGTTGATGGCTATATCCAAGATGATTTTGAAAACAATTCAAAAGATACATCGCCCGGCTATTTGCACAAATATTCCACATAAAAACGGAATGTGCGTTATGCTTGATTTGGGCGCAAATACCGAGTGCAGTGCCGTTAATTTGGCTGAGTTTGCCATTATCGGCAATATTTTGGCGCGCCACAGTTTGGAAATTGAGCGTCCGCGAATCGCCCTTTTGAATATAGGTGCGGAAGAAATGAAAGGGCGTGAAGAAATCCATCAGGCAGCCAAAATGATAAAGAATACTCATTTGGATTTGAATTTTATCGGCTATATTGAACCTCATCAAATCAGCGAGGGGTATGCCGACGTTATTGTTTCTGACGGTTTTACCGGCAACATAGCTTTAAAAACTATGGAAGGGACGGCTAAATTGGTTTCCGGGTTATTAAAAAGTTCTATAAAGAATTCGGTTTTGGCAAAGTTAGGATTGCCGTTTTTATTGCCGGTAATTTGGAATATGAAAAAAACTATGGATCCGCGTAAGTATAACGGTGCTATGTTTGTCGGCCTAAATGGCTTATCTGTTAAAAGTCACGGCGGAACTGATGCTATAGGTTATTCTTATGCTATTGATAATGCGTCCAAATTAGTTCGTCAAAACTTTGTGCAGACCATTCGTGAAGAAGTTGAACATGTTGATTTAGATGAATTATCGCAGGAAATATTATATGATGTCTATTAGAAGTGAAATGATAGGATTCGGCCACTATTTGCCGGCAAAAGTTTTAACCAATGATGATTTATCTGAAATGGTGGAAACTAATGATGAATGGATTCGCACCAGAACAGGTATATGTCAGCGTCATATAGCCGAAAATGAAACAACCTCGGTAATTGCTGGAAAAGCGGCGATTATGGCTTTGCAGAATGCCAAAGTTGCTCCTCAGGATGTAGATTTACTTATTTTGGCAACGGTTACTCCGGATAATACAACGCCGGCATGTTCCGTTAAAATCGCTCGTGATTTGGGTTTAAGGGTCGGAGTTCCCGCCTTTGATATTTCAGCGGCCTGTTCCGGATTTGTGTATGCGCTTACCTTGGCCGATAACATGATCCGCTTGGGACAAGTTAAAACAGCAGTTGTTATTGGAGCAGAATGCTTGTCCAAAATTGTGGATTGGACAGACCGAAATACTTGCGTTTTGTTCGGAGACGGTGCCGGAGCAGTTGTATTGCGTGCCGGAGATGGTGTTGGAAATAGTGCTGATACCGGTGTTTTAAGCACTTGCATATATGCTGATGGTACCCAATATGACAACTTAAAAACAACCGGAGGTGTTTCGTCTACCCAAAATTCCGGCTTTGTTGCCATGAATGGCAAAGAAGTATTTAAACATGCAGTGGTAAGTTTGTCCGAAGCAGCAGAAAATGCTTTGGATAAAGCAGGGTTAAGCAAAAGCGATGTAGATTGGCTTATTCCGCATCAGGCAAATATTCGCATTATAGAAAGTGTTGGTGAACGTTTGGGCTTACCTGAGGAAAAAGTTATAGTAACTGTGGATCATCATGGTAATACTTCGGCAGCGTCTATTCCGTTGGCTCTATCGGAAAATATTGAGGCCGGTCGTTTACACAAAGGTGATGTGGTGGTTTTAACTGCAATGGGAGCCGGTTTTACTTGGGGTGGCGCAGTTGTACGCTTATAATACGGGAGAAAATTATGGAAGAGAAAAAAATTGAAATAGAAGAAATCAGAGAAGGAACAACTTTAATTTGCAAGCTCTCCGGTTGGTTAGATCCTAACACTTCGCCGGAATTTGTTGCCCGAGTTGATGTAGAGGGCGTTAAATCACTGGTATTTGACCTGCAAAATGTTGAATATGTTTTTTCTGCCGGCATCAGAGCTTTTTTAATTTTTCAGCGCAAAATGGAGGCTCAGGGAGGCACTATGAAATTGGTCAACGTTTCGGATTTTATTCGCTCCATTTTTGATTATGCCGGTCTTGCGGCATTTATAGAATAACTAATGATAAATGCTTTTAATTTATGGTTTAGTCGCCAATCTCTGGTTCAAAAACTAAGCTGGAGTATATTGAGTTGTGTGTTCTTCGGCTTTTTAGCTTTGGTATCGTTTATATCCGAACATTCAGAGCATATTATTAAATCGCAGTTAGATTCCTTAGCGCAAAAAAATGTGCAAAATTATGTTGCTGAAATATCCGGATTAGCGGCAGATACGGAAAAAATTGTTTTAAACACGCGCAATTCTCTCAATCAAATCAGCGAAAATGATGTAGATTCCATAAAGTTATTACTGACCTCAGCTCTTAAATCAAGTACAAGTTCAAGTTCAAGTTTCAATTTTAATGATGCATGGATTTATTTTTTCGCGGAAGATGAAGTTGCAAAAGGCACTTTATATGTGAGTAAATACCATGATTACAGCATAGGATTTTCTGCTGAAAAAATAGATAATTTTTATGCTCATTTTCCGTGGTTTAAAGAAGTTCCGAAAGAAGAAAAAATTTATTGGTCCGAACCTTATATTGATCAGGAAACAGGTCGCACGGTAATTACATGCTTATTGCCATTTATGTTTAAGAACAGCACAATTTTGAACGGCTTAGCCGCCATATCAGTTGATTTAACTAATATTCAAGACAACATAAGCAAATTTTCATTCAATGAAAAAGGGAAATTATTACTCATATCTCGCTCAGGTCTTTATGTTACTTACCCAGATCCTGGTATTGCTTTGCATACCACCATATTTGAGCTTGCTGAACAGTTGAATTTGCCCAAACTGAGTGCGCTTGGCAAAGATGTATTGTCCGGTCATTCCGGAATGATGAATATTGCCGTTGATGTAAAGGATTTTAATGGTAATGCCGTATTTTTCTATGCTCCTGTACCACAGCTTAAATGGGGAATTTTTTTGATTTATTCGGCCGAACAGTTTTTCTTCCCTTTACATAAATTCAGAAGTGCCATCATGCTTGCTCTATTATCTGGGTTGTTAATTTTATTTTCCATAATAAGCTGGATTTGCCACTATTCTACACGTCCATTGTTGCAACTGAGCAAAATTGCCGAGCATTACGGACAGGGAAATTTTTTAGAAGATTTTCCGGAAATTAAATCGGCTGATGAAATAGGAATTTTATCGCGCACACTCTCAAATATGCGAACCAATTTGCTTGACTATATTGAAAAGGAAAAAAACGCGGCTTCGGAAAAGCAGCGTTCACAAAGTGAACTTGAAATTGCCAAACAAATACAAAAATCGGCACTTTCTGTTGATTATCCTCAGCATAAAGCTTTTCAAATATGTTCGTTTATGGAACCAGCTCGGCAAGTTGGTGGAGATTTCTATGATTTTTTCTTTATTGACAAAAATAAGTTTGCCATAGTTATTGCAGATGTTTCTGGCAAAGGGATACCAGCGGCCTTATTTATGATGAAAACGCAAGCATTGATTAAAAGTATTGCAAAACAAGAAAAGTCGGCTTCCGAAGTATTTTATAAAGTCAATAACGAATTATATATCGGCAATGATACTTGCATGTTTGTTTCGGCATTTATGGCGGTAATTGATTTAGAACGCGGAATTATGGAATATGTGAATGCCGGACATACTCCACCGTTTTTGGATAGTGGGAATGGTTATAAAATAATGTCGCCCGATAAAAATGTATTATTAGGAATTTATAAAGACGCCCGTTTTACTTCCGGTAGTTTGCAGTTACAATCAGGCAACCGTGTCTTTTTATACACTGATGGCGTAACAGAGGCTGAAAATGTTAAAACACATTTTTATGGAGAAAACAGATTAAGCAAAATTTTGCTCCAAAAATCAACCACCCCAAGTGAAACTATATCCTTAGTGATAAAAGACATTAAAAAATTTGTAAAAAACAACGAGCAGTCTGATGACATTACAATGCTTGAATTTTTATACACAGGGAATTCCGCAAACGGATTAACGGTTGAAGCAAATAATTTGTGTTTGCCGGAAGTGTTAAATTACATTCGCAAGGATATGTCGGCGGAAAATATTGCAACAGAAAAGCAAAACAATATGATTGTGGCTGCGGAAGAAATATTCTCCAATATTGCACAATACGCATACAAAGACAACGGCAAGGTGGATATTATAACCGCGATTGAAAACGGATATTATACTATAACTTTTAAAGATTCCGGCAAACATTATAATCCGCTCAAACATAAAGATATGGATTTAAGTTTGCCACCGGAAGAGCGTCCTATCGGCGGTTTGGGAATTATATTGATTAAAAAAATGACTGATTTACAGAGCTACAGTTATGCAAATCAGCAGAATATTTTTAAAGTGGGGATAAAAATATAAATTAAATGCCGGCGCTTGTGAGGAACGCCGGCGGATTTGCTGTAAATTATTTCAAAATGCGATTGATTTTACCTAAAAGCAATGCTTACGCCAATGTCGAGCCAAAAGTATTATTGTTGTTATGGCTTAACAACCGCCTTTTTCTACGCTACAACTTTCTAAATAATTTTTCCAATACTCACTTGATGGATCTATACCGATGCGTAACGTAAAATGTAGTACACTATCACGTGTTCCATCTGAGCAAGCCATAGTTGCATCATAAACATTAAATTGTGTCTGAACATATGCGACAATATCAATTTTAGAAATTTCTACAATCACATTATCAGCAATATTGCTCCAATCCCGCGAAGCCAGTTCAATACACGCTTCCTCATTATCTACGATATCGTAATTTATTTCGAACGCCTGATTATCTCTGTTTTTGGCTTTATCTACTGGACTTAAATCAACCCCACCACCAAAAGGATTGGTAATAGACATAATCTTACCATCAGTTACGGTAATCATTTCATCAGGGAATATTTTGGCTTTTTTAACTATCGGACAGCCATTGGCAGCATAGGTAGGTCTTCCGTTTGCATCAACGCCGGAAGCACCCATGCAACCGGAGGCGGGGCAATTATATCCACCACAATACACCCCGATATAATTCTTCTGTGGTCCCCAAAAGGCACGCACATTGCCGGCAATGAGAGTTATTTGCTCAATGGTTTTGTTGATTCTATATTTTTGCATCGCTTTCGAATATCCGGCGATTCCGCCAACAGAGAGAACGCCAATTATAGCAAGAACTCCCAACATCTCAATCATTGAGCGTCCGCTCTGCACGCTTTTCGTCATTGCGAGCGCAGCGTGGCAATCATTGTTTTTTATTTCAAAGTTTCTCATAGTAAACTTCCTTTCACTTAATTAAAATACACATAAAACAATACCGCCCTTATGAGGCGGCCGGAAGTTCGAAACTACTTTTCACTGAATAGTGTTGTGTATTAAGATTTATTCCACAACCCTCCGGCCAACACCGGAAAACATAACGCTCTTTAAAAGCGAGTGAAAAAGAGGTTTCGACACCTCAGACAAGTTACCTCATCTTGTGTTTATATTATCACAAAAAATATAAAAGTCAAATATTTTTTATAAAGAGATGCAAAATACTCAATATTAAAAGGTGTTTTTTGTCAAAAAAAACTGGACAAATGTTTTTTTGTATGCTATACTGACAAAATAGGAAAGGAACAGATATGGCAAAAAAGTGGCGAGAAGCGGTAGAAGTTGAATATCAAGGGCAAGCCGGTGAGTTTGGTCTGATAGATACAGAGGCTCGCGGTAAATTTTTAAGCAAAATGTATGATGCCATGATAGCTCAGGATTCGCCAACCTATTATAAATCCGGTATGGATGGAGAGCGCCCGCTTTCATATTCCGAAGCGTTGATTAAAATTTATAACAACATAACGCAAATACCGGTGCGCTACCAAATAGCAGAGAAAGATTCTCCGGAAGTGATTGCTATGAAAAAAGCGCAGCTCAAAATGGTGAATGATTGTTTGGGACCAAAAAATAGAGTAAGTGGTAAAACACAATTAGAGGACTTGATTGAAAAATGTATGCGTGTTGAATATCCGCGGATTATGTTGGTTAAAAACAAATTTGGTCGTTATATGATGGATACAACTTCTTTGGAAGCTCCGCGCACCGGTAATATTGATAAGAAAAAAATCGCCGAATTGATTCAAAATGCCGATAAGCTTTTTCGCCATGCCGATAAGAATATGGGATGGACACAAAGCGGACGTCCTGTAACAGATGTTTTTCGCAATACTAAAATTGCGTTGGATAATTTGAACGATAAACTTGTCGGACGAACTGTTTATTGGCGTGAACATGACGTGCAAGATGATTTGGGGCGTATAACAAAAACGGCAAATCAGCTTTTACAAGGGCGTGGTAACCACGGACAAACGGAAAAAACATTGGCTTCAATGTTGGCGGCACACGGGTTTGAACTGCATAAAGTTGAAATAAATCCCCATGATTTAGCCACTCCGCCAACGGAAGCTTTGTGCAAAACAAATATTTTGCGAGCGGCTTTTGACGGTATTATTGAGCGTCCGCAAATGCAGTTTTTATCCGCCAATATGCAAAAACTTTTGCGTGAACGTTTGCAACGTGATGGAGAATATACACCGCAGATGTATAATTTGGAGAGTAGTCCTGTGTGGAAGCTATATTCTCAGATTTCAAGCTTTCATAGTTTAGAAAAAGATTTACGACAAGGTCTTACATATGTTCGTTTTCCGCCGGATAAATTGGATATGCTTTCCGAAATGGATATAAATTATTTGATTAACATTGTCAATGAGCCATCAGCCGATCAGCAACGTGAATTTTCCATTTTAGCGCAAAAATGCGGAATACAATATAAGGATGGTGTATTTATGGAACATTCAGCGCGCACTGAATATGTTACACAGTTTGCAAAAGAAAACGAACAAGGTTTGCAAAAATATCTTGAAGGCCGCGTTTTCCGCTATAATAATCCGGAATTGGGAATTGATTTAAACGTTAAATATTCCGAAAAAGATGTAAATAATATTTTGGATGAACTCAAAAAAGGGCACAACGGCAGTTCAGCTAATTTAACGGGTATTTATTCCTCGATATTAATGCAGGTTTCCGATAAGTTGGGATATTCTTTGGAAGATACTAACATTATGATTACTAAAATAAGATCCGAGGCCGGTAATAATGACAGCTATTTACAGTCTAAATTGCAAAAAAAGGCTTATAACTCGCTTTTGGGTTTGGGCATGCCAAAAAAAGAGACAGATAATTTGTTTGCGTCGTTTGCTTTTAAGTCAGAAATTCACCACGGGCAGCATATAAGTAATAATGCCCGCTTTGAGGCCGAAAAACAGACTTCTTTTGCTCATATGAATGATCGCGATAATTTATACGCTATGTCACCGGAAGAGCATAGGGTAATTCACTTATTGGATATAAACGTTAATTCCAACGGTGCAATCCATTTTGAAAAAGGGTATGCGCAGTCCTACGGAACATATTTTCACGATAAAAAATCAGATAAGTATTTCACTTATGAGATTCGTCCGATGGAACATATAGTTTCATATTTAAACGACGGTTGTTTGCTAACGGATAAGCAATTTTTAGGCAGTATCGAAGCGGAGGTTTTTCGTTATAAAGGACAACAAGGAATTGCCGAAACTATTGCATTGAAAAATGTTTTCATCAATAACTCGGTAGAACAAGCCAAAAACCGCGTGACGGATGCAATTCATCGTCGGGAAAGATTATTAGAGATTCCGATTTCGACTAAAAGAAAAAATTCTCCGGCTACTCGTTTGAATCGTGTAGGTAATGTTCATAAAATACGTTCTTTCGGCGAGCGTCGTTTGTCTCGAGCCAATGGATAAATTTATAATATATGCCGGTGATTTTTTTCTAATTTCATTATAATTTTATATTCAAAATTTCGTTTATTTTGCCACTTACTGCATCAATGGTGCCGGTTCCATCTACTGTTTTTAACAAACCGTGTCTTTCAAAATACGGAATAGTCGGATACGTCAATAAGCGATAGTTAATCAGACGATTCTGCACTGTGGTACGGTTATCATCTTGTCGTCGTGCAAACTCTGTGCCGCCACAAACGTCACAAACTCCATAAACTTTGGGCTTTTGGAACTTGTCATGATATCCGGCTCCGCATTTCATACACGAATAACGTCCCAGTATGCGCTCCATAATGATCTCGTCCGGTACTTGAATTTCTAAAACACAATTAAGTTTAATACCTTTTTCTTTCATCATGTGTTCTAAAATTTCGGCTTGCGGAAGAGTGCGTGGAAAACCGTCCAATATAAAGCCATGGCGGCAATCTTCTGCATCTATCCGCTGTTCCACCATTTCAATAATCATTTCATCGGTGGCAAATTCACCGCGCTCCAATGCTGCCTTCAACTCTTGCCCTAACGGTGTATTTTGCTTTGCAAATTCGCGCAACATTTCTCCGGTGGAAAGGTGGCATATACCGGTTCTTTCTTTCAAAATACGAGCCTGAGTTCCTTTGCCGCAACCGGGAGCTCCGGTAAATACAACAAACAGACCGTCCTTTGTTTTTGTCATCTTCTACCGATTCTTTTTCTTTTTAACCAAAGCCGCTTTTTTGAGTAAACCTTCATATTGGTAGGCGATAAGGTGAGATTGAACCTGAGTTACAAAATCCATGGTAACCTGAACCACAATCAACAGCGTTGTGCCACCTAAAACAAACGGAACACCGACTCTGCTTATTAAAACTTCCGGCAAAATACACAAACAAACCAAATAAATTGAAGCGACAACAGTTAAGCGGGTTATAACATAGTCCAAATAATCGGCTGTATTTTTACCCGGACGAATACCGGCAATAAAACCACCGTGTTTTTTCAAATTATCAGCCGTATCTTGCGGATTAAATACTACTGAGGTATAAAAGAATGTAAAGAACAAAATCAAGAAAGCATACAACGCCAAATACAGCGGTTGGCCGTGACTAAGCCATTGACTGAGTGTCTGCACCCAAGACGGACCTTTCTCGGCCGACAAATTGGCTATTGTAATTGGCAATAATAATAATGAGCTGGCAAAAATTGGCGGAATTACGCCGGTCGGGTTTATTTTGAGCGGCAAGTGTGAACTCTCGGCCGAAGTCATACGCATACCCATTTGGCGCTTTGGATATTGGATAATGATTCTTCTTTGAGCGCGCTCAACAAACACAATAACATAAATCAAAGCCAAAGCCATAACCAGCAACATCAAAATTGTCATTTTAGACATTTGTCCGGCACGACCTAACTCAAAAGTTTGTGCTAAGGCGTTTGGAATGTTGGCAATAATGCCGACGGTAATAATTAGTGAGGAACCGTTGCCAACACCGCGCTGAGTTATTTGATCACCTAACCAAACAATAAACATTGTGCCACCAACCAATGATACAATGGTGGAAAAACGGAAAGCAAAACTGTTAATCATAACCGCAGAAACACCGTTAGCACCGGATATACTCTCCAACCCGACAGCAATTCCATAACCTTGAATAATGGTAATAAATACGGTTAAAATTTTTGTGTAATGGGTAATTTTGCGATGTCCGGCTTCGCCTTCTTTTTTCAAAGCTTGTAACGACGGAACAATAGATTGCGCCAACTGAATAATAATGGAGGCGGAAATGTATGGCATAATATTAAGGGCAAAAATGGTCATACGCTCCAAAGCACCTCCGGAAAACATATTGAACATTCCCAAAATTCCGCCCTGATTGTTGCTGAACATTTCTGCCAAAACACCAGCGTTAATACCTGGCAACGGAATAAATGTTCCCAAGCGAAAAACAATTAATGCCATAATGGTAAACCATAATCTTTTTTGCAGTTCTTCGGCTTTGCTGAATGCGGAAGCATCAAGACCGGCCACCATTTTATCTGCTAACGAAACCATATTACTTTCCTTAAAAAATTGAACTTTTAATACATCGGGTACACCAACCCACCGGTGGTAATTTAATACATAAAAATAAAATTAGTGCAACAAATTTCTGTTTATCCTCAAATTTTTGTGGAATATATTGTTTTGTTGGCAATTTTTGCAAAAAATATTTGACAATTTACATTTTTATGATATGATAAAATCAAGATGAGGTAACTTGTCTGGGGTGTCGAAACCTCTTTTGAACTCGCCTTTAAGGGCGTAAAATTTCCGGCGTTGGCTGGAAGGCTGTGGAATAAAACTGTATCAATACACAGCACTATTTAGTTCAAAGTAGTTTCGAACTTCCGGCCGCCCCAGTGGGCGGTTGTTTTTAATGTAATAACAACAATTTGGAAAGGAAGTTTACTATGAGAAACTTTGAAATAAAAAATCAAAATGGACGTTCAATGATAGAAATGTTGGGCGTATTGGCTATCATCGGCGTTTTGTCGGTTGGCGGTATCGCCGGATATTCAAAGGCAATGACCAAATATCGCATCAACAAAACAATTGAACAGATTACCTTAATTTCGCAAAACATTCGTACTTTTTATTCTACGCAAAAAAATTATATTGGTTTGAGTTATACGGTAATTAATAAAGCAAAACTGATTCCGGACGAAATGGAAATGATTGACGGCAACTATCAAGGTGCTTTCGGTAATGTAACTATTGGTTATGCTACCGGTAAAAAAGGTGATGGTTCTGCCTTTAGTTTGGGTTTTGCTTCTATTCCGCAAGAAGCTTGCATAGAACTTTTAACTATGGATTGGGGTAGTGCTGCCTCTGGTTTCTTGGGAATAGCAAAAGGAGAACCGGGATGGAATCACGGTTATTATCAAGAATGCAGTGATTGTAATAGTGATCATGCATGGATAGCCTTAGTAGGTGGCACAGAAATCGGCATTCCTTTTCCAATGGAAAAAGCGATAGCTGCTTGCGATACAACGAATGGAATACACTTGTTGTTTGAATAAAAAACAATATTTATTGAATTAGAATTGCTAATATAATTCTCTGTTCAGCTTATCCTTACTGTGGCAGTAGGCATAAATCGGGCATTTTTCACAAAGAGGGCGCTGTGCTTTGCAAGTATAGCGCCCGAACAGCACCAGCCAATGATTAGTATTAACCACTAATTCCGGCGGCAAAACATGCATTAAATCTTGTTCCACTTCCAACGGGGTTTTACCTTGGCTAAAATCAAGCCGATGCGCAATGCGCATAACATGTGTATCCACAGCCAATGTCGGCAGATGATACCACACATTCATCACCACATTGGCAGTTTTACGTCCTACTCCGGCCAGCGTGGTTAAAACATCGCGGTCAGCCGGCACCTCTCCGCCAAAATCATCTGTCAGCTGTCTGCTCATCAGCATAATATTTTTAGCTTTGTTATTATAAAGGCCGATAGTTTTAATGTATGACTTTAACTTTTCTTCACCAAGTTCCAACATTTTTTGCGGTGTATCAGCAATTTTAAACAGTGCTTCTGTGGCTTTGTTTACCCCTTTATCCGTGCTTTGCGCCGAAAGCATAACTGCCACCAACAAAGTATATGGATTATGAAAATTAAGCTCGCACTGCGGATTCGGATTCTCTGCCGCAAAAGCCTTCATTATCTCTAAAATTTCCGCTTTTTTACGCATGAACTTAAGCTTTCACTCCTCCGGCTCCGGGAGCTTTAGGAGCAGTTTCATCCAACGGCCAACGCGGACGCGGCTTAAAATCAAGCGGACTGGTATATCCCAAACGAAAGCGCTCCAAACCTGCCCAAGCCACCATCACACCGTTATCGGTACAAAAGCGAATCGGCGGCGCGGCAAATTCTAAATCATAGCGCCCTGCCAAATCCTTTAACGCGTTGCGCAAATAGGTATTAGACGCCACTCCGCCGGAAACAACAATATGTTCTCCCTCAGGATAATGTTGCTTAAAATATTTGATTGCACGCTCCAATTTACGCACCAAACAATCAGTCGCAGTCATCTGAAAACAGGCGCAAACATCGGCCACATCTTGTTTTGGTAATATTGCGTGTTCCACCGCTCCATCAGGCGAATAAGATTCAATAATCTTGCGCACGGCAGTTTTTAAGCCTGAAAATGATAAATTACAATCACCGGAATTAATCAGCGGACGCGGTAATGTAAAGCGAGAATCATCACCTATTGCCGCCATTTTTTCAATCATTGGTCCGCCGGGATAACCTAATCCCAACATTTTAGCCACTTTGTCAAATGCCTCTCCGGCGGCGTCATCTATTGTTGTCCCCAAGCGCTCATATTCGCCGACATTTTTCACCACCAATATCTGACAATGCCCACCAGAAACCAATAACAACAGATACGGAAAATGAATATCGTTAGCAATACGCGCACAAAGGGCATGACCTTCTAAGTGATTAACCGCCACAAACGGTTTATTTAGCGCCAACGCCAAGGCTTTGGCTGTCATAACTCCGACTACAACTCCGCCGATTAAACCAGGTCCGGCCGAAGCAGCAATCGCATCAACATCTTTCAAATCCTTGTGTGCACGTTGCAAACACAGCGATATTATCTCGTCCACATGTTCCAAATGCGCACGCGCTGCAATTTCCGGCACAACTCCACCATATTGTTTGTGCTCCTCCTGCGACTGCAAGGCTTCTCCCAAAATTTCCTTGCTATCCGTAACTATTGCGGCTCCGGTATCATCACAACTACTTTCAATTCCCAATACAATCATCTGTTTATTCCGTAAAGATTTTACTTTATTATCTTTATTTTTTCATTTAATGTAGATATATGAAATGTATTCGGGCAAAATGTCAAGCAAAAGGATAAAAAAATGTCTAAAATTGATAATAAAGAAGAGCTTAAAGCCGATGAAATTGTGAAAAACACTTCCATATTACCGAAAAATAAAGAAAATAATAAGACTTTGCCACTAATTACAATATTTTTATTGTTGGTAATTTCCGGTTTGTCTGCTGTCGGAGTTTATGAATACCGTAAGCTTAAAAGCGAAAATGAAAAAAATATTGCCGATATGACTCACAAAATGAACAGTTTGGCAAATTATGTTGATGGACGCTTGGCTTTTGTAAACGAAAATGTGGAAAAATTAAAAAATGATATGACACGTGATAACCGCGAAAAAGATTTGAAAAGAATAACCGATGTGGCAATCACCACTCTTGAAAATCAGTTAGCACAGTTAAAAATGCAAATTACTCAGGAATTGGAAAATAAAATTGATCAAAATATTGCCTCTGCCAAAAGCGAAACGATTATTAAAAAAGAAGAAACTCGCATAGCGCAAGAAACATTGTTGGCCAGCGGTGCCTTGGTGGTGCGTGATTTGGCCGAATTGGGCGAAGATTTTCGCTATGAGTGTGAGGTCATGCAGGTTTTGGCACAAGGAAACGAATTGGCGCAAAATTATACTGCCGCTCTGCGGATACATGCTTTGAATGGCGTCAACGGTAAAAATAAACTTATAAAAGATTTTAACAAAGTTTACGCTAATTTGGGCGAAACAAAGTTAAAACCGGAAAATGCGTTAGTAAAAGATTATACCGAAATGGATTGGGCCGAAAAAATAATCTATTACTTGCGCAAATATTCAATTTTGAAAAAAGCCGCCCGTAAACCTCAGTTTAAAGCACAAGAAGATGAAGTTTATCGCCTTGTAAATGAGGGAGAGTTACGTGAAGCGTTAACAGCAATTAAAAACAGCGAGAAATATAATAAAATAGATTCCGCTCCGCTCAACGAATGGATGAAAAATACCGAAAATTATTTGGATTTTCGCCATCTGATAGATAGTTTGCTGATGAACTCGTTAGCCAATTTACACCTAAAAGAAATGGAACATTAATTTTATGAATATAATGGAATTGCAAAGTGTTTGGCAAAATGCCTACGGTATTGTGCCACAGCAGCTTGAAAAAATAAAAGACATTAAGCGCGTGGTTACGGCTTTTAATACCAATATAGATGCCGTGCTAAAAATTAGCGGTAAACGTTTAGCAGAATTAGCCGATAAAGTCGGACTGCAAACAAACGATTTATTGCGTAGTGAAGCCGGCATAGATTCGGCGCAAGATGTGATTCGCGGTATTATAAAATGCTTTACCCAAGGAATTGCCGAAGAATGGCTTTGCGAGCGTCAGGCTGTTTATGAATGGATGCGCGACAATTTAGGATATGACCGTTTGCAAATGGGAGGACAAGGCGGAATTGTGGCAAATGCCTTAGCATTATCAGGAGTGCAAGAAGTTTGTGCACATACGGCATCGCACCCGCGCTTGCAAGCAAAACAATTTTTGGATTTGGATAACTTAAAAGCACTTGATGAAAACGGAGAAATGCGCAAAGCAACAAATGTTGATCGAGCGTCAGATTTGCCCCTAATTCACTGGATTATTGAGTTTGATAAAGACGACACATTTGTTTTTGGTGGAAAAACATATCAATGCCCGAAAGCAAACCGTTTTATTGCTACTTATGACATAGCAAATCTGAACTTACAAATTAACTCCTCTTTTGTGCAATATGTGAACAAAAACGGCTATGATTATATGATTCTGTCCGGATACCACAATTTGACGTCCGCTCGAGATGGTGTGCAAAAAGTAAAATCAACCGTTTCACTCATCAAGCAGTGGAAAAAGCAATTTCCGCAAGGAATTATCCATTTAGAATTGGCTTCCACGCAAGATAAGGAAGTTCGCAAAGCAATAATTGAGGAAATTGCTCCACTATCTGATTCCATCGGACTAAATGACAGGGAAGCTCTGGATGTTTTGGAAATTATTGATGCAGAAAAATATGCCTCGGTTTACGCGCAAAAAGTAACCGCACCTCAGATGTTTGAAGTTTTGAATATTTTGCGACAACATATAAAAGCTCCGCGAATTCAACTGCATATTTTCGGGCTTTATATTACCTTACAAAACAATGATTTTCGCCTAAATGCCGAACAAAACAAACGCGGAATGATGCTGGCTTCTACCATAGCAGCCACCAAAGCCGGTATCGGCAAATTGGAAAATTATGCCGACTTATTGTGGGCGAGTCAGTTTAAAGTAGCAGAACACAGTTTGCTTGAATTGGAAGCGTTGGCAAAATATTTACACGATGAAAATATGGTTTTGAGCGGTATTTTACAACGTGAACGCGATACTGTTATTGCCGTGCCGACCATTTTGATAGAAAAACCGTTAACTCTGGTTGGGATGGGCGATACAATCTCTTCAATTTCTCTCTTAGGGGCAAGATAATTTATAAATTAAGTTGCATAATTTCGCGTATTTTGCAAAAATTGTTTGACTTTTGCTTTTTTTATGATAGTATGACAATAGAACTTCGGTTCGAGAGCCTTCGAAAGCTCTTATTCAGTTCGGTGCTTTGCATCGTTACTTTATATTGATTTATCTCCGATTTTGGGCGGGGAGCTTGCAGTGGATGTTCAGAGCTTTATGCTTAAAGATTGCAAGGATCATTTAACTGAATATGATTTTCGAACTCTCCCGACCGTCGTTTGCGGTCAATTTTTTTTAACAAACAATTTTAACAGAGGAGATGAAATTATGAAAAACTTTGATACAAAAAATATAGATTGCCACGCTGCGCTCGCAATGACGAAAAACGGGCAAACAGATGTGCTGCAATACGGAAGAAGCATGATAGAAATGTTGGGCGTTCTTGCTATCATTGGTGTTTTGAGTGTTGGAGGTATCGCTGGATATAGCAAGGCAATGATGAAGTATAGAATTAACAAAACTATTGAGCAAATAACACTCATTGCCGGCAATATTCGCACCTTTTTTGCCCCGCAGAAGAGTTACGATGAAGTTGGTGATAAAACAATTCTGCGTAAAGCCAAACTGGTTCCGGATGAAATGTGGGATGGTAATAACATTAAAAATGTATGGGGTGGTGTTGGAGATATTTGGGCAGAAAGTAAGTCATCAGGTGGAGATAGAAAAGCTTTTGCTATTTATTTTGAAATAGAAAAAGAAGCATGTATTGAGTTAATTACACATGATTGGACAACATCTGGTGCATTCATTGTAGGAAGTGGAGGTTTAAACAGCATTTTAAAAGTTCCTGTTTCTATCGATGATGCCGTAAAGGAGTGTTGGGATAGTTTATATCTTTATTTTGATATAGATATTAATTCAACATATTGGCAAAATCAATTGAATCCTAACTGACATAAAAGCCTCTCTTTTGAGAGGCTTTATCTTATATCTTTTTCCACGTAGTGCCGGTTGGAGAATCTTCCAACACAATGCCACGTGCTTTCAGATCGTTGCAAATGGCATCGGCGGTTGCCCAGTCTTTGTTTTGCTTGGCTTCCGCCCGCTTTGCTATCAGCGCTTCAATTTCCGCTGCATCATCATCCGAATTATCGCCTTTGAACCACGTTTCCGGATCATTATACAGCAAACCCAACATATACGCATCGGCACGCAACTGTGCTTTCAACTGCGCCCGTTCCTCTTTGTTTTCTGCTTTATTTAGCGCATTAACTGTTTAGTGTAAATGCGAAATTGTAAATATCATATTGTTTTTGCCCCAAATAGCTACCAAAAATTTTCTATCCGAGCACCGTAATAAATTTTAGTACAATTGAGCCATATCTCTTGAGGATTTTGTTATTTTATTCTCAGGGTTTTTCTGTACTAAATAACCTTTTTTATTTATTGAAATACCCTCTCTGGCCAGATTTTGCGGATGAACATCCAAAAAGCTTTTTTCGGTTGGATTTAACGTTCCTCCCTCTGCTTGGATTCTGAGCAAATCCCTATATACCAAATGTTGTGTTATTAAACTACGCAACAAATTATTTTCACTATTAATAACGTTACGATCCGGCGCAATACAAGATCCGCATTTATAATTTCCATTCGGAAGTTTTTCAACTTTCGGCGTTAACAAATACGGATTGATGTTGAGACCTTTTCCAGAAATGCTTACGCTGCCGTCTTCTCTGCAAATATATGTAATTTTACCATCAGGTGTTTCTCTCTCTGTAAAATTACTGTTTACATTCTCTGTTGTTGTGCGTGTGTCATCCTGACTAATATTATTTTGTGCCAATCCCGGAACGGTAGTCGCCGCAAAAAGCCCAGTCGTCAGAGCCAACTTTAACTTGAATTTTCTCAATGTTTCTTTATCCATAGCACACTCCTTGCATTTATCTGTTATTATTTATTATACAGATATTTTGTATTTTGTCAATAAATTTTTCTAAAAATTTTCTGATTTATATGCTTATATCTTTTTCCATGTTGTGCCGGTTGGGGAATCTTCCAACACAATGCCTCGTTCTTTTAATTGATTACGAATTGCATCAGCGGTTGCCCAATCTTTGTTTTGCTTGGCTTCCGCCCGCTTTGTTATCAAAGCTTCAATTTCCGCTGCATCATCATCCGAATTATCGCCTTTGAACCACGTTTCCGGATCATTATACAGCAAACCTAACATATACGCATCGGCACGCAACTGTGCTTTCAACTGCGCCCGTTCTTCTTTGTTTTCTGCTTTATTTAGCGCATTAACTGTTTCGTGTAAATACGAAAGTGCCAACGGAGTATTCAAATCGTCCGCCAGAGCGGCAATAATTTTTTCGCTCGGTTCGGCTTTAATATCTGTAACATCGGCATTTTTCAACAGCGCATTATAAAACTTATCAAGCACTGACTTGGCTTGTGATAGCCCCTCAAATGTAAAATTAAACGGCTGGTGATAATGTGTGGTTAAAAAGAGCAAACGCAAAGCTTCTGCCGGATGTTTGGCTAAAACTTCGTCAACCGTATAAAAATTGCCAAGAGATTTAGACATTTTAACACCGTTAATCATTAGCATTCCTGTATGAACCCAATAACGTGCAAAATGCGAATCCGGATACGCACCGCAAGACTGCGCCAACTCATTTTCATGGTGCGGAAAAATCAAATCAGAACCACCACCGTGAATATCAAAGTCATTACCCAACAGTTTAGAACTCATCGCCGAACATTCCAAATGCCACCCCGGACGACCGTAACCCCACGGACTATCCCACCCCGGTTGGTCGGCTTCCGACGGTTTCCACAAAATAAAGTCGGCCGGATTTTTTTTATAGTCAGCCACCTCAATTCGCGCACCGGCTAACATTTCCTTCATTGAACGGCCCGAAAGTGAACCATAATCAGGCATAGAATCCACATCAAACAGAACCTGCTTTTCAGCCTCATATGCATGACCATTAGCAAGCAATTTTTCCACCAATTTAATCATATCTGCAATATATTCGGTTGCGCGTGGACGATAATTTGGCGACAAAACATTTAGTTTTGCCATATCTTCAATATACCAATTATAAGTTTGCTCGGTAATTTCGCGAATAGACTTGCCGGTTTCTTTATGTTTGTTTAAAATTTTGTCATCAACATCTGTAATGTTAGAAACATAGGTTACGTGTTCCTTGCCATAAACTTGGCAAAGCAAACGATAAAGTACATCATAAACCACCGGTGTTTTGGCGTTGCCCAAATGAGCTTTGTCATAAACAGTTGGACCACAGACATACATACGAACATTATTTGCATCAATCGGAGTGAATAAATCTTTGCGTTGTTTTAATGTATTATGTAAGTATATCTGCGTCATTTTTCATAGTCCTTTATGCTTTATTTCCTTTTAAGCGTTGCAACGTTTTATCATAACCGATAAGCGGCAACAAAGTTTTGAGTTCAGGTCCGTTTTCTAAGGCAGTTAAAGCTTTACGAATAGGATGAAACAGCTCTTTGCCTTTTTTACCGCTCTGCGCCTTCACTTCATTAAGCCATGTATTAAATGTGTTTTCATTCCACGGCTCCGGCGGTAATAGTTTAGCGGCTAAATCAGTTAAATCCTTATCTTCAATAATCGGAGTAACTTCATTATTGCAAATATCCGCCCAAAGTTTAATGTCATCAACCACATTCAAATTAGGTTGCACCTGCTGCCAAAAATCTTTACTGACATTTACGCGGTTTTGCACCATTTCATACGGCATAGAACGCACAAATTTAGTGTTAAAATGCTTCAATTCTTCCTCATCAAATTTAGGCTGTGAACGTCCTAACTTTGAAAAATCCAAAGACTGAGCCAATTCATCAAGCGAATAATACGGTTCAATAGCATCCGATGTTCCTAACTTAGCCAAAAACGAACAAATAGCCATTGCTTCCACACCTTCGGCTTTTAATTCACGCACGCCCAAACTCCCCAAACGTTTAGAAAGCTTGCCTTCCGTGCCGGTTAAAAGAGGCAGGTGAGCAAAAGTCGGAACTTTACCACCGATGGCTTCAAACATTTGAATTTGTGCCGCCGTGTTGGTAACATGATCTTCGCCACGCACAATATGCGTAATCCCAAAATCTGCATCATCAACACATGACGGAAAGTGATATAAATAACTACCGTCTTCACGAATAATAATCGGATCACTCAATTTTTCCGCTTCATATTGGCAATGCCCGCGCACAATATCATCCCATTCAATAATGCCCGATTCCAACTTAAAACGATAATGAGGTTTACGTCCTTCGGCCTCAAATTTGGCAATATCTTCCGGAGTATAACGCAAAGCTTGCCTGTCATAAATCGGTGCTTGTCCTTTTGCCATGGCGCGCTTACGTTTAATTTGCAACTCTTCCGGAGTATCATAACACGCATAAATGCGACCTTTTTTTATCAACTCGTCGCGCAAAGCATCATAGCGAGCAAAACGCGCTGATTGTCGAGCTTCTTCACTCCAATCAAAACCAAGCCATTTAAGACTTTCACGCATAGCATCTTCATATTCTTTTTTAGAACGGGCAAAATCCGTATCATCAATACGAAGCATAAATTTTCCGCCCAATTTTTTAGCGAGCAACCGGTTAAACAACGCCGTGCGGGTGTTACCTATGTGCATAAATCCGGTCGGGCTCGGAGCAAATCTAACTTTAATTTCAGACATTATTAATCCTATTTACAAAAAAACACTGCGTGTATAATATAGATTTTGCAGAGCAAATTCAACAGTTAATTTACATATATCCGCGTTATTTTTTTAATTCTGAAACACTGAAAAACAACGGCAAAATTTTATATTGTCCGTTTTGGTAATAAACATAGAGAGGTATTCCGTCGCGCCCGTACGAGGTTAAAGCGTTAAAATATTCCTCGCTTTGTTCTGTCATATCAGCCTTAAACAAGTGAAGATTATTTTCTTGCGCAAATTGCTTAAAACTGTCGGTATTGAGAATAATTTTTTCATTAAATTTACAAGTCAAACACCAATCAGCCGTAAAATACACAAATACTTTCTCATTTTGTGCATTCAGATTTTCAATTTTTTCCGCATCATATTCTTGCCATTGTAAGCCGGAATCATCGGTAGCAAAATACACGTCAGAAATTTGCTTAAACCACACCGAAGCCAACCAAAAAGCCGTTAACAAAACCGGAATGGCTAATATAGTTTTAACTTTTTGCATCCACGCACCTTGTTTCGGCAAAAATTGCGCCACACGTTCAGGATAAAGTTCAATCAACGCATAAGGCAAAGCATAACCTGCTGCCAACGCTGCAAAGATCAAATATACCTCCGAAGTACTTTGCATAAAAGCATAGCCGATTGCCGCGCCCATAAACGGTCCGGTGCAAGGACTGGCAACCATAACGGCAAAAAATCCAGTGGTAAATTCATTCAAACCGGCGGCTTTGTGAATAAAATCGTTGGCAAAAGCAGGAAATGGCAACCATTCAACCATGAATAAAAACAATACGAAAAACAGCAAGCTCATTGTGCCGACAAACCAAGGTGATTGCAGTTGAAATCCCCACCCTAATGCTTCTCCCTGCATTTTTAACACAACCAAACAAGTTGTTAAAATCATAAAAGAAACAAACACTCCGGCGGTATAGCTCATAGCATTGCGCCATGGTGATGAAGTACGATTTTCCTCTCGCAAAAGAGTAAATATTTTTAGGCTTAAAATCGGAAAAACACACGGCATGGCATTTAACAACACACCGCCAAAAAAAGCCAGCAGAATTATGTATATCGGCGAATAATCGGCAGTATCATCATAAACAATGTCCGCCAGATAAGCTTTGTCATCTGTCAAAATAAGAGCTTGTTTAAGACGCTGTTCGTCAATAGTTTGCCAACTTATGCTGTTATCGTTCAAAACCACGCTTTCTGCGTCAACCACCTCACTTTGTGCCGGAATAAAATCAACCGGCTTATCGCCTATTTTATCCGTATGTAAAATATTTTTTGCTGTTGGGCTAAGTAAAGTTATTTTTTGCGGAAAAGTTTGTTCGGCAACAGCAAGAACTGCCGAAAAATTTTGATCATCAAGTTTCTGATTTGCCTGCAAATTAAAATGCACGCTCTCCGGTTTGCATATATTGTTGCACTCTACAAAATCAAATTGAAGCTCACGCGGCAACGTATTGAATTTAAGATAAAAATATGCTTTATTATCATAAAAATATTCATGTAACACATCATATATTGTATGCACTTTGGGAGTGGACTGGTTAAGCGCTTCAATCTCTGCACCATCGGCTTTAATTTGTGTAGGTTGACCGATTTCTCCTGAATTTTTCCAATAAATATGCCATAGTGGCGCCATAGTAAATTCGGCAATAATTTCGTTATTGCTGTTAGTGTGCAATTCAACGGTGGTATTTGGGGTATGTTGCACATTATCATCCGCGGCAAAAACCGTGGAACTGAGCAAACAAAATAAAACTGAAACCAACCATTTTTTCATCTTTAATCTTCACTTTTTATTTATCACGCATAATATATTATAAGATAAAAGATAAAAAATGGTTAGTTTCAGAAAATTTTTTGTTGTTTTTATTCCATACCAAATAGGATATATTCCCCTTTGGCACATTCAGTAACCGCTTTATCTATCGAAACCGGAAAATCGTCATGACCACGGCATAAAGAACTAACAGCTCCATGCTCATATGCTTCAGGTGTTGCATTTTTACAATCCGAGTAAACAGTGTTCGTTGTTGGAGAATGTGAAGCCTTTACTCTCAAACCAATAGCATTCGGCCAATCGTAAGTTAACAATTCAATACAAGCTTCTTGCGGAATAGAACCCATGGATATATCAAAACCTTTACCAGCTCCTACCAAATAAACTACTCCACCGAAGATATTTACAAGCCCGGTTTTAGATTCATTCCACATCTCATCGGGCACAAGTTTGGCTTTTAAAACAATTTTCCTCTCATTCTCAGTATCCACATGTAAATCTTGATAATTTCTCTGATTTGCAAAAAATGTCCGCACATTACCGGTAATGAGCGTGATTTGCTCAATAGTTTTGTTAATACGATATTTCGTCATTGCTTTTGAATACCCAGCGATTCCACCAACCGACAAAACGCCTATGATGGCAAGCACACCCAACATTTCTATCATTGAGCGTCCATTTTGATTATTTAAGTTTTTCATAATTTATCTCCTAAAATTAAAGATTAATACAAATAAAAATTAACCGCCGAAACGGCGGTAGGGGAGTTCATAAATCATATAAACCTGAATGATCTCCGTAATCTTTAGGTAAGCACCCTGAACATCCACTACGGACTCCCCAGCCCAAGCCGGAGACAATTAATACTTTCATAACGGCGTTTACACACCGAGGTTTATAAGAGCTTATGAAGGCCCTGAACCGAAGTTCTGATTATATAGTATCACAAAAAATTCAAAAGTCAAACACTTTTTGCAAAATTCTTAAAAAATTCAAATTATCAATACCCTCTTGACAAGCAAAATATATACTTGTATATTGGCGCAGTATGATAACTTTTTGAGGTTAAATTAATAACATTTATGAGTAGTCCCCTATCGTCTTATTTGATCAATTTATTTTTTGTTTTATTTTTGGTTTTTTGTAATGCTTTCTTTGTAGTTTCTGAGTTTGCCATTGTAAAGATTCGCCGCACTAAGTTGGAAGAACTGGCGCAAAACGGTGATAAAAACGCAAAAATCGCTCTTAATATCAGCGAACATTTAAACACCTATTTAAGCGCAACACAGCTTGGGATTACATTGGCTTCGCTTGGTTTAGGTTGGCTTGGTGAACCGGCGGTTTCCCGCTTGTTGGAAGATTTGCTTTCCGGTGTGGTGGATATAAATAAAGTTTTGTTAAGTTCCATAAGTTTCGGTATAGCTTTCACCTTTATTACCCTTTTGCATGTTGTTTTGGGTGAATTGGTGCCAAAATCTATGGCTATTCAAAATACCGAACGTTATGCCATGATGATAGCCAAACCTCTGTATATATTCAACAAGGTTTGCACCCCGATTATTTGGTGTTTTGACCATGTTTCTTTGGCAATTTTGAAGTTAATGCACGTTAAACAAGCTGATGAAAGCGAAGAAACTCACTCGGAAGAAGAAATTAAATTGATTATAGATGCCTCGCAAAAGGGGGGAGTTATAGATGACACGGAAAGTGAAATAATTCAAAATGCCATCAATTTTTCCGAGATTTTAGCGCATGAAATTATGATTCCGCGTCAAGATATGATGTGTATTTATCAAGACGACAGTTTTGACGAGGTTATGGAATTCGTTAAGCAACATAAACATACGCGTTTTCCATTGTGTGCCGAAGATAAGGATCAGATTTTGGGAATGATTCATATTCGCGATTTATTAGAAAATGCCGAAGAGCCGCATAAGGATGTGTTGAAAAAAATTGTGCGCAAAATTTTGTTTGTGCCGGAAAATAAATCAATTTCCGAAATTTTGCACGAAATGATGCGCACACGCCGCCACTTGGCCATTGTGGTTGATGAATATGGCGGAACGGCCGGATTGTTGACAATGGAAGATATTTTGGAAGAGTTAGTCGGCGAAATTCGCGACGAACACGATGAAGTTGTTGAAGAGCCGGTGGTAAAAATTGATGACAAAACATATGAATTTGACGGACTTTATTTGGTGGAAGACGCCTATGAAAAGCTCTGTCAACAATATCATGAGTTAGAGGAATGCACTATCGGAGGATATGTGTTTAATTTGTTGGGCAAAGAACCGACGGTTGGCAACAAAGCCGAAGATGATAATTGCATTTATGAAGTTAAAAAAGTTGATAATATGCGAATTACACGTGTTAAGGTAACCATAAAAGACAAAGAGTGTGATTTACCGGAAAGCGCAGAATGATTTATTAGCAAATTTTGCCGGCGCTATAAAAAGCGCCGACAATTTTTTATGTTTACAGTTATTTACTACTCAAAATACAACGCTATGTTATTTTTATCACTATTTGAACAAGCCTCTGTTGCTTGTTCAATGTTAACCAAACTATTGTAGGTAAACAATTTCTCTGATTCCGGAGAATCTCTGTTATCAACTTCTATGGTCCTGATATTGCTCGCACTCCAATCTTGTGTTATTATTTCGATGCACGCCGTATCCGGTATATTCATAAAGTTTAAGTAAAAAACTTTGCTTGAATCTTGAAACAATTCAACTGGTTCGTTAAATTCGCTTGTGATTGCTGTAAGTTGCCCATTATCACTGTTTACGGTTAACATTTCATCAGGTATTATTTTAGCCTTTTTAATTATAGGGCACCCATCAAAGTCTTTAACGCCTGAACAACCACTACCTAAACAAGTACATTTCACTCCGTCATAGTTTCCCTGTGGAGCAAAAAAGGTGCGGATATTGCCGGCAATGAGTGTTATTTGCTCAATAGTTTTGTTAACACGATATTTCATCATTGCCTTTGAATATCCGGCGATTCCACCAACAGATAAAACACCGATGATAGCTAACACGCCCAACATCTCTATCATACTTCTCCCGCTCTGCGGGCATCTGCTGGTTATTTTTTCGCTCATGTACCTCTTATTGTACACGTCGCTCAAAAACAACGGCGCATCTGCCTTACATATCGGAAGAAGTGAACGACCATTTTGCACGCTTTTCGTCATTGCGAGCGCAGCGTGGCAATCATTATTTTTTATTTCTAAGTTTCTCATAGTAAACTTCCTTTCATTAAATTGATTATTTTAACACCAAAATAACCGCCCTATGAGGCGGCTGGAAGCGACAAACTATTTCGTATTAAATAGCGCTGCGTATTTTCCCTAAGATTATTCCACAACCTTCCAGCCATGCTGGAAACATTTAACGCCTTAAACGGCGAATACGAAAGAGGCTTGTCGGCCCCAGATGACTTTTACCTCATCTTGTGTTCATTATACCATAAAAAGTTCCAAAGTCAAATATTTTTTAGAAAAAACAATAAAAAGCCGTTTTCATCTTATTATAACATATTGCTAATTTGCGCTTTTGCACGGAAGTGAAAATTTTATAGCAACATATAAAAAAGCCGCTTTGGACAAAAGCGGCGTTCGAAAAATCTCATACAACAAATTCAAGCTAAGTTTGGCACTAAATTTTTTACATTTTCTTCATAATATTGTTCTGCCCACTCACGCATAGAATCCAAAACAGGTTTTAAGCTATATCCCAAATTGGTAAGCGTATATTCAACACGCGGAGGAATCTGTGCATAAACGGTGCGAATCAATATCCCCTTTTCCTCCAAGGCACGCAAATTGGCTGTCAAAACTTTTTGAGTAATATCACCTAATTCCTTTTTGATTTCGCCAAAACGTTTGGTTCCGTCCATTAACTCTTGAATAATCATAACCTTCCAACGATCTCCCATCGTTTTCAAGGCCATTTCAACCAAATTTTGCGGCATTTCAATCATTACTATGCTCCCAAAACAACTATTTTAGCCACTTTTAGCACATATTTTTTCTAAAAGCAAGATATTTTTGCATACTTTTGCATATTTTTTTGTTTGACTAAGCTTCCTCAAACTGTTGTATTTACACCGGTGGATTTTCATTTATCAATTTTAATATTCCACAACTGAATATGTATCGGCATATTTTGCTAATTTTTCACGGCCGGATAAATCTTTTAATTCCACCACAAATGCAAAACTTATGATTTCTGCACCACATTTTTTCACCAGTTTGGCGACTGCTTCGGCTGTCCCGCCGGTTGCCAACAAGTCATCCACAATCAACACTCTAACACCTTTTTCCAAAGCATCTTCGTGAATTTCCAATTTATCCGTACCATATTCAAGAGAATATTCTTCGGATATCACTTTGGCTGGTAATTTACCACTTTTGCGCACTGGTACAAACCCGCACTTTAACAAATAAGCCAACGCAGAACCAAAAATAAATCCACGGGATTCAATTCCAATGACATAATCAATTTTGCTGTTTGCAAATTGTGTTGCCATAACTTCTAAAATTTCTTGCAATACTTCTGTTTTTTTAACGGCTGTTGTAATATCCTTAAATTGTATTCCTTTTTTAGGAAAATCCGGCACATTTCGGATGGAAGATTTTATATTTTCGATACTCATATTCATCCCCTTTCACACTTTATAATAACAAAAAATAAATTTATCGCAAGATTTTTTTTGCCTTATAACAAAAAAACAATCAACACGATAAGGTGTTGATTGTTTTTTAAGTTAGCTTCAGAACGTATAACAGAAAGTTAACCCAAACTGCCAGCTTTCCTCCTGCCAAACGCTGAATTCAATAGACTCATCGTCAGATAAGACATCTTCAGCCGGCTCTTTTGAATACACATAACGGGCAAAAATCCTGATATCCGTATTTTTAAGAGCAGAACCTAACATTCCGGTCCTAACCCAAAATTGTGCTCCTCGTTTGAAACACCATTTGGTAAAAGGCTGCGTAAGTACTTCGAGTTCGCCCTCATCCTGAAATAGAACCACATAATCACCTGCCGATTTACCTGTTCCGAGCAAAATGTCAAAACCCAATCCCATGTTATGACCATAACCGGTTTCAATTCCTAATTTAAGAAGAAAATCACAAGTTACACCATAGTCATCGTTTTTATCATACGAGGCAATAAGACCTGCGCTGTAAGCAAAACCATAACGATTGAGACGTAATTGATTACCTTCCTCATGTCCTGGAATAAACACCAGAGAGTATCCGACATTCAAACCATAGTTAAACATGCTTTTTTTGGAATTTTCCATTCTTTCGGATTCGTCATCATCCTTGGCTACATAATCATCGTTATCTCCGTCTTTACCGGCCATAACCGATAATTCCAAACGTTGATCAAGGTGATGATGTCGCCAGAACTTTCGCTTGCCTTCAATGGGAACATATATTTTGCTATAATCCTTTTGGGGCGCAAGATTCTGATTATCTTGAGCAGCTTTGTGGAAATAGCGCAAAATCTCGTTCAGCATCTCCGGATCAAGGTTGTCCTTAGAATTTGACGGAAGCCGATGAGCGGATACATTAGGCTTGTCCGCAGGCGTCTTAGCATCAGAAGAAGACGATTCGTCATCAGCCGAAGCGGAAGATTCATCATCATTACCTACATAAGTATCAGACTCTCCGTAAGTTGTTACGCTGTCTGTAACCTCTGTTTGTGCATACACTGTGCATACACAAAATACCATTACGTAAATGGCAAAAATGCGAAGCTGTTTCATAAGAAAATATTTAAGTAATTATTTATGAAGCTTCATATTAGACTGTTTTTTGACAAAAATCAAGACTTTTTTTGCTGCACACACACTTTTTTTTTGCAAAAAAACAAAAAAAACACTTGCATTATTTTTTTTAATGGTGTAAGTAACACCTGCCGATGGCACCCCTGGAGGCTGTCGGGTGTTCAATTTAATTTAAGGAATAAAAAAATGACAGAATATACTTTTAATGCTAAAAAGCGTGAAAAAGCAGGTAAGGGGGCAGCTCGTGCTTGTCGTCGTGAAGGTCGTGTGCCAGCCGTTATCTATGGTGGAAAAAAAGACGTTGTTATGATTAGCTTGGATCCGGTTGAATTAGATAAAGCTTTGGATTTATCTGATTTGTATCAATCCGAAATTACCGTTGATGTTGAAGGCAAAAAAGTTAAAGTTGTTTGCCAAGATGTTCAATTTCATCCGGTATCTGACAGACCTATTCACGTTGATTTTTTGCGTAAATAAGAGGTTAGAATGTTTTTGGTGGTTGGCTTAGGTAATCCGGGAGCGGAATATGTGGCCACCCGCCATAACGTGGGATTTATGGCGGCTGATGAGATTCATCACCGCTATAATTTTTCGCCGTTTAAGAGCAAATTCAGCGGTTTAATCGCCGAAGGGAATATTGCCGGCGAAAAAGTTTATTTATTAAAACCGCAGACTTTTATGAACTTATCTGGTAATAGTGTGGTGCAAGCCGCCAATTTTTATAAGATATTGCCGCAGAACATTATTGTTATTCACGACGATATGGATTTGCCTACGAATAAAATTAAGGCAAAATTAGGCGGAGGTTCGGGAGGACACAACGGTATAAAAAGCATAGATGCCTGCATAACCCCAAATTATAACCGCGTGCGAATCGGAGTAGGACATCCGACAGATAAGAGCGGAGAAAATGTGATAAACCATGTATTATCCGGCTTTTCTAAGGCAGATAAAGAAAATATTGAAGCAGATATAGAAATAGTTGCCGATTTGTTACCGGTGCTGATAGAAAAAAACGTGGCCGAATTTTCCAATCAACTCGGCCTACGCTTAAACAAATGCTGATTAACCGAATTTTAGAAATGCAATACGAGGTGTATTTATATCGTTATAACGATTCCGAGCTGATGATGGTGTTTTATGAAAATGCGCGACATACTAAGGAGTTTGTGGAAAATATTCGCCATAATATTGCGGCAACGGAATTTATTTTTGCTTCACATAAAAGCATTAAAATCACTATATCGTCGTGCATATCCGAAAAGACGCGCAAGGACCTCTATGCTTCGGAGGTTACCGAGCGCGCC
>JAFUSA010000024.1 GCA_017480745.1 Alphaproteobacteria bacterium
GGGCATTCCGGCTTTGATGCAAACGGAAGACCTACCAATGCTTATAATGGCTGTCCGATAGTTAAAAAAGCCAAAATATTCCCTGATGAGATGATTACCGTAACTGATGGTAAGATTATGTCTATTACCAATCCTTTCGGTGGTGGGGTTGATTTAGGTACATATTATAAAGCCAATATCGATGATAATCAGGCGTTTCGTATTTATTACTCTGGTCTTCCACAAGAGGCCTGTATTGAGTTGACAACTCATGATTGGAGCAATGCCGGAGCTTATATAATCTATATCAAATCCTATAACAGTAAAACTCCTGCTGACTTAGACTTTGCCACGCAATATTGTAGGGATGGAGATAAAAATGAAATAGGGTTATATTTTGATGTAGATGCCAACTCAACTTATTGGACTGGACGATTAGGCAAACGTTAAAGAAATTAAATCCTGCCGGCGCCACTCACAAGCGCCGGAAAATGTGTATAAGTTCGGGATAATACCGCTATTTGTAAAAAAATAAAAAAAATCCTTGCATTTGCAAAATATTGTGTGTATAAGCATAGCAAAGTAATTTTTTAACGAAGGTGTAAATATGGCAAGAGTTACGGTTGAAGATTGTATTGATAAGATTCCAAATCGCTATGATTTGGTGTTGATTTCTGCTCAGCGTGCTAAGGATATTTCCAATGGCTCGCCGATTCTTGTAGATAGAGATAATGACAAAAATTCGGTGGTTGCGTTGCGTGAAATCGCTGAAAATAAAGTTAGTATTGAAGATTTGCAAAAGTCTTTGGTTATCGGTCTGCAAAAATATGTGGAAGTTGAAGAAGCCGAGGATGAAGAAGTTGAAATCTTGTCGGCTGAAAAAGAATTGGCCGGTTTGGATGAGCAATTTTCCAGTGATATGATTAGTGATGAAGATTTGGAAAATAGTATGCAGATACAAGGCGGAGATGATGATGACGACTTGGATTTGGATGCCGATACCGATACTACCGATTTTGATATGTATGATGACGGTGAGTTTGGAGATGAATCTTTTGACGATAGTGACGAATTAGAATAATTTTTATCGCCGTCTTTAAACTTTTATTAAAGCAAAACATATTATTGTAACAGTATGTTTTGCTTTTTTTGCTTAATAATTAGGGATAGTGATGTTACGACAGTATGAATTAGTGGATTTGGTAAAGTCTTATGACCCGTATGCTGATGAAGATGCGCTTAATCGTGCTTATGTGTTTGCCTTAAAAAAACACGGCTCACAGTTGCGAACATCAGGAGATCCGTATTATTCGCATCCTATTGAAGTTGCCGGTATTCTGACTAAATATCGGCTTGATTGTGCTTCTATTGTGGCGGCTTTATTGCATGATACGGTGGAAGATACCGATACTACATTAGATGAAATTAAAGAGCTGTTTGGCGAGCAAGTTGCACAGTTGGTGGACGGCTTAACCAAATTGGCAATGATTGAACACAAAACAGGTTCCAGTAAACAGGCGGAAAATTTCCGTAAATTGCTGTTAGCTATGTCGGATGATATTCGCGTGCTGTTGATTAAACTCGCCGATCGTTTGCATAATATGCGCACACTCAATTTTTGTCCGCCAGATAAACGTGCCCGCATTGCCCGAGAAACTTTGGATATTTATGCTCCGCTTGCTGAACGTATCGGTATGGAAGAAGTTAAATCGGAAATGGACGAAATTGCCTTTGCCGAACTTTATAAAGAAGCGCATGATTCTATTGTGGCTCGTCTTAATTTTTTGCGCGAGCAGGGTAGTGATATTGTGCCTAAAATTATTAAGCAACTTGAAGATGATATGGAAAAAAACGGTGTGCATTGCACCATAACCGGACGCGAAAAATCACCGTATTCTATTTGGCGTAAAATGCAGTTGAAAAATGCTTCGTTTGAACAGCTGGCTGATATTATGGCCTTTCGTATTTGCGTGGATAATGTGGCCGATTGCTATCAGGCTCTCGGAATAATTCACAGCAAATATCACATGGTGCCACGCCGGTTTAAGGATTATATCTCCACACCAAAACCAAACGGTTATCAATCTTTGCACACTGGTGTTATTGGTCCTTATGATGTGCGGATTGAAGTACAGATTCGCACTTACGAAATGCACGAAGTTAATGAGAAAGGTGTGGCAGCGCACTGGGCGTATAAACAAGGTCAACGCACTGAGGGACGTAACTTTCGCTGGATTCGCGAGTTGTTGGAAATTTTGGATCAGGCGCAAAATCCCGACGAGTTTTTAGAAAACACAAAGTTAGAGATGTATAATGATCAGGTGTTTTGCTTTACTCCAAAAGGCGATTTGATAGGTTTGCCTGTTGGTTCAACGCCGGTTGATTTTGCTTATGCTATCCACTCAAATGTGGGTGATACTTGTGTTGGAGCACGGATTAATGGTGAGATAAAACCGGTGCGCACAATTTTGCATAACGGCGATCAGGTGGAAATTTTAACGGCAAAGAATCAACATCCTTCTTTGGAATGGGAACGTTTTGTTGTTACAGGTAAGGCCAAAGCCGCTATTCGGCGCTATGTGCGCATAAATAAACGTGAACAGTTTATAGCTCTCGGTAAGGATATTTTGGAAAAATTATTTAAAGCCGAAGATCAAGAACTTTCCGAAAAATTATTGGTAGCTGTCCTTTCTGATTTTGAAGCGGAAACGGTTGATGATATTTATGCCAAAGTCGGAGAAGGGTTAGTTACCGGATGGGATGTTTTGCGCACAGTGCATCCGGCATATAGGCAAAGTAAGTTAGAAAAAATGGTTAACGCCATTAAATTGCCAACACAAAAGAAAAAAGCCAAAAAAGATACCTTAAAAATTCGTGGTTTGATTGAAGGCATGGCTGTGCATTTTGCCGGTTGTTGTCACCCTTTGCCGGGAGATCGCATTGTTGGTATTGTTACTACCGGTAAGGGCGTTACTGTGCATACCGTGGAGTGCCAGTCATTACATAATTATGAAAAAGAGCCGGAACGTTGGTTGGATATTGATTGGGGACCGGAAGCGGAAAATGAAAAACACGTTGCTCGATTGAAGCTTATGCTCAGTAATGAACCGGGAGCATTGGCCGATGTGGCAAACGTTGTAGCCAAAGCCGAAGCCAATATTATGAATTTAAATATTACATATCGCACTTCAAGTTATTTTGAAATTTTGTTAGATATTGAGGTGCAGAACGTTGATCAGTTAAATAATCTTATTTTGGCTTTGCGAGCAGAAAAACAAGTTAGCTATGTGGCGCGTGCCAACAGATAAAGGAATTAGAATGATTTTAGGTTTGGGTTGTGATATTGTTAATGTTGAGCGCTTGCCTTCTGATTTAGAGCATTTTCAAAAAAGAATTTTAGGCGAGGCGGAGCAGAAGGAATTATCCGCCCGAAGACCAACTGATAAAAAAGTGTTGTCTTCACTTTTGGCAAAATATTATGCCGGTAAAGAAGCATTTGCGAAAGCTTTGGGAACCGGCTTTCGCGATGGCATATATTTGAAAGATATTCAGATTTTGCATACCACCCTCGGCAAGCCGGAATTGCATATTTCCGGCTCGGCTTTGGATTATTTACACCGTCTTTCTGCTGCACCACGTTTGCATATAACTTTAAGCGATGATTTTCCTTATGCGCAAGCAGTAGTGATTATCGAGGGTGAATAACAAAATTTTTATTCAAACAAAAAACTTAGGCTATTATCTTTTTTACAGGCATTAATAGCTTTTTCCATTGGAAAAGGGATACCGATTTGTGTTCCTCCAACTAAAGCTACGTAAGTAGGATTGTCACCAGAATTTTCTAATTCTTCATAAGCACCATGCAACCATCCCGGCTCCCCTCTTGCTATTCCCAAGAAACCAGAGGCAACACTACCCCAGTCCATAGTCAATAGTTCTATGCAAGCTTCTTGAGGAATAGAAGCAAATTTCAAACTAAAAGCATAATCCTGTCCTTTTTTGTTTAAAGCACTTTCAATAAATATATCACCGAATGCACCTTGATATCGACTTCCGTTAATTACTTCATCTGGCACAAGTTTGGCTTTTTTAATAATTGCTTTTCCTGTATCAGAGTATGAAGATAATCCGTCATAATTTCTTTGCGGAGCAAAAAAGGCTCTCACATTTCCGGCAATTAACGTTATTTGTTCAATGGTTTTATTGATTCGATACTTCATCATGGCTTTTGAATATCCGGCGATTCCGCCAACCGATAAAACGCCGATAATGGCGAGAACACCCAACATCTCAATCATGCTTCTTCCGTATTGCGGCACATCTGCTTGTCTGTTTTTCGCTGGTGTACTGTCTGTGTACACGGCGCTCAAAACAGTCGGCGCATCTGCACCACTCTCCGGAAGAAGGCAGCGTCCGGATTGTCTCTCTCTCCCGCAAGGGGCGAGAGAAGCATTATTTTTTATTTCTAAGTTTCTCATAGTAAACTTCCTTTCGTATGAATTGTTGATATTACATTAAAACAACCGCCCGATAGAGGCGGCCGGAAGTTCAAGACTATTTTACGTGAAATAGTGTCGCGTATTCATTCACATTTATTCCACGACCTTCCGACCATTGTCGGAAATATTTTAACGCCACGAACGGCGCACGTAAAAGAGGTCTTGACACCCCAGACGAGTTACCTCATCTTAATTTTATGATACCATAAAAAATTCAAAAGTCAAACAAAAAATAAAAGATAATCCGTGTTTAATAGTGAAAACCTTTTAAGGTTGAGCGAATGTCTATCTTTTCCGCAGGTTGATTTTCCTCATTTTCCGGTGTGGCTTTTGCCGGAATATAATTATCGTCAACGGATTTATTCATTTCTAATCTGATTCCGGTAATTCCTCTATCGCGCCAGCCGGCTAAAAAATTACGCCCTATGTTGCCGCTTAAATGTGATTTTTGAGTAAAATTGCGGACATTCCAATTTCTTTGCGTCGCAGATCCGTCAATAAAAAACACGGTCGCATTTACAATACCGTGATAATAGCGCAAACTTTTCTCAAACTCTTTATCACTGCATTCTTTTCCATTAATAAAATATTTTTTATCCGGTTTGGTAACGGTTCGCGGAACTCCGTTTCTAAATTCGCAGAGAGCCAACTCTTTTTCTTCTAACTTTTGTTTTAGAGCGTCTAACTCTTTTTTTAGCTTGGCGTTTTCTTCTTCTAATTGATACAGGCGAGATTCTTGCAAACTTTTATTGAAATTGCTGTATTTGCTCAAAATATTTTCATTTGATTTCATTTAGCAGTTCCTCAAAAGTTTTGCCATTTAGCAGCAAAATTACCCATAAATCTTGTCGCTAATTATCTTTTTAACCATTTGTAATTTCGTATATTGTTTGCTAAAACCAAGCGATTTAATATAAGCTTTTCTCTCTTGCCTTAATTGTTTCTCATACTGTCGGCGAACCACCTTAGACATTTTATCGGCTCGTTTATTATAATAAGATAACACAGAGCCGTCGCTATAATGTCCTTTAATCCACATCAAACAACTGTTGATTGTAGACATATTTTTGCGTATTTTTCTGACAATATTCCTTTCATTTTTGCGATAAATACCATTTCTGACAGCGTTTATAACATATATTGAATCCGTAAATATGGTTATATGTTTTGCTCTGGTATTTTTTGTGCGTTCTAAAGCAAACAACACAGCCGACAATTCTGCTGTGTTGTTATCACACTGTTCTATTACCACACCTTCTTTATGCAGCTCATTATCTCGGGCATCGGTCACCACAAAAGCTATTCCGGAAATTCCACCTCTGGTGCTGGCATCTGTATATATACGCATAGGTTAATCCTCTTTAAAAGTTGGTGTTAAAAACAGCATAATTCAAAGTTTCATAATCCTTACACATCAGATGGTAATGTATTTTTTAGTGCTTGTCAATAATTTATGTTTAGTTTTGTCTATAATTTTGTGTAAAAAATACTGTTTGTGTATAAAATGTCGTTCAATCTTTTTGCGTAGATGTTTTTGTTGTAGTTTGTATGGAGAAATAATGTAAATAATCTCCTTAAATAATATAATATGAGAAAAGAAAAAGCCATACGCAACAAAACTTTGGATATAACCGTTGAAGAGGGACGGGAATATTTACAAAACTGTCTGACGGCAGAAGATGCGCTGTCTTCAAAAGAAAATATTATAAATAAAACAATATGTGGCGATACTTTTCAAATTTTGCCGCTGTTGCCGAGAAATTTTGTAGATTTATTGATTGTTGATCCACCATATAATCTGAACAAAGATTACGATGGTAAAAAATTTTGCGCAATTAGTGATGAAGAATACGAAGAATATACGACAAAATGGATAGAAATGATTAAACCTTTGTTGAAAAATACGGCTTCGGTGTATGTTTGTTGTGATTGGAAATCAAGCCTGATTATAGGTAATGTGTTGAAAAAATATTTTAAGGTGCAAAATAGAATTACTTGGCAACGTGAAAAGGGCAGAGGAGCCAAAGCAAACTGGAAAAATGCTATGGAAGATATATGGTTTGCTACTAATTCTGATGTATATACCTTTAATTTGGAACAAGTTAAGCTCAAAAAAAAGGTATTGGCGCCGTATAAAGTTAATGGCAAACCCAAAGATTGGGAGGAAACTTCCACCGGAAAATACCGTAAAACCTGCCCATCAAATTTTTGGGATGATATTTCCATTCCTTATTGGTCTATGGCCGAAAATACGGCTCATCCGACGCAAAAGCCGGAAAAACTGATAGCCAAGCTAATTTTAGCAAGTTCAAATGTTGGAGATGTGGTGTTTGATCCGTTTTTGGGTTCCGGCACTACGGCGGTAGTTTGCAAGAAATTAGGACGAGGTTATTGCGGAATAGAACAAAATGAGAGATATTGCGTTTGGTGTGAGAAACGTTTGGAAACGGCAGAGAATGATAAAACAATTCAAGGATATGCTGATGGCTTTTTTTGGGCGCGAAATTCCGGCAATATACATAAAAAATCATAAAATATGCCGGCACTTGTGAGGGTGCCGACCAGGCAAGCAATTATCGCCGCCGGTTGCGGTGCCAAAGCCGCACTGGAAGCCATAAAGTTCTTGTAAATAACAGTTTTAGCCGGTTAATTTTTAAATTTGTTTAAGCATTTACAATTTTTTGTTTGACTTTTGAATTTTTTGTGATAACATAGAAACAGAACTTCGGTTCGGGGCTTTCAACAGCTCTTGTAGAATTCGGTGCTTTGCGTCGTTATTAGGTTTGATAAATATCTCCGATTGGGTCGGGGAGTCTGTGGCGGATGTTCAGAGCTTTGGCTTAAAGGTTGCAGAAATCATTTAATTCTACATGATTGTTGAACTCCCCTGCCGCCGTTCCGGCGGTTTTTTAATTACAACTTTTCAATAAAGGAAATAAGATTATGAAAAATATTAATTATAATAATGAAAATGGTCGTTCAATGATAGAAATGCTTGGCGTGTTGGCAATTATAGGCGTTTTATCAGTTGGCGGAATCGCTGGATATTCTAGGGCCATGCAAAAGTATAGAATCAATAAAACGATTGAACAAATAACGCTTATCGCAGGGAATATTCGCACATTCTTTGGATCACAGAGAAATTATGCCGGGGTATATTGCTATGCGCAAGATGGCAATGGTAGGGAACTTTGTTATTCTGGATGTAATGGAGCAGCTGGCTTTTATACTAACGGATCGCCTAAAACGGAAAACAACGGCTGTCCAGTAATTAAAAAAGCAAAAATAGTACCAGATGATATGATTACTTCAGATGATGAGTTTGGAATTAAAGCTATCACTAATCCTTTTGGTTATGGAGTTTCTTTATCATATGCTAATAAATCTTTAAATAACGATTATAAGGCATTTATGATTTCTTACTGGATAGATAATGATCAAGAAACTTGTATAGACCTTTTAACCCAGGATTGGAGCACATTAGGACAAACAGTGGTCGCTGTTGAAAGATGTTCAGATGGAACTAGTGGCTGCGCCGATAAATGGTTTATTCCACCTGCCAATATTGATGATGCGGTTAATACTTGTGACACTCTGACATATTTTATTACATCGTTCGAATTATTTATTGATATAGATGTTAATTCTACTTATTGGCAAAGCAGAATCAATCCATCTTCATAGTTTTATAAGATATTTAACAAAATATAGCCGACTCTATTCATAAAGTCGGCTATATTATATCATCATACAATTATCAACCTTTTAATTTTAATCGTCTGTCGACAATTTTTTCCGTTTTTCTATCAGCTTAATCAGCTCCTCATCTTGCGTTTGTTTGGCATATTCCAATGCAATTTGCATATTTTCCTTTGCTTGATTGCTGTTGCCGGAAAGATCTTCTATTAGAGCCAAATTAACATAATCGGCAACCAAACCACTGCAACGGTTGTGATTTTGTTCCAAGCCTATTGATTGTTGTAACAATACTTTTGCGCGTTGTAAATCTCCGGAGTGCAAATATATCAACCCCAACAGGCTATAAGCATTTGCTGTGTGAAAATTATGATGCTGATATTTAGTAAGTTCAATTATTTTGCGCAATATTTTTTCGGCATCGGAAAATTTTTTTTGCTTATAAAGCGCTTCGGCGCCCAAATACAAACTTTCAGCGTATGCTGAATAATTACCCTGAGTTAAATAAAGTTTCGCTGCTTGTTTGCTCAAATTTAAAGTTTTATTATAATATTTTTGCCGAAAAGCGGTTTGCGCCAATAGTTGCAAACTAAAAGCTTTTTGATGAGTATTACATAAAATCTGATGCGTATTAAGTGCAGTTGCGGCATATTTATTAGCCTCTTTAAGACGGTTTTGCGTTAAAAATAATAAAGATTGTTGGTTGTTTATATCTGCTTTAAGCGAGGTGGTAGGAGCTATGGAAAGCGCATGCGTATATTTTTGCTCCGCTTCTGTCGGGCGATTTTCAAACAGCATAAGCATACCATGTGCCGCAATGGTTTTGGCTAAGTTTTGCTTTAAGTCGAGTTGCTGATAAATTTTTAATGCCGAAGCCAACATAGTGCGCGCAATATCGTTTACACAGCTAACTCTATATATTTCAGCCAACAGCAGATATGTTTGGGCTTCTTCCGGAGAATAGCGAAGTTTGCGAAATTGTTTAAGTGCTTCCGAAGCGTTGTGTGAGGCTGAAAGCATATCTCCGTCCGATAAATATGCAAAGGCGGAAATATAATTAAAGTAAGCCCCGGCTTTAAAAGATAATTTTTTTTGAGCTAAAAATTCAACGCTTTGCATATATTCAGTCAAATCAAAAAGCGTATGTGCCATAAGCGGATAATATACACCATATTGTGGATGTTGTAAAAATTTTTTCTTTTGCCGTGCGATGGTTTTATAAGCTTTTGCTGTATTTGTGTGCGCCATAAGCAAAAGGGCTAAATAATTATCTTGTTTTTTTATAAGTTTGACGGCTTTTTCTATTCTGCCACCAACCAAATTAGTCAGTGCAAGACGATATTTCGCGCCAAAATGGACATAAAGCAAAGTGGTGCATCGTTTCAATATTGCCGAGGAAAATATTTGCGGATACTCATTTTTTTGTTGTCGACGCAAAACGTTAAGAATTACCAATTTTTGCAAATATTTCAGGCGAGTACGCCAATACCATATCGCTATCGGAGCAAAAAGAGCGACAAAAAATAAAAACAAGTATATATATTCAAAATTTTTCATTAACATTTACATTATGTTAGCATTTAATCTCTATATTATCAACAGTATAATATAAGGAATTTTTGAAAATGGCTATTACAAAATTAAATTCTAACCAACTTTATCGCAAATGTGATGCAAGTAAATTTGATTTTAATTCTACGGCAGATTTAGAAGAACGTCTGTCCGCTCTTGGACAAGACAGGGCAATAAGCGCGGTTGAGCTGGGGATACACATAAAATCACGAGGATATAATTTGTTTTGTTTGGGACCGGAGGGAACCGGCAAAACAAGTTTGGTAAAACGAGTTTTGGAAAAAGAGGCAAAAAATCGTAAAACTCCGGACGATTGGGCTTATGTGTATAATTTTGATGAGCCGTATAAGCCGATAGCAATTAGCTTTCCTGCCGGTCAGGCTTGTGATTTTGCCGATGATATAGATGAATTGATAGATGAGCTTTCAACCAATTTACCGGCTTTGATTGAATCTGACGAATATAAGGCGGCACTTTCAATTATCAAACAAAAATATAAATCTAAAAAAGAAGAATATATCAATGTGTTGCAAAAAAAAGCCAAAGGAAAAAGAGTTTCTTTGTTGCATATGCAAATGGGGCTGGTGGTTGCTCCTATGAAAGACGGGGAAGTTTTAAGCCCGGATGCTTTTGATGAGTTGCCGGAAGATGAGAAAAAGCTCGTTATGGATGATTTGAACCAAATGCAGGAAGAAATTGAAAATGCAACGCAAGATTTACCTCGTTGGGAAGAAAAACAAAAAAAAGAAATTACCTCTTTGCGCGAAAAGTTTGTTAAAGCAGCGGTAAAAGAACCAATTGATGAATTACGCAAAAAATATAAGGGGCAAACACAGGCAATTAAGTTTTTGAAGTCAATTCAGCAACATATTTTGGATAATGTGGACGATTTCGTTCCCGAAGATAAGGAAAAAATACCGTCCGGAGGTAATGAAGATGATCCGTTGCAAGTTTTGCTCAGCAAAATGAAACAACCGGAAGATGATAAATTTGATAAACTCAAAGTCAATGTTATTGTTAAAAATGTGCCAAATTCCGGTGCACCGATTATTACTCTGGATCATCCGACACAGGGCAATTTGGTGGGAAAAGTGGAGAGAATCCAGCAATATGGTGCATTATTGACAGATTTTACGTTAATCAAAGCCGGTGCTTTGCACTGTGCTAACGGCGGTTTTATTTTGCTTGATGCGCGAAAAGTTTTGGAACAGCCGTTTGCGTGGGATTCATTGAAACGGGCGATTGCTTCCAAGCGCATTAAAATTGAGGCGCCAAGTGAAGAAACAAGTTTTACCACAATTTCACTTGATCCGGAGCCGATTCCGCTGGATGTTAAAGTTGTATTGACCGGCGATTTTGATATTTATGAACTATTATGTGAACGTGATCCTGATTTTCGTGACTTTTTTAAAGTGGCAGCCGATTTTGGCGTAATTATGGATAGAACGGAAGAAAATGAAATTGAGTATGCCAAATTAATCGGTTCGCTTTCTAAGAAAAAAGGTTTGCGCTCGCTTAATCGACAAGCCGTAGCTCGGGTAATAGAATATGCCTCTCGTTTGGCTGATGATTCCAACAAATTAACGGCGCATATTTCGTCCATTGGTGATTTATTACGTGAAGCCGACTATTGGGCGCGCAAATCTAACTCTAAGCAAATCGGTAAAAATCATATTGATCAGGCTGTTGAAGCACAGATTTATCGTTCTGACAGAATAAAAAAAGCTATGTTGGAACAAATTGATAAAGGCACTATTTTGATGGATGTTAAAGGTAAAAGAGTTGGTCAAATCAATGGTCTGGTAGTATATGATTTTTCCGAATATTCTTTTGGCAAGCCGGCACGTATTACTTCGCAAGTGCGCATAGGCAAGGGCGATTTTGTGGATATTGAACGCGAGATTTCCATGAGCGGACCAATACACACCAAAGGAGTGTTGATTCTTAAATCATTAATTGCCAATCGTTTTGCTAAACATTCTCCTCTTTCACTTTCGGCATCTATTGTATTTGAACAATCGTATGGCGGTGTTGATGGAGATAGTGCTTCTTCTACCGAATATTATTGTTTGCTCTCGGCAATTTCCGGATTGCCAATTAAACAAAATATTGCGGTAACCGGTTCAATTAATCAGTTTGGCGAGATTCAGCCAATCGGTGGTGTAAACGAAAAGATAGAAGGCTTTTTTGATGTTTGCAATCATAGTGGATTAACCGGCGATCAAGGAGTTATTATTCCGCGCACTAATGTTGAAAATCTTATGTTAAGAGCCGATATTCTGCAAGCAGTGGAAGAGGGTAAATTTACTATTTATGCTATTGATACGGTAGATGATGGTATAGAAATTTTAACCGGAGTAAAAGCCGGTAAACTCAATGCCAAAGGTGAGTATCCGAAAAACAGTGTAAATTATTTAGTGCAAAAAAGTTTACAGGAATTTTACGCTGATTATGCCCGCTATGCTAAAGAAACGCATGGTTGCATGTAGTTTTGATGTCTGTTGAAAAGTAAACCGCCGGCGCTTGTGAGGGCGTCGGCGGGATTTAATTTCCTTAACGTTCGCCTAATTGGTCAGTCCAATAAGTTGAGTTGGCATCTACATCAAAATATAACCATATTTCATTTTCATCACTACAATATTGTGTGGCAATGTCTAAGTCAGCAGGAGTTTTGCTGTTATAGGAGTCATTGATATTGATTATAGAAGCTCCGGCATTGCTCCAATCATGAGTTGCTAACTCAATACATGCTTCTTGTGGAAGACCATAGTAATAAATACCAAATGCCTGATTATCCCTGCTTTTAGCTTTATTTGTTACATATAAACCACCCCCGTAACCAAAAGGATTGGTAATAGACATAATCTTGCCATCAGTTACGGTAATCATTTCATCAGGGAATATTTTAGCTTTTTTAACTATCGGACAGCCATCGTTGGCAGATTGTCCTGTGCAACCGGAGGCGGGGCAAGTGCCATCAACATAAGAACTACCGCAATACACTCCGATATAGTTCTTCTGTGGTCCCCAAAAGGCACGCACATTACCGGCAATCAAAGTGATTTGTTCAATGGTTTTATTGATGCGATACTTCATCATCGCTTTTGAATATCCGGCGATTCCTCCAACCGATAACACGCCGATGATGGCAAGCACTCCCAACATTTCTATCATTGAACGACCGCTCTGTGCATTTTTCGTCATTGCGAGCGCAGTGTGGCAATCTGTATTTTTTATCTCTAAGTTTCTCATAAATTTATCTCCTTTGCTAATAGTTATACATTAAAAAATTGACCGTCAAACGGCGGTCGGGAGAGTTCGAAAATCATATGTTTCTAAATGATCCGCTCAACCTTTAGACATAAGTCCTGAACATCCGCAGAGCGCTCCCCAACCCAGGTCGGAGATATATCAAATGTAAATAACGACGTATATACGCCGAGAAACATAAGAGCTTTCGAAGGCTCTCGAACCGAAGTTCTGCTCTTATCATATCACAAAAAACTTAAAAGTCAAACTGTTTTTGCATAAATGTTTAATGCAAAGCGCGTTTTCACAACCAATTACGCAGTTTCTTGCTCATTTCTTTTAACAGGTGCGGAGTAGAATGTCCGTAATCCGGTAGAATTGTCAATTCAGATTTAGGTAATGCCTGATGCAAATCCCATGCCTGTTTAACCGGACAGCAAAAATCCATACGGTTATGATAAATAAGTGTTGGAATGTCTTTTATTTTAGCGGAATTTTCCAATATCTGATTGCGCGAAATAAAATATTCGTTTTGATCATAGTAAAAAGCAATTTGTGCCGATTTTATCTGTTCCGGAGAGGCCTCTTCAAGCTCGCATAAATGAGGAGCAAGTTGGCCTAACTGATATTCATAAGAACCAAGATACGACAAAGCTTTCAAATTATCTTTTATGCGTGGCGAAAACATCAAATTGTGATATTCTTTGTAAATATCGTTGCGGCGAACTTGTTGGCGCATTTCGTGCCACAAATCAGGATAAAAGCGCTCGCTTTCCTTATTTACCCAACCATAATCCTCCGGTCGTGCCAAAAATATGGAAGAAATAACTATATTGCTTATCATTTGCGGTTGCGCTTCGGCAAAAAGCAAAGTTAGCGTTGAACCCCATGAAGCACCATGTAGAATAAGACGAGTTTCAATTTTTAAATATTCTAACAGACGCAAGGCATCTAAAATAGTGTTGGATGTTTCGTTGCGATAGAATAGGTCATTAAATTGCGACATTCCGCAACCACGCTGATCAAATTGTATAAAGCGGTACTTTTTAAGATTAAACATTTTGGCGTATTTAGGACGCGAAGAACCACCCGGGCCACCGTGAAATGATAAAACAGGAATTCCTTGCGGATTGCCATATTGATAGTAATAAATCGCATGACCATCACGTTCAGACATATATCCTTCGTCAAAAGGTTTCGGCTCACGTTTAAATAAATCCCATAACATTATGATTTTCCCTTATTTTATATTGATTATATCGCCGACTTTTATATGGTTTTTCCGGCTTTGTCCGCCGTTTATTTCTAAAATAACCCTTGGTCTTTTAGGTGGATAAATCGGAGATAAGTCATTGGGTTTGGCGTTTTCGTGAATATAAAATATTTCGCCTTTTTCATCGGCAAAAATCATATCTAACGGAATTAATGTATCTTTCATCCACATTGCTACTTCAACATCGGCCGGAACAATAGAGGCATCAAATAAAAATCCGCTGTTTTCATCCAAACTTGTTCTGCCCATCAATCCATGATACATATCTTCCATATTTTCAGCAACTTCAACTCTGTATGTATGGCGAGGTTTGCCGTCGGCCCCTAAAATGTTGATTTCCCCGTCAATATTTTGCAGATTCAAAAAGCTATCATCTTCCTGTGAACAGGCTGTTATTCCCGCAATTAAACAAAGAACTGACAAAATTATTTTAGCTTTGCGCAATGTTTTTCTCCTCACAAGGTTATGATTGTATTATATATGAAATTTTATTAAAGCTTCTCTATTAATTCAGCTATTTCACTGGCAGAATTGAGTTTTGACTGTGGCTGGAAGGTGGCTGCGGTGTCATCATCCAGCAAAACAGCGCATTTTTTATCAAGCATAGATTGCACAAAACGAAAATGCTTCGGAGTCATCCAGTTATTACTGCCGATAAATAAATATAACGGTTTGCCGGTGCCTGTGGCTTCACAACACATGGAAACCGAATCGCCGGTAACAACAATATTATCAGCACAAGCTAAAAAACCGCTATACGGATTTTTGCGTGTATCCCCCCACAAATAAGCATATTGAGGAATGCCTTGCAATTCGTTCATAATGATATTTTGCGCTTCCTCACCGGTGCGGCGTGAAGTGGTAATTAATATCGAACCGCCGATTTGCTTTTTCAAACGGCAGATAGCTTCGGCGAATTTTAGAGCATCTTGCGGCGGAAAAGGTCTTTTTTTAATGGCCCCTCCCACAATTACTGCTGTTAGCGGTCGTGGCAAAGAAGCAAATTCATTTTGCCATTCTGTCCGCGCTTTATCCAAATATTCCTTAGTTACGCGATGCGGGCAACCGACAATATAATGAATATTAGCAGTATACTTTTTATTTTTATCATGTTCCGGCACAACAACCAACGAAAAATCGTTTAAGCCACTGTTACCTGGGTGCATAAGTTGAATAAGTTTTGTTTGCGGAGATTGCTTTTTAATATAGCGAGCAATCGGAGCCGTACGCCTGCTGATAGAAAGCACATAATCAGGATACGGTGCCGAGATTTCGGCTTTACTTTCCTCAGTAATACCTAAAAGTGAAGCGCCACGGATAAAGTTAGGTAACGCCGCCCAGCGATTATATACTATATTTTTTTCAACAACGGAAAATTTACTTTCATCAAGCGCGCCAATCACTCCCAAAGCTTGACTCACACTGCCACGACGATCATCCATCAATGTCCATAAAATTTTTGCCATAATTTTTCTCCGCAATATTTTATTTTGCTTTTTATGTAGTATATGATATATGAAAATAAAGCAAGTTTTTTTTAACATAAGGAGAAAAACAGTGAAATATTTTATGGCTTTTTTGTTTATAACATTATTTTGTGGCAATGCAGATGCTCAAATAAGACAAAATTATCAACCGGAAAACTATGAGCAAAAAGTGGAAAATGTAATGCGTTACAAAAGCCGTAGTACTTCTAATATGAAAGAGGCACGCAATTTGCTGATTGTTAAACAAGTTGCCGATTTTAAATACGGTGATGAAAAATTAGCCGCTAACTATGAAGATTTGGAAACAGATAAACAGTTTGAACGTGATATGAATAAAATTATGGCGCAGCTTGAAAATAAAAAAATGCGCAACTCAAAAAATCGTGAAGTTATTCGTATTTTGAACGAAGCAGGTAATAAACTCTATAATCTTTTGGCTAATTAATAATTGTTTAAGAACTTTTGAGTATAATACTTTTATGTAATGCGGGTTTTGTGCCGCAAAAGAGAGGTAATATGAAAAAGTATATAATAGTCGCTCTGACCGCTGTTTTGTGTGTTTCGTGTCGTGCTCGTTCGGTTTCTAAACCAACCGAAATTTACACAGAACCACAATATGTTGCAAACGGGCAATATAATCCAAGCTATGTTAACGAGGGCAATTTATACAGTCAGAATATAACCGTAAAGGCTATGGGCGAAGATTTTGTGGTGTATGAGTATTCCGATGCAAAAGTTGATAAGGTAGCAAGTTTGGCTATTAACTTCTGTAATGAAACAAATCCGGGCAAAAAAGCTTATCTGCGCGATATTTATATGCACAAAAATCATAAAAGAAGAGCAACTTTTGATTGCGTTGATCTTGCAACCATGTAATTTTGTCCCTATATAGCAAAATAGGGAGCATGGAATTATGGCTGATGATTTATACCGTATTTTAGGAGTTAATAAAAATGCAAGCGAAAGCGAAATTAAATCCGCTTATCGCAAGTTGGCACGTAAATACCATCCTGATTTGAACAAAGATGATAAAAATGCGGCCGAAAAGTTTAAAGAAGTTTCCAATGCCTACGATATATTAGGCAATGAGGAAAAACGCAAAAAATATGATAATAACGAAATAGATGCTGAGGGCAAACCTACCGGATTCGGCGCAGGATTCGGGGCTGGTGGCAGCGGAACATACGGCTTTGGCGGAGGAAACCCGTTTGGCGGAGGCTTTCGCGGCGCAGGTGGTTTTGGTGGCGCTCAAGGATTTGATTTTTCTTCCATTTTCGGGGATGATATATTTTCGCAATTTGGTGCAGGGGCACAAGGTGGCGGAAAATATGGCGCTCGTAAGGGGCAAGATATTTCGTATAATATGCGGGTGGATTTTTTAGATGCAGCGCGCGGAGCCGAAAAAAAAGTAAATATCGGCGGTAAGGAAGTTAATGTTAAAATTCCGGCCGGCATGCAAAACGGACAGACTTTGCGTCTTAAAGGCATGGGAAATAGCGGCTTAAACGGCGGAGAAAATGGCGATGTGCTAATAACTGTGAATATTGCCGAGCATCCGTATTTTAAAAACGATAAGTTGGATATTTTGCTGAATTTGCCGATTTCAATAAAGGAAGCCATCAGTGGCGCCAAAATTACCGTGCCAACGATTAATGGTAAAGTTGCCGTAAAAGTTCCGCCATTTTCTTCCAGCGGAGAGAAATTGCGCTTGAAAGGGCAGGGTATAAAAACAAAATCGGCGCAAGGTGACCAAATCGTAACATTGCAAATTATGTTGCCGAAGGATAAATCGACAGAATTGGAAAAATTATCTCAAAATATTGAAAACTACGCGGTAAGGAGCTTTTAACAAATGCTTTTGGAAACACTAAAAGAATTTGACTGGTTAAATGAACCGCAGCGCGTTCGTTTTGACGAGAGCGGTATGCAGGTTACGGCAAAATATCGCACAGACTTTTGGTGTTGCGCTCGTTACGGTTTTCGTAAAGATGATGGGCATTTCTTTTTTAGTTATGTATTGGGGGATTTTTGTTGCGATTTAAATTGGGAGTTTGACAAGGTCGGTGCATTTGATCAATGTGGTTTAATGCTTCGCTTAGATGTGAATAACTGGTTCAAAATTTCCATTATGTCTGAAAATGCGGATAATCCTATGATTGCCACATCTTTAACATCTTCCGGACTTTCTGATTTGGCATCACAACCGCTGCCGCATGGCGTTAAAAGGTTGTGGTATCGTTTGAAAAAGCGCAAGGGATGCTATACGGCATATTATTCAACGGATGGTGAAAAATATGTGCAACTGCGTAAATTTTATTTGTTGAATGATGGAGATGAGGTAAAAGTCGGCGCATATATCTGTTCGCCTCAACAAGAGGCATTTGAAGCCACTTTACATGGTTTAGACATGAGCTAAAAATAAAATATTTTTAGCGAATTTTGCAAAAATAGTTTGACTTTGGAATTTTTTGTGATATAGTAAAATCAGGATGAGGTAACTTGTCTGAGGTGTGGAAACCTCTTTTGTGTGCGTCCGAAAGACGACAAATTTTCCGGCTTTTATGGTCGGAAGGTCGTAAAATAGATATTCATGAATATACGACACTATTTCACACAAAGTAGTTTCCAACTTCCGGCCGCCTTGTTTGGCGGTTGTTTTAATGTAATATCAACAACAATGAAAGGAAGTTTACTTTGAGAAACTTAGAAATTAAAAATAATGATTGCCACGCTGCGCTCGCAATGACGAAAAGCGTGCAGAGCGGACGTTCAATGATAGAAATGCTTGGCGTGCTTGCCATAATCGGTGTGCTTTCTGTTGGTGGAATCGCCGGATATTCAAAAGCCATGATGAAATATCGGATTAACAAAACCATTGAGCAGGTAGCCCTTATTGCCGGAAACGTGCGGACATTTTTTGCTCCACAAGGGAATTATGATGGGTTATATTCTGGTGATAACACAGGATTAGCAATAATTAAAAAAGCCAAACTTGTGCCTGATGAAATGCTTACTGTTAATGATTCTGGTAAAATAACCGCTATCACCAATCCTTTTGGTGGAGGTTTTGATATTCAAAATGAAAGAAAATTAATCAGTGGAGAAGGAGATAACAAAGCTTTTTATATGACAATAAGAGGTGTTCCGCAAGAGGCTTGCATTGAAATATCAACGTACGATTGGACTGTTGCCGGAGTAACTTCAATTTACATTGGTCAGAACTTTGTTCCTCCGATTGATGTTGCTATTGCGTCTCAGTATTGTTCGGATAATAATACGATAGAACTATATTTTGATTCGGAATATTGGAAAAGCATCAGTAATTGAACTCTTCAGCTATACAAAAACTCCCCGTAACATTGAGTTGCGGGGAGCAAAACTTTTTAGCTTAAATCAATATTACAAATTAGTAACATCAACTTTCACACCAACACCCATAGTGGAACTTATGGATATTTTCTTCAAATAAGTTCCTTTCAAGGTTGCCGGTTTGGCTTTGATAATTGTTTCAATGAACAATTTAGCATTATCATAGACTTGATCATCACTGAATGAAGCTTTTGCAACACCGGCATGAACAATACCGTTCTTTTCAACACGATATTGAACTTCACCAGCCTTGGCATTTTTAACTGCTGTGGCAACATCCATGGTAACTGTTCCCAACTTCGGATTTGGCATTAAGCCTTTCGGACCCAAAACGCGAGCCACGCGACCAGCCATACCCATCATATCCGGAGTTGCGATACATCTGTCAAAATCAATTTTGCCGGCCAAAATAGAATCTACCAAATTTTCAGCACCTACAATATCAGCACCGGCAGCTTTGGCTTCATCAGCTTTAGCGTCTTTGGCAAATACGGCCACGCGAACAGTTTTACCATTACCGTGCGGCAATTGGCAAACACCACGAATCATTTGATCAGCATGTTTCGGATCAACACCTAAGTTAATTGCTAAATCGATGGTTTCATCGAATTTTGCAGTTGCATTTTCCTTAACAATCTTAATAGCATCTTTCAAGCTATAAGCTTGGTTTTTATCAAGATTTTTGTATGCATTTACTAATCTCTTTCCGCTCATCGACTTACTCCGTTACCTTAATACCCATAGAAATAGCTTGACCTTTAACCATATTCATTGCAGATTCAACTGTAGAACAGTTCAAGTCCGGCAATTTGGTTTCGGCGATTTCTTTAACCTGAGCCAAAGTAATTTGACCGGCAGACTTCTTGCCAGGTTCTTTGGACGCAGACTGAATACCGGCAGCTTTTTTGATTAAATAAGAAACCGGCGGAAGTTTGGTAATGAAAGTAAAGCTTTTATCATCATACGCAGTAATAATTACCGGAACAGGAATGCCCGGTTCCATTTTTTGCGTTTGAGCGTTGAAAGCTTTGCAAAATTCCATAATGTTCAAACCTTTTTGACCTAATGCAGGACCAACCGGCGGAGAAGGGTTCGCCTTTCCGGCAGGTATTTGCAACTTAATCAGGCCTAAAATTTTCTTTTTAGATTTAGCCATTTTATACCTCTTTTTTAAGGATGTGGTAAGACAAATGGCTTGTCCCCCACAAAAATTAACACAAAATACTCCTCAAACAAGCATTTGCTTATCCGGAGTCGTTTCTGTATATCACAAAAAATATAAAATGCAAGAGTTTTTTACAGTTTTTTGTGAAAATTTATTGTTAAATTGTCATTTTTTTGATAGATATTACAAAAAACGGTTCGATTTTTTGCAACATTTTAAGGAGTATAAAAATGACTGATTATGCACAAAAAGCAGAAACCATTGAGGCAATTATCAACAATTGTGAATGTATGGCTGTTGCCAAACTCCCGATTAGGGAAATGGTTACAAAATGTGTTCCCGGTGAAAAGTATCTTTGCACTGATACCGGCGTTGAATCTGTCGCCAAAGAGGGTGAAGCACTGATTACCAGAACTTATGAAGATGGTAGCAAAGATACATATAAAAATAAAAAGGGTCCTAAGTATGAGTTTGAAGGTGGTAAAACTTGGGATACTCTTCTGCCAGGCGAATCAGCTTTCGGTAAATTAAAAGATGGTCCGGAATATGACAGATTCGCTCTATTGGCAAAACCGGAAGATACGGTTTAAGCAGTTTGGGGTGAAACTCAAAAAGTTACCAGACCTAACTCATTTATTACGGTTATTTATGCGGATAACGAGTTTAATATTGAAGGTGATAACAAATGGGGTAGTAAACAAATTGTTTTGAATAATAATGCCGGAGATATTCATCCGATTGATACACAAAGAAAAGATAAAGACGGTAATCCGTTTGTTATCGGGACACTTCCTTTAACTGCAAGTCCGAAAGCAAGAGAAGCCGAATTAAGAGAATATGTGGCAAAAAATTATAATGGTGAAATGCCTAAACATTTGTTGCCGATTATCAGAAATATCAATACCGAAAAATGTCGAGAAAAGTTATGACTCGCGGCAAAGGTAGTGACGGAAAATAAGTAATAAACATTAAAATATTGATATATGCCGTTGCGAAATACCGTAACGGCATAGTCTTTAATGACAAAAGATAACATATTATTTTTGCAACAAAAATTTTATAAAATATATTTGACAATTCTATTTTTTGGGGATAGTATAAGGTTAGAACTTCGGTTCGAGAGTCTTCAAAAGCTCTTACATACTACGGTGCCTGCGGCATTGTTATTTAGGTATGATAAATATCTCCGACATGGGTTGGGGAGCCGTTAGTGGATGTTCAGGAACTTTGTTCTAAAGGTTAACGGGATCATTTTAGTATGTGTGATTTTTGAACTCTCCCGACCGCCGTTTGACGGTCAATTTTTTAATGTGTTAACACTTAATTTTAGGAGATAGAATTATGATAAACTTAAATCTAAAAAATGAAAACGGTCGCTCAATGATAGAAATGTTGGGCGTTTTAGCTATTATCGGCGTACTTTCTGTTGGCGGAATTGCCGGATATTCTAAGGCGATGATGAAATATCGCATCAATAAAACCATAGAGCAAATAACTTTAACTGCCGGTAATGTGCGAACATTTTTTAGCTCACAAAAAAATTATTACGACTTATCAACCAATGTTATCAAAAAAGCCAAATTAGTGCCTGATGAAATGTGGAATAAAAATGTATGGGGTGGAGATTTTCTTGTTCATCCGATTCCAGTAAGTGGACAAAATAAGAAATATTTTGGAATATCTATTTACAAAATTCCACAAGAGGCATGTATAGAATTAGCAACATATGATTGGAGTGTAGTTTCAGCTTATGCAATAGAAGTAGCTCCTACATCAACAACAGATATTAGTCACTATGGAGGAGGAATTAAAGGATGTAACTCTGGTAATGATTCTTTTGGTGGATACTTAGAATGCAATAGTTCTAATATGACATTAGAACAAGCTGTACAATATTGTAAAAACGCAGAGGTAAACTCTATAACTCTTGCTATACAATAAATATTCACTTTCTTATAAGTACAAAAACGCCCTGCAATCCGCAGGGCGCTTTCATTATAGGCTAAATCGACTATTTATACTCAGCCAAGTGTTCCAAGAGGGCACGTTTTTCATTAACGTTCTCTTGTGCTTTGTTCAAGAGCATATTATAGCGATCCGGATTGGCTTTGTTTACAACTTGGAAACGTGTTTCACTCGCCATAAAGTCAGCCAAAGGTTTGCTCGGAGCTTTTGAATCAAGCATCAACGGAGCTTTACCTTCCTTGGTGTTATCCGGATTATAGCGGTAAATCGGCCAAGAACCGGTTTCAACCGCATTCTTTTGGTGCGATAATCCCTCAGCCATATTCAAGCCTTGGTTAATGCACGGGCAGTATGCAATAATAATGGATGGACCATCATAAGCCTCAGCCTCGTTCATCGCCTTAATTACCTGCATATCGTTGGCACCCATAGCAACTTGAGCTACATAAACATTGCCGTAAGACATAGCTATCATACCCAAATCTTTCTTCGGTAATTCTTTACCTGCGGTAGCAAACTTAGCCGAAGCGCCCATCGGGGTTGCTTTTGACTGTTGACCGCCGGTGTTGGAATATACGCCGGTATCAACTACCAAAATGTTAACATTGCGACCGCTGGCAATGGCGTGATCAACACCACCGAAGCCGATATCATAAGCCCAACCATCACCACCGATAATCCATACGGATTTCTTAATCAAATAATCGGCAACTTCGTTTAAGTGCTTAGCTTCATCGCTGTTCATTGTTGCCAATTTAGCGCGCAATGCAGCCACATTATCACGTTGAGCATCAATTTCCATATCATTAGATTGCGGATTAGCCAAAATCTTGTCAGCAATATCACCCAATTCGGCTTTCATACTCCCTAACAAAGATTTAGCCATGGTTGTTCCGTGGTCAATAGATATTCTCATACCCAAACCGAACTCGGCATTATCTTCAAATAAAGAGTTAGCCCAAGCCGGACCGTGACCTTTTTCATCTTTACAATATGGAGTTGTCGGCAAATTACCGGAGTAAATTGAAGAACATCCGGTAGCGTTGGCAATAACCATTCTGTCACCAAACAACTGAGTCAACAATTTAATATAAGGAGTTTCGCCACAACCTGCACAAGCACCGGAATATTCAAACAACGGCTGAATAAGCTGAGTTGTTTTCGGCATATTCTTCGCAACTTCGGTTCGTTTAACATACGGCAAAGTTTCAAAGAATTTCCAGTTAGCTTTTTCTGTATCCAAATGGTTTTCAATATGATCCATATTGATAGCGTGTAATTCCGGATTTTCCTTGTTTTTAGCCGGACATGCGCTAACACATACGCCACAGCCTGTGCAGTCTTCCGGAGAAATTTGCAACATAAATTTCTTGCCGGCAAATTCCTTACCTTTATAGTCAACACGTTTCAAAGTAGCCGGAGCATTAGCCAATTCGGCATCATCGGCAACTTTCATACGAATTACACCATGTGGGCATACAATTGAGCATTTACCGCATTGAATACATGTATCAGGATCCCATACCGGAATTTCGGTAGCAATACAACGTTTTTCAAATTGGGTTGTAGCGGTAGGCCATGTTCCGTCCACAACTTCTTGCAATTCCGAAGTTTTAACGCTATCGCCCTTGTCGGCAATTAATTTGGCTGTTAAACCTTGAACAAATTCCGGAGCTTCTGCCGGAACCGGAGCCAAACGGTGGAATGTAGAAGTTACATGATCAGGATATTTAACTTCAAACATGTGAGCCAAAGAAGCATCAACGGCAGCATAGTTCTTTTGAACAACAGCATCACCTTTTTTGCTGTATGTTTTCTTAATAGCAGCTTTAATTTGCGCAATGGCTTCGTCTTTCGGTAAAATATTTGAAATGGCGAAGAAACATGTTTGCATAACAGTGTTAATTCTTTGTCCCATACCGGTTTCACGTGCAACTTCAACTGCGTTAATTGTGTAGAATTTCAAGTGTTTTGCAATGATTTGCTCTTGAACTTCAATAGGCAGTTGATTCCAAACTTCTTCGTGGCTGTATGGTGCGTTCAATAAGAAAGTGGCGCCATCTTTGGCAATATGCAAAATATCAACTTTCTTCATGAATTGGAATTGGTGACAAGCCACAAAATCGGCTTTGTTAATCAAATAAGCCGAGCGAATCGGATTATCCGAAAAACGCAAGTGAGATGTGGTCATAGAGCCTGATTTACGAGAGTCGTAAACAAAGTAGCCTTGACCGTATTTACCGGCATCTTCGGCAATAATTTTGATGGAGTTTTTGTTGGCTCCGACTGTTCCGTCAGCACCCAAACCGAAGAATACGGCGCGAACAACATCGTCGGATTCCGTATCAAACGAAGCGTCATAGCTCAAAGATTTATGAGTTAAGTCATCTTCAATACCAACGGTAAAACCGTTAATCGGATTAGCAGAAACAGCGTTGTCAAACACAGCTTTAGCCATAGCAGGAGTAAATTCTTTTGAAGATAATCCATAACGGCCGCCGTAAATTTTCGGCAAAGTAGCCAATTTACCATTAGCAAAAGCTTGCGATAAAGCGGTAACAACATCCAAATAAAGTGGTTCGCCCAAAGAACCGGCTTCTTTTGTTCTATCCAAAACAGATACAACTTTAGCTGTTTTTGGCAAAGCTTTTAACAATTCTTCTGCCGGGAACGGGCGATATAAATGAACTTTCAAAACGCCCAATTTTGCTCCGCGTGCATTTAAGTATTCAATAGCTTCCTCAACAGTTTCGGCGCCTGAACCCATAACCACAACAACATTTTCTGCATCTGCGGCACCAACATAGTCAACAACATGATATTGACGGCCGGTAATTTTGGCAAATTTATCCATTTCTTGTTGAACAATACCGGCAACCTTGTCATAATAAAGGTTAGCGGCTTCTCTGCCTTGGAAAAATACATCCGGATTTTGTGCAGTTCCGCGAACAACCGGAGATTCCGGACGCAAAGCATGTTCAGCATTAAACTTGTAGTTAACGCCATCCAGCATGGCTTTCAAATCATCATCGGAAAGTAATTTAACTTTTTTAATTTCGTGAGAAGTGCGGAAACCGTCAAAAAAGTGCATAAACGGAACACGCGAACGCAAAGTAGAAGTTTGTGCAATGGCAGCCATATCTCCGGCTTCCTGAACCGAATTAGAGCACAGCATAGCAAAACCGGTTTGGCGGCAGCCCATAACATCGGAGTGATCACCATAAATAGACAATGCGTGATAAGCAAGTGAACGTGCCGCAACATGCATAACAAACGGCATCAATTCACCGGCAATTTTATACATATTCGGAATCATCAACAGCAAACCTTGCGAAGCCGTAAAGGTGGTAGTTAAAGCACCGGCTTGCAAAGAACCGTGGCAAGCACCGGCGGCACCTGCTTCAGATTGCATTTCCTGAATATCAGGAGTAACGCCCCAAATATTGTTTTGTTTTGCGGCAGACCACGCATCAGCCCATTCCCCCATCGGAGACGACGGAGTAATCGGGTAAATTACGCAGACTTCGTTCATACGGTGCGCAACCGAAGCACAGGCTTCGTTGGCATCCATCATTTTCATTTTAACATCTGACATTTAAATATCCTTAATTGGTTACTATTTAGCGAGCAAAAACATGCCCTAATTAAACAATTAAAATTGTTTCTGCCGGTGTTTATAACATAACATTTTAAAAAATCAAGCGCTTTTATTGCCTTGGGGAATAAAATTTTGTGGTTATTTTGTTTTTTCTCTTTACGTGAAAAAAATAATATTTTAGCGTCGCAGAAGAAATATTATAATTATGAATATTGTTTTAATATAATTTAATCATACCTATGAAGACAATTTTATCCTTATTGCTGATAGTTGTTTTGGCAATAGCAGCAAGTTATTTCTTTCGAAAGTTGGTTGAAAGTATTATCAATTTAAAGATATATCTTGCAGCCAAAAAAGACCCCCATCATCCTGCTCGGGTTGAAGGCGGTATAGTGTATAACTCGGAAACCAAGAAATTGGAAAAAGCCGAAGATAAAATCATCCTTCCGTTCTGAGCTTTACAAACAAAAGAATCTGTATAGCAGATTCTTTTGTTTGTTGTTATCATAAATATTGCTTTATATAATATATGATTCATTCAAACAGGGAAGCATCAGTTTCTACTTGTTGAAGATTGGCAGCTTCAAAGCCGAACCATATACGTCCTTCGTTATCAGTATTGCTAACTTCACATAATGATACTATCTTATCCAAAGCGATAGGTGTAGGCAGACACTTCTCGGGTCCGCCTTTGCACAAATATGTAACTTTTAAATCAGACCAATCTTGGCTGAATAGTTCAATACAAGCTTCATTAGGTACTTCTTGCATATCTATGGTAAAATTTTTAGTGCCTCCACCGTTAATGGAATGATGAATGTGGGTTATTCCACCCCATACATTTTTAATATCATCACCATCCCACATTTCATCAGGAACAAGTTTTGCTTTTTTGACTATTGCTTGTCCTGTATCACCGGATGTATTTAATCCTTCATAACTCCTCTGCGGAGCAAAAAATGTCCGCACGTTTCCGGCAATTAAGGTTATCTGCTCAATGGTTTTATTGATTCTGTATTTCATCATTGCTTTGCTGTATCCGGCGATTCCACCAACAGAGAGAACGCCAATGATAGCGAGCACACCAAGCATCTCAATCATTGAACGTCCGCTCTGTGTGGCAGAGCCACACTTATGGTCATGCCTCGATTCCGCAGGAATCGTCAAGGCATCTTCCGCTTGATTAAAATTAATTTGAAGATCCCTTGACGTATTCGCATTTTCAATGCTCAATGTGGGATGACTTTTTATATTTTTTTCTGATTTTTTCATAATTTTATCTCCTCTGTTAAAGTTGTTTATTAAAAAAAATCAACCACCAAACGGCGGTCGGGAGAGTTAAACAATCATATTTCCTAAAATGATCTCCACAATCTTTAAGCTAAACGCTCTGAACATCCATTGCGGACTCCCCAACCAAAGTCGGAGATATTTATCATACCAAATAACGATACCATAAACGATACCGTAGGAAATAAGAGCTGTTTAAGGCCCCGAACCGAAGTTCTAATCTTATGATATCTCAAAACAACATATTTGTCAAACAAAAAATAGCAAAATTTACATTCTATCGTCTGTTTAAGCGATAAAATTGCACATTATCCTATTTTGAGCTTGTAAATTTATGATTTTCTGCTATAATTGCACCAACAAGGAGGGGGATATGCTGTATGTCGGTTTGTTTTTCTTAGCTTTAATTGTGTTTTTGATTTATGCCTATAACAAGGGAATTATGGCACGCAATTTTACTTCCGAAGCATTTGCTACTATGGATGTTTATTTGAAAAAACGCTGGGATTTAGTGCCTAATTTATTAGAGTTAGTTAAACAATATGCTAAACACGAAGAAAAATTATTGACCGAAGTTACTAAGTTGCGCACGCAAAATTATTCCGCTTTGCCGACAGATGAAAAAATAAATGTTAATAATCAATTAGGCAAAGCTTTAACACAAGTTTTGGCTGTGGCAGAAAATTATCCGGACTTAAAGGCTAATCAAAACTATAACCTTTTGATGCAGCAACTATCAGCTGTTGAAGATGACATAGCTAATGCTCGTAAATATTATAATGGGACTGTGCGTTTGTTAAACAACTATTGTGATTTGTTTCCGACCAATTTGGTTGCGGCTAAGTTTGGAATTGAACGCGGTAAAATGTTTGAAATTTCTGCTGATGAACGCAATAATGTGAAAGTAGATGCCTGATGAAACGCGGACTGTTTTTATTATTTTTGTTAAGTGTTGCAGTTTTTGCGGCATTGCCGGCGAGTGCAGAAAATTTTATAATCGAGAACTATAAAGTATATGCCAAAATATATGAAACACGAGTGGTTGATATTATGGAAGATATAACCGTGCGTTTTACTTCCCCATCACACGGAATTTTTCGTAATATTCCTCTGAAAGGCGTTGATGTCAGCAATATAAAAGTAAACAATCAATTTAAGGTGGAAAACAGTTTGCGCACAAAAAAAGTTAAAATCGGAGATGCAAACACATTAGTTTCCGGTGCACAAAACTATAAAATATCGTATCGCTTAAAGGTTCATGATACCAAACCGCAGATTTATTTTAATATCATAGGCACGGAGTGGCCGGTGTCGATTAAGCATGTTGAGTTTTATATTGAATTGCCAAAAGAAGTTGATGCTGAAAAAGTGGGATTGTCTATCGGTAAATACGGGACCAAAGGCTTTGATGGCGGAGCTTATTTTAAGGTAAATAAAAATTATATTGAAGGCGAAGTTTCAAAAACGCTTCAACCGTATGAGGGCGTAACGTTAAGAGCAGAAGTTTTAGATGATTATTTTGTTAAATTACCTGATACATTGAACAGATTTATTTATTTAATTATAGCGATTCTCACTTTTGTTTCTTTTGTAACGTGGTATTATGTCGGGCGTGATGATACTGTTATTCCGGTAGTAAACTTTAATCCGCCGGAGGGAGTGAACAGCGCTGTTGCAGATCTTCTGTTTCATGAAAAAGCGTCAACTTCTTCAATTATCGCTTTGTTAGTAGAATTAGCGGCTAAGGGATATATTAAAATAGATTGCAGTAAAAACAATTTTACCCTGTATAAGCTAAAAGATTATGACGGCGACAACCGTGAAGAGTTTGACTTGATGTCGGCAATATTTTATAATAAAATTGAAGCGCAGGCAAAGAAAAGCCTTTATAAGGTGGATATATCTCATGATGAAATGGAAAGTGCACTTACTAAACTGCACAATAAAATAGATAATCAGCAAATGGGAGTTTCTAAAGATGATTTATCTAAATCTCCGACTTTTTATCGTGAGGCAAAAGCCATTGTAGAAGATTTGAATGAAAAGCGGGCCGCATATTTTACTAAATCATCGCTCAGCGCTATCAATAAAGTGTTGATGTTTTTATATATGTTAGGTGTCGGGTTGCTTACCTTATACGTTATGATGAACAATGATGTATTTGCAATTTATTTAGTTAGTATTTACGGTGGAATGGTTTTTGTTGTTCTTATGACTGCAAAAAATTCAACAGCTTTCAAAATAAGGCTTGTTTATCGTTTATTGCTATGTCTACTTGCTTCCGGCATTACGGCATTTACTGATTTATTACCAGCTATAAGTGACTTTTTCGGTGGTATATGCGATTTTTTCGGCGGCATATACAAGGAAAACATTCCATTGCTGATATTCGGTTGTGGTTGTTTTGTGGTAACGCTTGTTTGTTTTATTCAACTGCCAAAACCAAATTATAAGGGGCAACGCATTTTAGGACAATTACAAGGTCTTAAACAGTTTATTGAGGTGGCGGAAAAACCGCGTTTAGAAGCTATGGTTAAAGATAATCCGAATTATTTTTATAAAATCTTGCCGTATGCGTTTGTGTTAGGTGTTTCCGATGTTTGGATAAATCAGTTCAAAGACATAGTTTTGCCGCCGACAGAAGTCTTTAACGGGCGTATAGGCAAACGCAGTTTTAATAATTTTACCAAAGGAGTGAACTCTTCAACCGCACCTTCGCTGGAAAATGGTGGAATTACCAAAACAAGCAGCCGTGGCGGCGGCGGATTTTCCGGTGGCGGATTCGGCGGTGGTGGCGGTGGTTCGTGGTAACCAAGCCATATTGGCCATATTTAAATTTCATACAAAATGATTATCTCTTTCATAAGGAGGTAATATGCGTTTTATAAAGCCGATTAACTTAACGGATAATGCCATAATTTTAGATGTTCGTTCGCCGGAAGAATATGCTCGCGAGTCACTGAAACAGCCACATATTTACAAAGATTTGTCTGAGTTGGATCCGTTGAGTTTTATAAAGGAAAATAACCTTTCTGAAGAAATAACAGTTAATATTTTGTGCGCCTCAGGGGCACGAGCATCGCAAGCGGCGGAAATGTTTGAACGTGCAGGTTTTGAAAATGTTGCCGTAGTAATCGGTGGTATTGTGGAGGCAGAATATGAAGGAGTAGAAATCATAAGGCACTAAATTTGTGTTTAAGTAAACAAGTTCGCTTGCTTTTTGCAGGCAGTGGAGATATTTTCCTCGTAAGGGGAAAAATATGCCTGATTGGGAAACGGAAAACGGTTTTAGCGGAATAGTATGCGGTGTTGATGAGGCCGGACGCGGGCCATGGGTTGGACCGGTGGTTGCAGGTGCAGTTGTGTTTTTAACGCGAGAGGTTGCCCCTTTTTTATTACAAAATCTTAATGATTCCAAAAAATTGAGCGCCAAAAAACGCGAAAAACTATATGCATTGCTGTTAAACGAAGCAGAGCAGGGGAACATATGTTATGGTATTGGTTTGGCAAGTGCCGCTGAAATTGATGAGCACAATATCTTACAAGCCACATTTTTAGCTATGCGGCGTGCTGTTGAGCAACTATCGCCGAAACCGCAATATGCATTAATAGATGGTAACCGTTTGCCGGCCGATTTTCCTTGCCAAACATCGTGCTATATCGGTGGCGATACACGTTCTTATTCTATAGCAGCCGCAAGTATAATTGCCAAAGTTTATCGAGATAATTTAATGAAAGATTTGGCACAGCAATACCCGCAATATGGCTTTGAAAAAAATGCCGGTTATGGCACAAAAGAGCATATTGAGGCATTACGCAAGTATGGCGTAACTCCTGAGCATCGCCGTAGTTATAAGCCAATAAAGGAACTCTTGTTCAATAATACTTAGCTCTATCCTTAGGTGGATTTTGCTATTTTTTTAGTTGATATTTGTGTAATGTTCGCTCTGTCGGCTTTGCTTCATCGAAAGCGTAATTTGTCTTTTTAGTTTCAAAGTTTTTCATAATTTTATCCACTAAATTTAAACGTTAAATACTAAAAAACGTCAAAACGAAAATATCGTTTGTGAACGAAGGTTTGTAAAAAAATTGACAAAATATGTAAAAAGATATTGACACCGCCAAAAATATGATGTATAAGGGCTTCATAAACCAATACAATTTAGATATTATGAATGTTAAAAACACCTTGCAATTTTTTAGGGAATTTTTTTGTATTCCGCGAAATGTTAAAATAGGTTGGTGTATTTTGCTCGAATGTCAGCGCGGTGATTGTACTCCGCGTCTGGGTGTTGTTCTGAAAGGAACGGATAAGGCGATAGATGTGGCCGCTCGCTGCTTTGTGCAAATTGACGGAAAATCAGAAGTCAATTATGTTGCGTTGCCAGCAGTTCGCATTTCTCAAGCTGATAGTTATGTGTATCGGAGCGACAATATGACCATGAGCAAGCCCAAAACCTATGTTAGTGATATCTATTTTCGGTGTGTTTACAGTCCGGAATTAGAAAAGGGTGTTTTGCTTTAGAGCAAGTTTTTACAACCGTTTGTCTGTGTTTGCAGAAAAGCGGTTGTTTTTTTTGCTTGTTTTTGATGAATTTTGTTTATTTTAGTTGAATACAGCCATAAACAACAATAAACCCAAGCCAAGAGGAGCAATATAGCGTAAAGTAATCAGAAAATAACGCGTGAATGCGTTGCTCACTTCGGCACTGCGTCTGATGTTGTGTATAATCGGTTTCATTGCCTTATAGCCAACAAACAAAGCCATGGTTAACGAAACAATAGTTGCAGTGTATGTGGAAGCTAACCAGTCAAATAAAGTGAATAAATCTCGTCCGAATATTTTTATATCCACGGCACCGGAAAATGAAGCCGCTACCGCCGTAAAACCGGCAGAAGCAACACACATAACCGTAATAACCGCCGAAAAACGTTGCATTTTGAATTTATCCATCAACAAATTTACCAACATTTCAAAAATAGATATGGTGGAAGTAATGGTGGCCAATGTTAGCAATAAATAAAACGCCAACGACCAAAAACGCCCTCCTGAAAGTTGCTGAAATACCAATGGCAAACTGATAAAGGTCAACCCAGGACCGGACGAAACGGAAAGTCCGGCAGCAAAAATTGCCGGAATTATGATAAACACACTTAGTAACGCGGCCATTGTGTCAAAAAACTCAATGCTGCGAACAGCCTGAAACAGGTTGTCTTTGGCGGAAAAATAAGAACCATATACCAGCAAAATGCCAAAACCTAATGAAAGTGAAATAAATGCTTGTCCCAGTGCGGCGGTAAAAGTTTCAAACAATGGAGTAAAACGGAATCCTTCTTCGGTAAAACCAAGATATTTAACGTCTAATGAAGATAAAAAAGCCAAACCTTTTTGTGCACCGTCCAAAGTTGTGGCACGTAATGTTAATATCAAAAATATAATAAACAAAACAGGCATTAAATAAACGCTGGTTTTTTCTACCCCCTTACGCACTCCGGCAATAACAATCAGAGAAGTTATAAGTAAAAATATCATTCCGGTACTGAATTGAATGGAAAAACTTTGGGTTAAATGCTCAAATTCCGCCGATAAATCTGTTTGATTTATCAACAAAAGTTTTCCGCTGCCGGCTTCTAAAAAATAATACAAAACCCATCCGGCAACCAAAAAATAGAAGGAAAGACACATAAAAGCGCCAAATGCGGCAAACCACCCGCCGAAAAACGACCATAATTTTAAGTGTTTCATCTCCACATTTTCGCCGATGACTTTATAGGCATCAACGCAATTACTTTTAGATGTTCTTCCAATAGATATTTCCGCCACCATCAGCGGATTGCAAATAAAAAGTAAAATCAGCAAATAGACTAAAATAAAACTAAGACCGCCATATTGCCCGCACAAATAGGGAAAGCGCCAAATATTTCCCAAGCCGATAGCCGATCCGGCCGCTGCTAAAATAAATCCCCATTTAGTGCTGAAATTTTCTCGTTTCATAAGATATCCTCTAATTTGAACTCTCTTTGCAACCAGTTTTTAATTTTACTATCTGATATTTTTTCTATAACCTCATTCAAGTAAGCCGCAATTAAAATTTGCTGCGCTTGTTCAAAGTCAATTCCTCGAGATTGCAAGTAAAAAAGTTGCTCTTTATCTAAATCACCACAGGTCGCTCCGTGTGAACACTTTACATCATCGGCAAAAATTTCTAATTCTGGTTTACAATCAACTTCGCCTTTATCGCTCAACAATAAGGCGCGATGTAATTGATATCCCTCAGTTTGTTGTGCATTCGGTGCAATATGAATTTGTCCTTGAAAAATTCCTTTGGCCGCATCACTAACAACTCCTTTTACCAGCTGATTGGAAAATGTGTGCGTAGCCAAGTGACGAATATTGGTGGTAATATCGCTTACCGATTGTTGTTTTAGGCAATAAATTGCGTCTATCTCCGTTTTTGCCCCATCTTGCAACAAGCGAATGTAACTTTCATTGCGTGCCAAAGTGCACGATCCTTGCAAACACAAAGATTTATATTGCGCATTTGCTTTTACTTGCACACTGTTTAAGGCAATATGGTGTGCATTTTTAGCCTCATTTTGCCATTTATAATGGTGTAAAATACTTTCCGGTGCCAAATAAATTTCATTAACTACATTATCAAAGTATATTGCGGTTTCATCAGCATCAAAATGTTCTATAATGGTTGCTTGCGCTCCTCTTTCCAGAATGATTATGTTGCGAATATTGCATAATCTGTTCATGTTGTCGTGTTGGTGGTAGTGCAAATACAAAGGTCTTTCCAAAATGGTGTTGCGTTCTATTAATAACACATAACCTTGTTCCAAATAAGCGGTATTAAGCGCGGCAAACGGAAAATCCTCATAATCAAACGATTTATTCAAAAAATCTTTTATATCATTGTCAAAAATTGCCTCAGCCAATGATTTAACGTTAACACCGTTCGGTAAGTCTATTTCTTCTCCTTCTGTTTTGCCGTTGCAAAACCTTATTTCATAAGCTTCAAACGGTAAATCCGATTTATTGTGACAATGACAATGTCCATCACACTCGTGTTTAGTATTGTCAATTTGCGGATTTTGTAAAGCGTTTTCGGCAAAATATGAATATTTCCAAGCTTCGGTTTTCGCCGTAGGAAAACCGGTTTGTTCAAAATAGCGTATTGCCTTTTCGCGAAGTCCGTAAAGCCAAGGTATATCATCGCCCCACAAATTATTATTTTGCGTTGTTAAAGTCATTATTTATTATCCAAAAAAGCTTTATAACCGTTTTTTTCGAGTTCTTCGGCCAAAGATTTATCTCCTGAGCGCACAATATGGCCGTCGGAATAAATATGCACAAAATCAGGGTGTATGAGGTTTAGTAAATCTAAGTGGTGAGTGATTATCAACAAAGAATTGTTGTTATTGTGCCATAAATTAACCCCGTCGGCAACTATTTTCATGGCATCTATATCCAATCCGGAATCTGCTTCGTCCAAAATAGCCAATTTTGGTTGCAATAAACTCATCTGCAATATTTCCATACGTTTTTTTTCACCGCCGGAAAATCCAACATTAAGTTCACGTTTAAGCATTTCGGCACTTACTCCGAATTTTTGCGCTTCCGTGCGTAATAATTTAAGAAAAGCAGCGGCATCAAGTTCAGGTAATCCGTCGTGTTTTCGTTTACTGTTCAGCGCATGTTTCAAAAAATTACTTGTGCTTACTCCCGGAATAGATACCGGATATTGCATACTTAAAAAAATCCCCTCTTTGGCACGTTCATCCGGCTTTAATGACAATAAATCGGATCCATTAAAAATAACAGAACCGGAAGTGACTTCATAATCATTTTTGCCTGTCAATATATATGACAGAGTGGACTTTCCGGCGCCATTAGGACCCATAATGGCATGAATTTCTCCGGCATTGATTGTTAGATTTAAGTTCTTTATAATTTCTTTTTCTGCCACACCGGCACAAAGACTTTTAATTTCCAAAAGAGGTGCAGACATTTATTTTTCCTTATTTTCCCAATCATCTAAACGCTTTTCAATCAATTTTAGTTTATCTGTTTTATAAGCGTCAACTTCTTTACCTATGTTATAGCAACATTTAAGCTGGGCTAACATAATTTCAACATCGGCAGTTTCTTCAATTAACGCATCAATATTATCTTTTTTGCGGTTAACATTTTTCAAAATTTCTTTTGTTAATTCAGACATTTCCTCAATAACCTGCAACATTTGCGGTTCTTTTCCCCAAACTCTGATTGCTCTTTGATACAAGTCCATATCACTCATCCTACACTTCCTTCCAAACTGATATTGATTAATTTACCGGCTTCCAAGGCAAATTCCATTGGCAATTTTTGCATAACTTCCTTACAAAATCCGTTAACGATTAAGCCTATGGCTTCTTCTTCGGAAATTCCTCGCTGTTGACAATAAAATAACTGCTCATCACTTATTTTAGATGTTGTAGCCTCATGTTCTAAAACTGCTGATTTATTGCGATTGTTAATATACGGCACGGTGTGTGAACCGCAAGTCGAACCAATCAGCAAACTGTCGCACTGCGAATAATTGCGAGCATTTTCTGCTTTGGAGCCAATATCGACCAAGCCACGATATGTTTGATTTGAAAATCCGGCAGAAATTCCCTTAGATATTATTTTAGAACGAGTATTTCGTCCGATATGAATCATCTTTGTTCCGGTATCGGCTTGTTGACGGTTGTTGGTTATGGCTACAGAATAAAACTCTCCAACAGAATTATCTCCTTGTAAAATACACGACGGATATTTCCATGTTATTGCCGAACCTGTTTCCACCTGTGTCCACGATATTTTAGCGTTTATGCCACGGCATGCTGCTCGTTTTGTAACAAAATTATAAACTCCGCCTTTACCGTTTTTATCTCCCGGATACCAATTTTGCACCGTAGAATATTTAACTTCGGCATTATTCATTACAACAATTTCCACTATTGCCGCGTGTAACTGATTTTCATCACGTTGTGGAGCAGTACAACCTTCCAAATAAGACACATAACTATCATCTTCCGCCACAATCAATGTGCGTTCAAATTGTCCGGTATTTTTGGCATTAATACGAAAATAGGTAGAAAGTTCCATCGGTGCTTTAACACCTTTGGGAATATACACGAACGAGCCATCGGTAAAGACTGCGGAATTTAAACAGGCATAAAAATTATCCGTATAAGGCACAACCGAACCAAGATATTTTTGCACTAAATCAGGATGATTTTGCACTGCTTCGGAAATGGAGCAAAAAATGATTCCTTGCTCAGCTAATTTAGCCCGATAAGTTGTTGCCACTGAAACGCTGTCAAACACGGCATCAACCGCCACCACACCGGCAAGCGCTTCTTGTTCTTTAAGCGGGATACCTAATTTATTATAGGTATCGAGTAAGTTCTTATCAACATCGCTAAGGCTTTTCGGCTTAACTTTCTGCACCGGTGCGGCATAGTAGCGTAAGGCTTGAAAATCGACGGCATCATATTGTAATTTTGCCCAATGCGGCTCATTTAGAGTCAGCCAATGCTGATAAGCTTTTAATCGCCAATCCAAGAGCCATTGCGGCTCATTTTTTTTGGCGGAAATCAGGCGAATAATATCTTCATTTAAGCCGCACGGAACAGTATCGGCTTCAATATCGGTTATAAAGCCGTATTTGTATTTATCGCCGCTAAAATCCTCTATTTGCGTTTTATTGTTCATTATACATACTCATCTTAACTCGGCAGCATAATAACAAGTTCGCCACAAAAATCAAGAACTTTTCCGGCAATAAGTGCATAGTTTATTCAAAATGAAATATCGTAATAGAGTTCTCAGCGCATAATAAAATAGCATCATCAATAGTCATTGGTGTATTATATTGCTTGTTCCCTCGTGCTATAGACAACACACCTATGTAAGACCAATCCTGAGAAACAATATCTACGCACGCTTCTTCTGGTATATTGTCATATTCAATATCAAAAAGTTTAGCATCTCCTTCAACTGATTTATCCTGATACCACAAAAAAATAGGTCCACCAAAAGCATTATTTAATTGTTTAACAGTAGCCCCATCAGCTTCGTATTCAATAATTTCATCTGGTGCTAATCTGGCTTTTTTTATCAGTTCCCAACCATCCCAAGATTCAGAACCGTCTACATTGCTACACTGATTTGATGAACATAATCCATAGAAATTTCTCTGTGGCGCAAAAAATGCGCGCACATTGCCGGCGATAAGGGTTATTTGCTCAATGGTTTTATTTATGCGATACTTCATCATTGCCTTACTATATCCGGCAATTCCACCAACAGATAATACGCCGATTATAGCAAGCACACCCAACATCTCAATCATTGAACGACCTGTTTCATTTTTTATTTCAAAGTTTTTCATAATTTTATCTCCTAAATCATAGAGGTTAATACATTAAAAATATGACCGCCAAACGGCGATCAGGGAGTTAAACAATCATACATAGTAAAATGATCCCGTTAATCTTTAGGACAAGTCCCTGAACATCCACCAACGGCTCCCCAATCAAAATCGGAGATATAATCAATATTTTTTAACGATGCACAAAAACACCGTACTATGTAAGAGCTGTTTAAGGCCCTGAACCGAAGTTCAAGTTCTATATTAGCATAAAATTCGTAAATGTCAAATAAAAAATACAAAAAATCGAGAAGAAATTAAAAATAATCTTCTCTATCTGAACAATTTTTCTACTTCTTCGTAGTTCGGGAGGCATTTGATATTGCCTAAAACAGTGTAGGTTAATTTTCCGCTGAAAATAGACTGTGCAGCATCCATAATGTTTTGTTTGCTGACACTTTCAATGCGTTCAACAATCTCTTGCATTGGAATAATCCGGTTATGCACCAAATGCTGACGTGCAATAATTTCTGCTGTGGAAGACGAGCTTTCAAGCGCCATCAAAATACCGGCTTTCATTTGCATACGCACGCGGTTTAGTTCCTGATCTGTAACATATTCGTTGCATATTTTCTTAACTTCATCGGCAACCACAGGAATATATTTGCATATTTCTTCTTCGTTTAATCCGGCATATATGCCGAATAAGCCACTATTGGAGTGTGAGTTTGTAAAGCTATATACGGAATATACCAGCCCGCGTTTTTCGCGTATTTCTTGAAATAAACGGGAAGACATGCTCCCACCTAATATGTTAGACATAATTCCGGTAGAATAATATTTGTCACTAAAATAATCTATTCCCGGAAAACCCAGTAAAACCTGAGCTTGTTCAATATCGCGGCTTTTAATATATTCTCCGCCGGTATATATCTGTTTTGCGCGAGAGAAAGATACTTTGCCGTTCAAACTCCCCATACGAGCTTCTGTCATTTTAACAAAATCATCATGTTTTATATTGCCAACAGCGGCGACTACAATATTTTCTCCGGCGTAATGTCCGTGCATATAATTCCGCAGGTCTTCGGCACTAAACGAGCGAACTCTTTCGACAGGTCCCAAAATACTCATACCCAAGGATTGATTTTTGAAAGCTGTGGCTTGAAAATAATCAAAAACAATATCGCTCGGATCATCTTTGGTTTGTTTAATTTCTTGCACTACAACTTCTTTTTCCTTATCCATTTCATTTGGTAAAAAAGACGGAGCCATAACAAAATCCGCCAAAACATCGAGCGCTAATTCAGCATCATCTTTGAGCATTTTAGCATAGAATAATGTAATTTCACGCGAGGTATAAGCGTTTGTATTTCCACCAACATTTTCAATATCTTCGCTTATTTGCAGTGCGTTGCGTTTTTGAGTTCCTTTAAAAACCATGTGTTCTATAAAGTGAGATATTCCGTTTATATCTTCTGTTTCATAGGCACTTCCGGTATTTACCCATATTCCCAAAGAAACTGTTTCTGTTTGCGGACGCTCAACCGTTAAAACTCTAAGACCATTTGAAAGAGTTGTTAAATTAACCTGCATAAATTTATTACCTCATAATGAAAATATAATTTGACAGTATTATATTGTCATATATATAATAAATCAATAAAAATCTTAATCAGAGGATGAAAAAATGAAAAAAAAGCCACATTTTGCCGTTGTGCTCTCCGGATGCGGACGCGCTGACGGTTCGGAAATTCACGAAGCCGTATTTGCTTTATTGTGTGTTGAAAATATGGGGTGTACTTATCAATGTTTTGCACCGGATATAAAACAAAGTCGCGTGATAAACCATTTAAATAACGAACTTATGAATGAGCAACGAAATGTGTTGATCGAGTCTGCACGAATCGCTCGCGGTAATATTTTGGATTTACAGGAATTTAATCCGCAAGATTTTGACGGTATTATTTTTCCGGGTGGTTTAGGTGCAGTAACAAATTGGTGTGACTTTGCTGAAAAAGGGACTGAATGCACAATCAATAACAGTATATATTCAGTTATTCGCAAGTGTTATGAAAATAAAGTGGTAATCGGTGCAATGTGTATTGCCCCCGTATTAATTGCTATGGCTTTGGCTGATAAAAAGGTGCACTTTACTTTGGGAGCCGGAGGCGCAACGGCGCAAAAGTTAGAAAAATTAGGGGCAGTGCATGAAGAAGTAGGGGTTACCGATGTATGCATAGATAGAAAAAATCGCGTATGTTCAACTCCTGCTTATATGTTGGCAACCAATATGATGGAGGTTTGTCAGGGAGCACAAAACTTGGTTGGAGCCATGTGTCAATTAATTGAGGGATAATTAATCATAAAAGTCTTGCAATTCTTTATTTTTGCTTTATTCTTTGGATATATTTGCAACAATTAAGGATATTGCCATGAAAATTAGAACCAGATTTGCTCCAAGCCCTACCGGATATATGCATATCGGTAATTTGCGGACAGCGTTGTATGAATATTTGATAGCTAAATCTGCCGGCGGTGATTTTGTGTTGCGTATTGAAGATACGGATCAAAAACGCTATGTAGAGGGTGCAACCGATATTATATATAAAACATTAAAACGTGTCGGGATGAATTGGGATGAAGGTCCCGATATTGGAGGAAAGTATGGCCCATATGTGCAATCTGAACGCAAGGCAATTTATGCCGAATATGCGCATAAGTTGGTAGAGTTGGGCGGAGCATATTATTGTTTTTGTGCGCATAAGGAAGAAACAGAGGACGAGGATGATGAAAATCCGGTTGTTGCACATGCTAAAATAAAAGATGTTTGCCGCAATATTCCATACGCCGAAGCCAAAAAAAGAGTAGAGAAGGGGGAACCTTTTGTGGTTCGGCAAAAAGTGGATAAAAAGGGTAAGTCTATGTTCCACGATGTGGTTTACGGCGATATTGAGATTGATTATGATGAGTTGGATGAGGGTGTTTTGCTGAAAAGCGACGGTTTACCAACATATAATTTTGCCAATGTTATTGATGATCATTTAATGGAAATAACGCATGTTGTGCGTGGCAATGAATATATTTCTTCCACCCCAAAATATAATCTGATTTATGAAGCTTTCGGTTGGACACCACCTATTTATGTTCATGTTCCAGCCGTTATGAAAGATGCACAACATAAATTGAGCAAACGTAACGGCGATGCTTCGTTTCAAGATTTAGTGGCAAAAGGATATCTGCCTGAGGCAATTTTGAACTATATTGCTTTACTTGGTTGGAATCCTGGTGATGATAGAGAAATATTCTCATTACAAGAACTTACAAAATGTTTTTCAAGTAATAGATTAAATAAATCTCCGGCAATATTTGATATTACCAAACTTACGTGGATGAACGGATGTTATATTCGCAATTTGTCGGCAGATGAATTTCATAAATTAGCTGAGCCTTATTATGTCAACATCAAAACAGCAATTAATTTTTCGGCGTTGAGTGCCGTTTTGCAGCCACGAATTGAAACGCTTAATCAAATTATTTCCGAAACAGACTTTTTATCCGCAATGCCGGACTATTCCCTTTCGCTTTATGAAAACAAAAAAATGAAAACAGATACCGAAATTGCCAAAAAGGCTTTGCAGTTGGTTTTGCCTGTTTTGTGTGATGTTTCTGAATGGACAAATGAAAACTTATTCGAAACCTTGAAGCAAATTGCTGCGGATAATGAAATGAAAAACGGGCAAATTCTTTATCCGGTACGTATAGCGCTTTCCGGCAAAGAAACCACTCCGGGGGGAGCAACCGAATTAGCATATATTTTAGGTAAAGAAGAGACATTAAAAAGAATAAAAGACGCTTTGCATAAGTTAGGATAGTATGAATGAAGTTTGGCAACAAAGATTAAAACAAAGTCAGGAACGTATTCGTGATAAAACGCTCCGGCGGCGCAAGCTTGTGGTCTTATGGAGCTATGCCAAAAAGTTGCTTATAATTCTGATTATCGTACAAATATTTTTTCCGGAATATTTAAAACGGATGGTTTACCCTTATATTTATGGTAAAGCGACCACAGAAAAAGTGCAAATTTCGTCCGAAGATTCTTTTGAAGACATTAACGCTCCGGCTTTTAAATTTGATAAAGATGGTTGGAGCTATGTGTTATATCCGCGCACAAAATATTCGGTTACCGGCAGGATAGGGATAGTAGAACGGTATGATACTTTGTTGGGCAAGATTTTTCGTGGTCAATTTCAGGGAGATTACATTAATTTGGTGCCTCTTGATTTGTTTATTGTTATCAATGAATTAGCAAAGCCGGAAATATTTAAGATGTTCCGTTTTGTGCATGAGGAGCGGATGGGTGGTATCAGATGTAAAGGTGTTAAATATCGTGAATCTGTGATGTCCGGTTTTTTTAGTTCATGGAGTGAATATGAAAAAAGCAAAGCAAATTTAGCAAAATGTCAGCCATATATGAAAGATGAATATCTGAATAATTATCACCCGATTCCGGCAAATAAAAACATAGATAAAGCATTGCATCAAATTGTTGCCGGAGATGTGGTTCATTTAGAGGGGGTTTTGGTTGATGTTCCGCAAATGGGATTGAAAACCGGAACTCGTAAAAATCAATTTCATAAAGAACTTTACGGTGGCCGAGCCGGTGCCGGAATGTGCTTTATTTTATACACAACAAAAGTAATTTTAAACAACAGAGTATATGAATAAGGAGGAAAACATGAAATCAATACAATATATTCTTGCTTTAATATTGGTGGCGGGGAGTGCGCAAGCCGCCGGTTTGGATATTGCCGATGATTTTAAAAATATTGATAAAAACAGTGATGGTTTTATTGATGTTGAAGAATTGTTGGCATTTCAAAAAGATGGCTTAAATGAGCAAAATGCCCAAGTTTTTAAGGTGGTAGACACTAACAGCGATGGAGAAATTACCGAAGAAGAGTTTATTGCCTTTTATAAAAGCAAGGGAATGGAACAGCCTGAATCTGAGGGTGACCTAAAAACTCGTTTTGCGCAGATTGATGCCAATGGTGATAAAAAAATTACCAATGAAGAAATGGCGCAATTCAGAAATAAAACAGTGGAGCCGGAAAATAAAGAACTGTTCGATGCCATGGACAACGATGGCGACCACAAAGTCAGCGAAAAAGAGTTTAAGCAATTTTTCGAAATGATTACCGCCATTACCGGAATGTAATAATTATCGGTTTATTAGTATATATTAACTCTGCCGGCGCTTGTGAGAGCACCGGCGGATTTGCTGTAAATTATTTCAAAATGCGATTGATTTTACCTAAAAGCAATGCTTAACAACCACCTTCTTCTACGCTACAATCTTCTAATTTTTCTTTCCAATACTCACTTGATGGATCTGCGTCAAAGTAAAAGTATAATGATTTGTTTGTCGGTTCATCTTCGCAAATAGTTATGGCTTCGTCCACGCTGAGCGGAGGAACTTCACGAAATTCCCAATTTTCAGTTGAACCAACAACAGACACATTAGCATTGCTCCAATCTTGGGATAGTAACTCAATACATGCTTCTTCATTATCTCCGATGTTGTATTTAATAAAAAACGCCTGATTATCACCGCTTTTGGATTTAACTGTCGAACCTAACTCAACCCCACCACCAAAAGGATTGGTAATAGACATAATCTTACCATCAGTTACGGTAATCATTTCATCAGGGAATATTTTGGCTTTTTTATGGATTGGGCAGCCATCACCGTAAGATAGACCATTGCAACCGGAGGCGAGGCAAGTGCCATTGCTGTAAGTACTACAATCCACCCCGATATAATTCTTCTGTGGTCCCCAAAAGGCACGCACATTACCGGCAATGAGAGTTATCTGCTCAATGGTTTTATTGATACGATATTTCATCATCGCTTTTGAATATCCGGCGATTCCACCGACAGACAGAACGCCTATAATAGCCAGAACGCCAAGCATCTCTATCATGCTTCTTCCGTATTGCAGCACATCTGCTTGTCTGTTTTTCGCTGGTGTACTGTCTGTGTACACGGCACTCAAAACAGTCGGCGCATCTGCACCACTCTCCGGAAGAAGTGTAAGACCTGATTGGCTCTCTTTCCCATTGCGGGCGAGAGAATCATTATTTTTAATTTCTAAGTTTTTCATAGTAAACTTCCTTTCGTATGAATTGTTGATATTACATTAAAACAATACCGCCCGATAAAGGCGGCCGGAAGTTCGTAACTAATTCAGACTAAATAGTGTCGCATATTAAGCATAAGCTTTATTTTGCAACCTTCCGACCAAAGCCGGAAATATTTTACGTCAACAACGACGAGTCTGAAAGAGGTTACGACACCTCAGACAAGTTACCTTATCTTGTCTTCACTATATCATAAAAAACTTAAAAGTCAAACTGTTTTTGCTAAATTTTGCAAAAACTATCGCAAAAAAATGTTTACTGCTTGCTTTTATTTTTGAATATTTGTTATAAATAATAAGCAAACACAAAAAACGAGGATTTATTTGTTATGTCATTTTTAGTCGGTTATATAGTCATTGCGCTATCTTGTATTTTTATTGCCGTTAACGCCTTAGTTTCTTCCGTTAATAGCTCTCCCCTATGGGAAAACGCACTCTATCTATTTTTTGGCATTGCTTGGTTTTCGCCGATTTTTATATGGATTTTTCAACCTAAAAACATTATCCCCGCTAAAATTTACAATTTTTTAGCAAAAGGCGGATATTTCTTATTTGGTTTCGCCTTTCTTTTGACAATGTTTTTGATTATACGTGATGTAATCTGGTGGCTTCTCTACTTTGCCGGTAGCAGTTACATCACTTCTCCCAACAACTTTCAAATTTTGCCATACGTTAATTTACTTACTATTGCAATTACCTTTATTTTATCCGTTTATGCCGTGTTTGAAGCCGAAAAAATGCCAACCGTTGCTTATTATAAATACACCGATAAACGAATAAAACGTCCGCTGAAAATATTGTTGGCCTCCGATATTCATATAACCAAAATGATTTCCGCAGATAAAATTAGAACCTTGGTAGAATACTTTAATCGCCTAAAATCCGATATAATTTTGCTTCCGGGAGATATTGCTGACGACAAAACAGAAGATATATCTCTGCAAATTGCCGAACTGAAAAATTTGCAGGCTCCACTCGGCATATATTATACAGTGGGCAACCACGAAGTTTATTTTGATCCCTTCACGTGGGAAGGTGAATTTGCCTCTCTCGGTTGGGTGGTATTGCATAACAGCGGAGTTTCAATAGATAATACAGGTGTTTATATTGCCGGCGTTCCCGACGCCATGGAAATGTCTGCCGACATTAAACAAGCCGTTGCCAAGGCAAAATCAGATGAATATCGCATTTTACTTTCACACACTCCGACAACCATCAAAAAAATTTCTGCCGGCGAAGTCGATTTGCAAGTTTCCGGACATACTCACGGCGGGCAGATTTTTCCTTTCAATTTGTTTACAAAATGGGGAAATTCAGGCTTTTTATTCGGAGAATATTCCGTAAACGGCGTGAAATTACTACTTTCTCGTGGCGTAGGTTACTGGGGACCTCCAATGCGTTTGTTTGCTCCTAACGACATAATGTTGATAGAATTATTGCCGGAAAAATAATTCTTAACCATATTTTAGGGAATATTTTCTTATCATAATATGAGTTTTTAGGAGATTCGGCTATGAAAAAGTTTTTGATAATCGGTTGTTTGTTTTTGGCTCTTGGTGCTTGTGGCAAAGACGATGATAAAAGCACAACCTCTACAGAAAATAATGCAATACTTACTCCAACAGAAAATGTGGGAGAAAGAGTTATTTCCGAAAGTAAGTTAATGCAAAATATAGACGGAGATCCGCAAAAGTTTTTGATTGAATTTGATAATTTCAGCGATGCGCAGAAATACTATTTTTGTGCGGCGTTTGCCATGGGAGCGATGTCAGTATCCAAACCGATTACGGCTTCGGTAATGGTAAATTATTTTATGGGTTTGGGCGTGGCGCGTTATAATGAAGGTATAAACGATCAAAATTACGAAGCGTTTAATGCCGGAAAAAATACTTTTCTCTATGAATCTTTGGTTAATACGGTGTTGGAAGAAAAAATATGCGAGGATATTATGAATGATGCGGCGGATTTTGCCAAAAAGCACAATTATAATGTGGCAGATTTAGATAAACAGGGCAAAAAAGAAGTTGCCAAAGTTCTGCGCTATATTCAAAATGAAAAATAAGGCAAAAACAACTAAATATGTATAAAATTAAGCCAAGTCTCCGCATAATTTGCGGAGATTTTTGTAATCAATAATATTTATATGACTTTGCAAAAAAAATATTTGACTTTTGAGTTTTTTATGGTATCATAGACACAAGATGAGGTAAAATTCATCTGGGGTCTCGAAGCCTCTTCTAAGTACGTCATTTTAAAGAGACGTTAAAATTTTCCAGCATGGCTGGAAGGTGGGTGAATAAGTTGAATAGTCCGCGCTATATTACTTAGAATAGTTTCGAGCTTCCAGCCGCCTCATTGGGCGGTTATTTTAGTGTTAAAACAATTAATTTAATGAAAGGAAGTTTAATATGAGAAACTTAGAGATAAAAAATAATGATTCTCTCTCCCGCAAGGGGCGAGGGAGCCAGTCCGGACGTTCAATGATTGAGATGCTTGGTGTGTTAGCCATCATCGGTGTTTTATCGGTTGGCGGAATAGCCGGATATTCAAAGGCAATGACAAAGTATCGCATTAACAAAGCCATTGAGCAAATAACTCTCATTGCCGGTAATGTGCGTGCTTTCTGGGGACCACAGAAGAACTATATCGGGGTGCATTGTTATGGAAATAATTGCAACGCCTCCGGTTGCTTTGGGCATTCCGGCGTTAATGCAAACGGAAATTCTACCTGGGCTTACAATGGCTGTCCGATAGTTAAAAAAGCCAAAATATTCCCTGATGAGATGATTACCGTAACTGATGGTAAAATTATGTCTATTACTAATCCTTTCGGTGGTAGGGTTGATTTATTGACAAGGGATAAAGCTAAATACGCTGATAATCAGGCGTTTAGTATTTATTACTCTATCGGGGATAATGTTGAAGCTTGTATTGAATTGTTGACACATGGTTGGACATCAGCTAATGTTAAGGCTATTGCGATTGATGATGGAGACGATCCTTTTGAGGAATTTTTTAAAATACCTGTTTCGGTTGATTTGGCGGTTACAAGATGTTCTGCCGCTATGAATGCTGCAAAGGCTATATCACCTATGTTTCCTTATATTGATTTTTATTTTGATATTGATTTAAACGGTAGTATATGGAATCCCAAACCTTCTGATGCAGGTGGTAATGATTGGCAAAACTAATCTTGCTTATTTGCGTATCTAATTCTACAAAATCCGCCGGCGCTCATCACAAGCGCCGACTGGAAAGTAAATTTTCTTAATTATTCTTAAACTTTTCCGCTATTTGTCGTGCGGCTTTTTGGCCGGAAGCAACAGCTTCCACTGCCGTTGAGCCGCCATTGATATAATCACCGGCATAATATATGTTTTCTGCCGTTATTGGTTCTTGTGCGCGCGAGCTACCTAATGCCAAAATAACCATATCAATATCTTTGCGCGGAATTAACATGGTATCTTCGTCGATCAACTTACCTTTGTCATCAAAGCGTGTTTTTATTGTATAAGCCGTAAGTAACCCGTTTTCGCGCATAATTTTTGCTACCCGCGTCATGGTGGTTATATCCACACCGTTTTGCAATAGGGATTCACGTTCAAGATGTGTTATTCGCATATCACCGATTCTCCGACGCACAAACATTTCAACATGTGTTGCACCCTGTTTAACGGCCATGATTGCACAATCTACCGCAACCGCACCTCCACCGATAATCGCAACATGGCCGGTGCTTAAATGTTTTTGCGGAAAAGACAAATAATCTTTATAATCGATTGCTAAATTTTCGCCGTCTATACCCAAGCTACGGCTTTTTTGCTCGCCGGTGGCAACAATCAAGGCATCGTATCCGTGGGCTAAAAGCGATTCGTAATCATCAATATTCATTTTTGTTTCTACTTTTATCAGCGGATTATTTTGCAATTTTTGCCACTCATAGTCGATAATTTCCGTTGGCAGACGGTCTGTCGGAATCAGGTTTAAAGCTCCGCCCAAATTATTTTCTTTTTCATATACGGTAACAGCAATACCGTGTTTTATAAGTTCAGTCGCTGCACCGATTCCCGCCGGACCGCCACCGATAATTGCCACCTTAATATTTATCGGCATAGCCAAAGATTGCGAGGTAAGCAAATTTTTCTCACGCGCGATTTTCATAATAGTCGCCTGCACAGGAGGTATTTTGATTGAGTAATCAAGTTTAGCGCGTAAACAGGCTTTCATACAAAACTTATCCGGACAAATCAAACCGCAAACTTCACCTAAGGGATTTTGTTTATAAATCAGTTCGGCAGCCTTTGCATAATCGTTATTTTGAGCAGAGGCAATAAAATCGCAAGGCGAACATAATACCGGACAAGCCTTCATACATGGCTTAGACGGGCATTGCAAACATTTTTCCAATTCTGTCTTAAACTGTGCTTTATTCAAATATAATTCGCTCATCGGTTATTCCTATTTTGTTAACATAAGACATTAAAACACAAAAAAATAAAAAAAAACAACTGATATTTGAGTTTTTCATTTGTAATTTAAAAAAAAATATGTATTATAGCAAAAAAGACGTCTATAAGATAATATATAAAAAATGAAAATTAAGTGGCTAAAAGACATATTAAAAAATTCGACAACGGAAAAAATTATCGGTAATGTTGCTTTTTATTACCTCAAATTTGTCGGTTTAACAACAAGTTGGCAATCGGTTATCGGAGTAAAAGAAACCTACGAAGCTATTGAAAAATATGGTAGTGTTATTGTAATCGGCTGGCATGGACGAACTTTGGAAATGCCTTATTTTTGGAATAAAAGCAGCAAGCTTAATGCGTTGGTTTCTCCGCATCAAGACGGGCGAATGATTGTTAATATTTTAGCAAAATTCGGTATAGGGCACATTGACGGTTCCAGCAATAAAAACTCTACCGAGGCTGCTTTGGAGCTTATGCACAATTTGCAGCAAGGTAACAGTATTGCCATAATTCCCGACGGACCACGTGGTCCGAGTATGAAACTTACCATGAGCCCAATCTTTTATGCCCAAAAATCCGGTAAGCCGATTGTTGGAATTACATACAGTATGGCCGGTGCCAAAATTATTCATAAAAGTTGGGATAATATGCTGGTTCCGTTGCCGTTTCATAAAGGAATGTATGCCATTACCGAGCCGTTTTTTGTGCCAAAAGAAGCCACAGCCGAAGAGCTGGAACAATATCGGCAAAAAATGGAAAATACTTTGAATGAACTAACGTGGAAGTTAGATAAAGAAATGGGGTTGCCGTTTATTGCCCAAGGCAAGGAAGCTAAAAAAAGTCGTAAACAACAAATAATGGAAAAAGAATAATGTTTATCGGAATATATAATAATTTAGTGCGAATTTTGTACCCTGTTGCCATTAAACGCTATATAGAAAAGCGTAAAAAAATAGGCAAGGAAGATATAAAACGTTTCAATGAAAGAGTAGGGCGTACTCAAAAAGCGCGTCCGCAAGGGCGTTTGATTTGGCTGCATGGTGCTTCGGTCGGAGAATCTATTTCCATGTTGCCGCTGATTAATCGCCTGTTGGAGCTGTACCCTGATGTTAATGTTATGGTAACTACCGGAACAACAACTTCGGCGGAAGTTATGGCAAAACGCTTGCCGGAACGAGCATTTCACCAATATTTACCGATAGATAATCCGGTATTTACCACACGTTTTGTGCGACACTGGCAGCCAAGCATAGCCCTTTGGTTTGAGTCCGAGTTTTGGCCGGCAATGCTTTCTACCATCAAACGCAAAAATATTCCGCTGATTTTAATAAATGGGCGTATTTCCAATAAATCTTTTAAGCGTTGGCAACAGTTTGATTTTATTATCAAAGAGTTGTTAGATTGCTTTACGGCCTGTTTGGGACAATCGGAAGAAGATGCTTATCGTTTGCGTATTTTGGGTGCCAAAGACGCCATGTGTTTGGGCAATTTGAAATATGCCGGTTTACCGATTCCCGTAGATAAAGAAAAGAAAGCGGAAATTCAAACGCAAATTGGAGATAGGCCTGTTTGGTTGGTAAGTTCCACTCATAACGACGAGGAATTTAAAATAGGCAGATTTTTAAAAGAATTGCAGGCCAAACATCCTAATTTATTAACCTTAATTGCTCCGCGTCATCCTAATCGCGGGGTGGAAATTCGTGATAAGCTACGGGATGAATACCATTTAGAAACGTCTTTGCGTTCTGCCGGAGAAAGTATAAGCGAAAAAACAGAAGTATATATTGCCGATACCATCGGCGAAATGGGAATATGGTATGAATTATGTCCGATAGTGTTTATAGGCGGTTCGTTGATTCCACACGGTGGTCAAAACTTTATGGAGCCGTCGCGTTGCCGTGATGCCGTAATAGTCGGTCCGCATATGCATAACTTTACTGATGCCATGAACAGAGCCAAGCATGCAGATGGTGTTATTCAAGTAAATGATGTTTTGGAGCTAATTGATATGGTTGATCAACTTCTGAGCAATAAAGAACTGCTTGAAGCCAAACGCAGTTTAGCCTATAACTGGGCTACCAGTGAGGCAAAAGTATTAGATGGTATTGTAGAAAAAATACAAGGATATATGGTTAATGAAAACACCTAAGTATTGGCAATCAAACTCTTTTTTGAGCAGAATATTAATGCCGTTAGGTTGGCTTTATGGCAAAATTACACAGTTGCGTTTACAACTTAAAAAATCCCCGCGTGCAAATATACCGGTTATTTGCGTGGGAAACATAACTGCCGGTGGAACAGGCAAGACACCGGTATCTATTTCCATTGCTAAAATGTTAGAAACGGCAATGTATCACCCGTTTTTTGTAACGCGCGGTTATGGCGGAAAATTGCAAAATGTTATGGTTAACAATAAAAAACATTCGGCACATGATGTTGGTGATGAGCCTTTGTTACTGTCGGCACAAGCTCCGGTAATTGTTAATGCCGATCGCTATAAAGGCGCTAAAATGGCAGAAGAGCAGGGGGCTGATGTGGTTATTATGGATGACGGTTTTCAAAATCCAAGCCTTCATAAAGATTTATCCTTTTTGGTTTTTGATGGTCATTATGGCATCGGTAATGGTAAAATAATTCCGGCCGGTCCGTTGAGAGAAACGTTTGCAGATGGTGTTAAACGTGCCGATGCGTTGATTATTTTGGGCAAAGATAAACATAATTTGGCTGAACGCACTGATTTACCGGTTTTTTACGGACATACCGAACCTTTGCACACAGCGCTGAAATATGGAGATGTTTTGGCATTCGCCGGTATCGGGCATCCGCAAAAGTTTTACCATACATTGAGCACTTGTGGTTTTAATGTAGTGGAAACCGTGGATTTTCCCGATCATCATTTTTACAGTGTGGCGGAAGTAGAATCTCTGTTGCAAAAGGCACAGACGTTGAATGCTGATGTTTATACAACAGCAAAAGATATGGTTAAAATCCCTAATGTTTATCATGATAGGATAAATGTTTTAGAAATAGGCATTGTTTGGGATGATCCGGAAAAATTACAAGAGTTTATTGAACAAAAGATAAGCAAAGAATAAATCAATGCCGATATGTTGAATTTTTCGATATACCGCAGGAATATGTCGTGTTGTGGTCAAAAAGTTGCACGACAAATAGCCGAAAAATTTAAGAACAATTAAGAAAATTGACTTTCCCGCCGGCGCTTGTGAGGGAGCCAGTGGTTTATCCATGTTTTAATTTGCCCAAGTATTGTTTTTCCAATATTCGCTATTGACATCAACATCGAAGTAGAAAGTCAGATTAATGTTATCGCTGTCATAAAGAGCTGAATCCTCTTCTATGGCTTTTGAACATACTTCAACTGCCTTATCAACGCTTACCGGAGTTTTTAGATATGCATCGTAATCTCCAGAATCTCCCATAACATATATTACTTTAACATTAGCATTGCTCCAATCTTGAGATAATAATTCAATACATGCTTCTTCATTATGTATGTAGTAATGGATATAAAATGCCTGATTATCTCCAGACTTGGATTTTTCATAACTATCTAAACTAACCCTACCACCGAAAGGATTGGTAATAGACGTAATCTTACCATCAGTTACGGTAATCATTTCATCAGGGAATATTTTGGCTTTTTTAACTATCGGACAGCCATTGGCAGCAGTGGTAGGAACTCCTTGTGCATCAACGCCGGAATGCCCATAGCAACCGGAGGCTCTGCAAGTGCCATCATTATTACTACTAAAACAATGCACCCCGATATAATTCTTCTGTGGTCCCCAAAATGTGCGCACATTACCGGCAATGAGTGTTATTTGCTCAATAGTTTTGTTAATACGATACTTCATCATGGCTTTGGAATAGCCGGCGATGCCACCAACAGAGAGAACGCCGATTATGGCAAGCACGCCAAGCATCTCTATCATTGAGCGACCGCTTTGTGTGGTAGAGCCACACTTATAGTCATGCCTCGATTCCGCAGGAATCGTCAAGGCATCTTCCGCTTGATTAAAATTAATTTGAAGATCCCTTGACGCATTCGCCTTTGCAAGGCTCAGCGAGGGATGACTCTTTATATTTTTTATTTCTAAGTTTATCATAGTAAACTTCCTTTCATTTAATTAATTGATATTACATTAAAACAACCGCCAGATATAGGCGGCCGGAAGCTGAAAACTATCGTAGACCAAATAGTGTCGTGTATTTAATTTAACCTATTCCACGACCTTCCGACCAAAGTCGGAAAAGTTAACGCTCTTTACAGCGAGTCTACAAGAGGTTTTCAGACCTCAGACAAGTTACCTTATCTTAGTTTTACTATACCACAAAAAATTAAAAAGTAAAGAACTTTTTTATATCCGTCAAAATAGTTTTAGATATCAAAATTACTTGCCGTTACTGTTAACATATTGATAGTCGGTTCGTTGTATAGATTGCTGCAATTCCATATACTTACCTTCTAATTCTCGGCGCACCGTGCGAAGCAAAGAATCGTCTTTTGGTGCTCTGTCAATAGATTGCAACAAGGCATCACCCCCGCGGCTATTTAAAACAGACATCATCATTGTGCGTTCGGTGGCATCCAACACCATATACAAGTTGATTACCAAGTTGTTTAAAAACATATTTCCTGCCAAAGGAGGTCGTGAGCCGAATTTATCTTCCAAAAAAGAGGCAAATTTTTTACGAATGGCTTCTTGTTGGCGCTTTTTGCCCAACTCAATTTCATTATGTTTATGCAACGCTTTATTCCACATTTCGGCACGGCTATCCACACTCAATCCCAAAGCTTTATACGAACTCATTCTCTGCTCGGGATTTTTACATTCTTCACACTTAAAAGCCAAACCTTTGTTTGTTTGCAATGTGCGACGAAAAAGCTGACAAAATGTGCCACTTGCCATTAAAAACGGACAATATTCCGGACATTTTTTAAATCTTTCGTCTTCGGACATTTGTTTTCCTCTTATTTTTGTATGCCTGCTTTTTTCTCAGCCGAAAGTAAATCTGCTTCCAAAGCTTCATAATCCTTCCAGTCAATTTTTTTAAGAATCCCTTCGTATTCCATTAAAAAATGCAAAATATAACCGAAAGTTTCATTGGCTTCTTCAATACGTTCCTGCGGATAAAATTCCACAAAATCCTCTCCTGTTTTCTTGTCATAAAACGTTATTTTCATACGATAATAAATAGGGCCGATACAGTTACAACCCACAGGTATAATGTCGCAATTTTTGTATTTGTCATAGTGGTTACACAGGTCTTTAATATTCAGAATATAATATTTGCTACGCAAGTATAAATGAGGATATTTTTCATAAACCGAGCGATACTTCATAAAATTCAAATGCTCATATGGAGGCAATTCCCACATCATATCTCGCAGAAGAAATGCAAAATCTTTTCCTTCTTTTTCACAAGTTTCCATAGGTTCACCGAAATAATCGCACAAACGCTGGCCATCATACTTTGTGTTGTGATAAATGGAGCTCATAATGTATCTTTTGTGCATTTGCAACAAACCTTCTACCGTATTCATTCCTTTTTCCTCGTTCCCATCATATTAACACTTAACGTTATGTATAACGTGCTAAGGTATATATTGTCAATAAATAATTTGCGCAATATTTAACTTTGTTGTTAGAAAATTTTTGTTCGATTATTTTAATCGGAGGAATATTTGCAAACGGAGAATGATATTTTTTGCAGTGAACACAAAAAATATTTGATATTTGAATTTTTTGTGCTATTATAAAATCAGAACTTCGGTTCGGAGCCTTAGAAAGCTCATGATGTGTACGGTGCGTTTTGTATCGTGATATATGGTGATATCTCCGACTTGGTTGGGGAGCATTCAATGGGTGTTCAGGGCGGGAGCCTAAAGATTGAGTGGATCATTTTACATGTCATGATTTTCTAACTCTCCCGACCACCGTTTGGTGGTCAGATTGGTATTAATAACAAATATATTTTTCTCAAGAAGGAGATTTAAAAATGAAAACATATAAAACAGAATCCGGTCGTTCAATGATTGAGATGTTGGGCGTTTTGGCTATTATCGGCGTTTTATCGGTTGGTGGTATTGCCGGATACTCAAAAGCAATGATGAAGTATCGCACCAATAAAACCATTGAACAGATATCAATGATTGTTACCAATGTGCGCACTCTGTTCGGCTCTCAAAAGAATTATAAAGCTTTAGGGGCAGAAACAAAGGGTTCTTTAATTGCCAAAGCAAAATTATTTCCGGATGAGTTGCTGAATGGCTCCACCGATATAATAGAAAACGGTAATCCGTTTGGTGGCGCTATTGAGTTGGTTGCTGCGGTTCGGGCAGATGATACGGATATCGATGATACAAATTGTAAAGGATGCGGGGATGCCAGGGCGTTTGTTGTGGCGTTTACCAACATTCCGGAAGAAGCTTGTATGGATTTAGCAACTCAGGATTGGGGTTCTGCTTCCGGTTCCGGATTGATAGAAGCAAGGACTGTAAGTGAAGTAGCGGATACAACTTTATCCGGATTCCAAGCACATGTCGGTGATGATTGCGACGAAAACAAAGACGGAGTTGCCTGCGGCGGTAAAGGGCCTATGTCGGCTTCCAGTGCAGCAGCCGTTTGTGATGGTGACGAAAATGCGTTACTTTTGAAATTTTACTAATAAGATAAGCGTCGGATAAGGAAACTTATTTTGGCGCAATTCCTTTGCGGTAAAGGCCTTAAATAACTTATTCAAAACTTCTCTAA
>JAFUSA010000025.1 GCA_017480745.1 Alphaproteobacteria bacterium
TTATCAAAATGATCTCTACAATCTTTAAGCTAAACGCTCTGAACATCCATTGTAGACTCCCCAACCCACGTCGGAGATATTATTATATGATCTAACGATGCTTCGAAAATAACACCGTGATAAGTAAGAGCTTCTTAAGGCCCCGAACCGAAGTTCTGAATCTATACTATCATAAAAAAGGCAAAAGTCAAATATTTTTTACAAAATGCGCATAAAAACAGCCAACAGGTAATAACTTGTCGGCTGATGAAATAAGTGCGTTAAATTTTTATTTTTGCAAATCTGCTAAAACACGCAAGGAAATAATTTTATCCGGATTTGTTACTTCACCGTTAGCACCTTCACCTTTTTTGATGTTATCAACAAATTCCATACCGGATGTAACCTGTCCCCAAACGGTGTATTGTCCGTCCAAATATCCGGCTTCATCAAAGCAAATGAAAAATTGACTGTCCGCTGAATTAGGATTTTGCGCACGGGCCATAGAAACCGTGCCGCGACCGTGATGTTTGCTGTTAAATTCAGCAGCCAAGTTTTTACCGCTTCCCCCGGTTCCATTACCTTTCGGATCTCCTGTCTGTGCCATAAATCCGGCAATTACGCGATGAAATGTTAAACCGTCGTAAAAACCTTGTCTTACTAATTCTTTAATACGAGCAACGTGATTTGGCGCCACATCGGGAAACATCTCAATCATAACATTACCGTCTTTTAATTGCAAAACTAAGGTATTTTCCGCATCGGCGGCTTTGGCAGAAGCAAAATTAAACATAACGGCAATTGCAGCCAAACAAGATAAAATAAGTTTTTTCATTTTTTTCTCCTTTTATTTAATTTCTATACTTTTTTTCTTCGGGTTGTAGCTTATGGTCAACAACCCCTCGCAAATTTGTCGTGCATACTTTCCGAACATCTCATAACGCCAGCCTTGCAGGGCTCGTGTATTTTCCGGTTGATTCAGAATAATGCAATGCAAATCTTCATCATTAGCAATAAGTCTTGCAATAACACCGATTTCCTGGCTTTTTATTTTTAACAACAAGCGCAATATTTCCATTAAACTCTGCTCACTGTTTGCAATATGCAAGCTCTGTTTGCGATCGGTTTTACAAATATCTGCCGGTAGCGGATTTTTGCCTGCTTTTTTCAATACTTCAATGATTTCCGCTCCCAGACGTCCTTTTATAACATCCGGTTTTAGGTTGCGAACTTTTTTCAGGTCATCAACAGATTTTGGATGTATGCTGGCAATGTTTACCAATGCGTCATCTTTCAAAATGTTTGAACGCGGAGTATTATATTTTTGAGCCCGAACCTCACGCCAAGCCGCTAAGTATTTTAAAGCTGATAAAAAGCGCTGAGTATATACATTGTGTTTTATGCGGTGCCATGCTTCTTCCGGATCAATTTGGTAACAATGTTCATCGCACAAAGAATCTGTTTCATCTTTTACCCAATCACAACGATTGTTTTTTTGCATATAATCATTCAAATATTTGTAGCAGTCACGCAAATAGGTAACATCACATATAGCGTATTTAAGTTGCTCTTCATCAAGTGGACGAATACTCCAATCGGTCAAGCGATTTGATTTATCCAAATTTATGTGTAAAATCTCTTGCACCAAATTGCCGTAACCTATACTATCAGTAAAGCCGCAGGCCATAGCGGCAATTTGCGTATCAAATACATTGCGCGGAGTTTTTCCGGTAAGATTATAGAATATCTCTATATCTTGGCGTCCGGCATGAAATACTTTAACAATGTTTTCATCTTGTAATATTTCAAAAAAAGGGGATAAATCAACCTTTGAGAGCGGATCAATAATGGCTTCTTCATCGTCGCAGGCAACCTGTAATAAACACAGCTTTGAATAATACGAGTGCTCACGTATAAATTCGGAATCCACGGTTATGTATTTTTGTTTTTTCAACAAGTTGCAAAATTCAATGAGTTTTGCCGTATCGTTTATCAGTAACATGTTATTTTCTCCATGCGCGAGAGTATAAAATATATTGTTTAATATTTTTTTAATTTATGGTTGATTTTATGCCAAATAAGTTTTAGAAGATAAAAAGTTGAAATAAATAATAAGAGGTAATTATGAACGAATATCGAACACATACCTGTGGAGAATTAAGAGCCGGTGATGTGGGTAAAAAAGTTAAATTGGCTGGTTGGATACACCGCAAACGCAATTTGGGAAATTTGTGTTTTATTGATTTGCGAGATCATTACGGAATAACGCAATGTGTGTTTGACAGCTCGTCAGATTTATTTACACAAATCAAAGATATTCGGGTAGAAAGCGTGGTCGGATTTGTCGGTGAGGTTGTGGCACGTGAAAGTGTTAACAAAAATATGCCTACCGGTGATATTGAAATTAAAGTGAGTGAGGTTTGTATATATTCTGAGGCCGATACATTGCCTATACAGGTATTCGGTGAGGGTAACGAACCGGAAGAACTACGCCTGAAATACCGTTTTTTGGACTTACGTCGTGAACGAATCCATAACAACATCGTGTTGCGTAGTAAAGTAATTGCCGAAATGCGTCGTTTGATGACGGAACAGGGATTCGCTGAATATCAAACACCTATTTTGACATCTTCTTCGCCGGAGGGTGCACGTGACTTTTTGGTTCCTTCGCGTTTGAACCCCGGCTGTTTTTATGCTTTGCCTCAATCACCGCAACAATTTAAACAGTTAATTATGGTATCAGGATTTGATCGTTACTTCCAGATTTCTCCATGTTTTCGAGATGAGGATCCGCGTGCTGACCGTTCACCGGGAGAATTTTATCAGTTGGATATGGAAATGTCGTTTGCAACGCAAGATGATGTGCTTAAAGTAATTGAAAAAACAATGGGAACTATTTTTAATGAGTTTGCTTTTGGCAAAAAAGTAGATCAAGCTCCTTTTGTACGCATATCTTTCCGTGATTCTATGTTAAAATACGGTTGTGATAAGCCGGATTTGCGCAATCCGTTGATAATAGATGACGCCACGGGATTTTTTAATAATTCGGGATTCGGTGTTTATGATGCAAAAGTGACAAACGGTGAACAAATACGTGCTATAAAGGCCCCTAAGGCCGGAAATAAACCGCGTTCGTTCTTTGATAAGTTTGACGGTTATGCCAAAGAACAAGGAATGGGCGGAATGGCTTATGTGGCTTTGTCTGACGGAAATGCCAAAGGAATTGCCAAGTTTTTAAGTGCAGAAAAAATGGCGGAACTAAAACAAACTTTTGCGCTTGAAGACGGAGATGCCGTGTTCTTTATGGGTGGTGAAACCAAAAAAATAAACAAATTTGCCGGAGTTGTGCGCAATATGCTGGGTGAAGCGCTGGATTTGTTTGATAAAAACGCAATCAAACTTTGCTGGATTGTTGATTTTCCTTTTTATGAAGAAAATGAAGAAACAGGTGCGGTTGAGTTCTCACATAATCCGTTTTCAATGCCTCAGGGCGGTTTGGAAGCGCTTAATACCAAAAATCCGCTGGATATTTTGGCATATCAGTTTGATTTGGTGTGCAACGGGGTTGAACTCGCTTCCGGTGCAGTTCGCAATCATATTCCGGAAATTATGTATAAGGCGTTTGAAATTGCCGGATATGATCGTAGCGTTGTAGATAATAAGTTCGGCGGAATGATTAGCGCGTTCAAATATGGCGCACCTCCGCACGCCGGATGCGCTCCGGGAATTGACCGCACAATTATGTTGTTGTTGGATGAACCTATTATTCGTAATGTTATTTTGTTCCCGCTTAACGGTAAGGCACAAGATTTGATGATGCAAGCGCCGAATACGGTAACCGAGGAGCAACTGAAAGATTTACACATAGAAATTAAATTGTAACGTTATGCCGCATAATATGCTGATAAATTAGGTTTTTATTAAATAAATTATCATATTATGACGGCAAACTGTTATAATGTTAAAAGGAGATTGATATGAAACAAATTTTCTTAGTGCTTGCGGCGTTGCTGACTACTTTTGATGCAAGTGCGACTACACAGGACTTAATTGACAGTGTAAAAAATAACGATGTTGCTGCTGTTTTAAAGCTTTTGGAAAGCGGTGAAAATGTTAATGGTACTACCGAACAGGGAAATACTGCTTTGCATTATGCCATTGCTACCGATAATGCCGAACTTTCGCAGTTGTTGTTAGCATACGGAGCCGATTTGAATGCTATCAACGGCAAAGGGTGGTCTCCGCTTAAAATTGCTCAAACAAAACAGTTGAAAAACGTTGCTCCGATATTGGCTCAGGCACAACAAGGAAAAGTAGATCTTCCTCCTTCTGTTGTTAAGATTAAAGAAAATTTGGTAGATTCTGCTAAGAATGAGACTAAGACGACTGAGGAAAATATGTTTCCTATCGTTGAAGATGAAAAAGAGGTTGAAACGGTAAAAACAGAGGCTAAAAGCATAACTTCTGCTCCGGTAAATACATCTTCTGAAATTAATACTCCGAAAACTGATGTCGTAACCACAGAAAAAATATCTGTGGAAACAACAAGTTCTGCGGTGTCGGAGGATACTGTTCAAGAACAAACGGCTGATACTTCGGTAGAAGTTGTTAAAATAGCCGAGCTTTTAGCATCCCAAGCCATTGCTCAAGCAAATCAGGAGGTTGCTCATGCACGTGAAGAACAGGCAAATGCCGAAGCAAAGGTTAAAGCGCTTGAAGCACAGTTGAAAGAAATGCAGGAAGAAAAGATGCGCAAAGAAGCCATAGAAAAAGCTAAAATAGAAGCCGAAGCGAAAGCCAAAGCAGAGGCCGAGGCTAAGGCAAAGGAGGAAGCCGAGGCAAAGGCAAAAGCAGAAGCCGAAGCGAAAGCAAAGGTAGAGGCAGAAGCAAAGGCACAAGCTGCTGAAAAAGCGAAAAAAATTGCGCAAATGGCTAAAAAAATGCCGGCTCCAAAGCCGTTTCCGAAAATGCAGTTCTCTGCTTTAACCGATAAAATTTATGCAGGTGATGAAGAAGTTGTTTATTGCTTAAATTATTTGGGGCAAGGAGAAAATCAAAATATGTTGCGAGCTGCCGGTTTTTATGCCGCCTCTTCGGGTATTAGCGAAGAACGTTATAAACAAATTACGGCATTATCTAACGACTTTTTCGCTACGGCGGTTAATGATGAATTGAAAAAACGTAATGCTGAGTGCGGTCAAATTATCACGCCTAAGGATATTAATCGTCAAAACCGTATTATCCGCAGTTTGAATCAGTCTGTCGGCTATTAGTTTTCTTTGCACGTAAATATTCGCCGACATTGTTACATAGTCGGCGAATTTTTTTAATGTAAAGCAAAACAGTGTAAATTTAGGTTTTTCCTATAAATTCATCAGTAAAAATTTTTCGGAATATGTAGATTTTGTTACTTATTTTGCCACAAAAAATCGGATAATGTTAAAATTTCCCGTCTGGCATAGACGTCGGCAAAACTCATATTAAAAACTTTATTGAGCGCCATATCAGCTGTACAATAACCTTTTTCAATATGGCAATACGCATCGCGATTGTGTAACGGTTCAGCCAAACGAAAACCGAATTTTTTGGCGGATTGTAACAACTTTTCTTGATCTTTGGTCGATATTTTATTGCATTTGTTAAGCAAGGTAATCCAATTCATGTATTTAATTCCGCGTGCGGCGATTTCTTTTTTTGCATTCCATATTATTGAAATATATTCATCACTCATTTTCCATAGCAAGTCATCTGTGCATAACCCCAAAGTTATCAACGTGTGTGCTTTGTTAAAAACATGTGCATATTCCGCATTTTTTAAACTTGGAATATCAGCAATAATTACGCTTTTTTCTGTTTTGTGCAGTGTATTACTATCCGCTAAATTGTCCAATAAATCAGGCATTTCCAAAGCGACTTTGTTTGTCTGACAAAACTTGATTCTTTGTTGCAAAAAACGGCGAATATCGTCGCTTTCCGGAGCAAAAAGTTGCACCTTATAGCCATCAGCCCACAGAGCAGCTGCCAAATTTAAGGTAAGTGTCGTTTTTCCGCTTTTAGCTTTCGCACTACTGATAACTATAACCGGTGTTTCTGTCATTTTTGTGCCAATTTTATACTGCTGTTATCCGCAACTACCATGCACGATTTGTTTTGCTTTTTCATGTTTTGGCATATTTGGGCAGCATCTTTCTTTTCTAAACCTACAACTTTTGAGCGGAATATTGTTTTATTATCATGTTTAACCGGTTCAACTTTTACATTATAAACATTATACTTTTTTGCCAAAGAGTTTTTTACACTGATGGCATAATTGCGCGCTTTTTTGAAGTCGGAAAAAGCGCCCACCTGTAAGGCATAAGCTCCGCTTGCTACCGCTTTTTGCGCTATTGTGCGATTTGCTGCTTTGACCGGTTTTACCGGCGTTTTTATGTTGTTATTAGCCACAGCGATCGGTGAAGCTTTCCCACCGTTGATAGCTTTTGTTAAGGCTGCAACATTAACTTTGTTTGATTTTTTAAGCTCATTTAAACCTTTATCCATCATAACTGCAACTTTTTTATCGCGTTCGTTAAGATATTTATGCCCCATGGTAACGGCTATAACCCGCTTATTGTTGCGTTTTGCCGAAGTTATTATATTATATCCGGAAGCAGCGGTATAACCGGTTTTCATTCCATCGGCACCGGCAAAAGTGCTGAGCAAATGATTATGTCCGCTGATTGTTTGTCCTTTATATTTAAAACTTTTTGCCGAAAACCATCCGTAATATTGCGGATAGTGGTGATAAACTGCCATGGCCAGCGTAGCCATGTCGCGCGCGGTTGTCTTTTGTTTAGAGTTAGGTAGTCCGGATGCATTTTTGAATACGGTGTTTTTCATGCCCAATTTTTTGGCGGTTGATGTCATCAATACGGCAAAATCCGCCTCGGTTTTGGAAAAATGCTCTGCTAAAACTGTGGCGCAGTCATTAGCTGATTTCACTATTACCGCCATAATAGCATCTTTAACCGAAATTGTAGTGCCGGCCTTAACCCCTAATTTTGATGGAGAACGACTTGCCGCTGTGCGAGATACTTTTAATTTATCATTCAATTTTAACTTGCCTTTTTCAAGCGCGTTAAAAGTGATATACAAGGTCATAAGTTTGGTAAGCGAAGCCGGATAACGCCTTTCATCGGCATTTTGTTCATACATAATACTGCCGTCTTCGGCATTAACCATAATTCCAGAAGTTGTGGCACAGGCTTTATTGATGCTCATAGTGAGCAATGTTAAGCAAACAACTAAAAACGATATTTTTTTCAGCATTTTTACACCCTTGAAACAATTAGGGACATCTTACAGCCTAAATGGTAAATAAAAGCTGAATAAAATAAAAAGTATTCTACGTTAAAATGCAGATTGATAGTTATTTTTGCCAAACAGAGAACTTATTCCTATTCTGTCCAAGGTTTACCCTGTTGCAAAAAATCAGGTAGTTCTTTCAAAGACGATGCACCAGCTGCTTTTTTGTGCCCGCCTCCGCCAAAATCTCCGGCAATTTGCGAAACATCAACATTTTCTTTATATGTATAAAATGCTAAATTCCACAAGTTTTTTTTGTTCATGAAAAAATTAACCATAAAGTCGTATTTATTGATATTGTGCAGCGAGTCGAAAAAGGCCGATTGCCCTTGCGCCATGTTGGCACATATACAACGTAAACCTTTGTATTCGCTTTCAAATGCCATACCGCGCACTAAGCGAAAATTACGATATTTCATCCACGCTAAAATGGCGTTGCCTTTTTCAACGGCTGCTTTAATATCAAACTTATCATTCATTATCAGCGACCATATTTTATCAGTAGGACGATTTACACCATATGACTGCATTGCAAATTCAAAAGGACGCACACGGCGATCACGCAGGTCATAAATATCATTCAAACCCAACAGACGAAAACCCTCCGGCAAAGGCTTTTGCGGATAATAATATTCCCACGTCAGCACCAAGGCTGCCGTGCCTACGCGTCTAATTCCCTTAATCGGTTCATATTCTCCGCTTTTTAACAGCTCATCATATTCTTTTATTACCGAAATGTGGTGATCAATCCAAGTCAAGTCTGTTTTTTTGTTCATTTCAAGCATATACTTAACCGGTAAGGCAAAATCACAAATAATTATTTTATCGTGTTTTTCTATTTTGTCATAAGGAATTTCCATATCGTGGTTAAGTCCTAACAATTCAATTTCCGGATACACACTCTTAACAATGGCGGCCGAACCTTTGCCGTCATGATCGGTAATATGAAAGATACAAAGCATTTTATTCTCCCTGAAAAGTCTACTGTAATAATATTTTTTAGTATTCAAACTTATATAATGAGCGCAAATATTCGCCGATTTTTTCGCGATCAGTTAAAATTTCGCGAGTTAACTTTGGCGGCGGAGTGGTGTTGCGTATTTTTGCTTCTTTAATGGCTCGCTTGTTAATGTTCATGGCATAACGCGCTAATTCCGGCAAAGAATAGTTATCTAACATATATTGAATGTCTTTATTTGAACCGTGTTGAGCCTCAATAACATTAACAGGAGATGGAACATAAGCATCCATAACCGAATTTAAATCAACGCCATTTTCTTTGCCTTTTTCGGCAATAGCATTTTTCGGCTTTTGGCTTAAATGCCCCAAATTTGGCGAAAGCAAGGTGTCACTCTCCCAATAATCCGACACTTCATCGGCTTTGGCATAATTTGGTAACAGTGCTGAAAGTAAAAGTAAAAACAAATATTTCTTCATAATTTTGCTCCTTTATCGCATCATTTTTTGTGTGTCATTAACAATATTTTGAATATCTATGCCGCTTTCTTTTTCAAAAGTTTTAACGGACTGTTCTAATGTTCTATGGATAGTTCCGGTTTTTTGGCGGATGTTATGATATCCGTTTTCTATTTTATTTTTATAGTTTTTATATTTTTGGCTTAATTTTTGTAATTCTCTATATCCCGGCATTGTTGTTGAATCAAAATTAAAATCTTCTCTTATTGAAGTTTTATCAGCTTCTCTGGCGTTATTTTCAATTTCTGATATAAATTGCATAATTTGTTGCTTGTCAATTCCGTTATTCGGTACAGCATTGTTGGGGCTCTCTTTTTGTTGCACGTAATCGTTATATTCCTGCCACATTTTTAGCATTTTTTGCATATCGGCAGAAGTATCGTTATTTTGCTTGGGCAGATTCGCACGCAGATTTAGAAAAGCACGCTCTAACTGTTCGGAATTAATGCTGTCAGAGGCATTATTATTGAGATTTTTTTCTATATCACGAGTTGTTTCCTGCACATTATCATACATTACTTTAATATTTTGATTAGCCCACGGATTTGCAGGCAAACCCTCGGCATGCACCGAATATGTGCACAATAAAAGTGCAAATATTAATGTTAATCTTTTGCCTGAAAAACGCATTGCCTTTCTCCTCAACGAGTGTATTATAACACAAAAAAAATTAAATGTCAGTTACAATCTTTGTTTTGTGTGAAAAAAATTAAGAAGATTGTTGCAAAAAGTTATCTATTTTCAAATTTATTCAACAATGCCACACAAAAAAATCTCCGGAAAATCTGTGAAGATTATCCGGAGATTTTTTTGAGGGAACATCAGATTGTGATGCGTTTTGGCTTAACGATGAGTCTTGAGAAATCGTTGGCGGTCAGCGGCTTGTGAACATTGATTGCACTGACAGCGGAGAGATTCTGCAAGGTTATGGTGTGGACAGAAGAATGTAATTCATTCCCCAAAGTGTCAACATCCACATCTTGGCAAATAGTCAACCGAATGCGATCTCCCGGAACAATGGTCAGCAATACCTGTTTTAGTCCGGTGCTCAGCTTAAAATCGGCGGAAAGACTTTTTTGCAAAACGATCGAGCGATTCTTGTTTTCCTTGGTTTCGCGGAACAGTTTTTCTCTTATACCGGCGCCGGTAACGCTGATGCTGCAATGTTCAGAGCGAAAACGCAAACACGCGCCGTCGCCAAGCATATTTACAACTTGTGCAATACCCTCATACACATAAGAATAATTCCTAAACATCATAGGCTAAGAAAATTAAACATAAATTATTTAACACTGCCGGAAGTGTAACAAATTTTTTGTGCAAAGTCAACCCATAAAATATTTTTTTGTCAAAAAAATAACAATGTGTTTTTTTTGCTGGACAAAAGATATTTTTGTGCTATAATGTATCCAAAATCAAGGGAGGATTTATGGAAGCCTATCGTGTAGTTTATTCAGAAGATATCTTAAGCGGAAAATATTTTGTGGATATTGCTCCCAAGAGTGACAGTGTGTGTCATCAGGATATAATGCTTGAACGGCAGAAACATAATCTTAACGCACACGATCGCGCCGGCTCGGTTATTTTGTATGATATGGGAGAGGGTAGGGAACCGGAACTCAAATTTTATGCTCTGAAAGATAATCTTCTTTTAAGTGATTATTATCAATTTAATGCCGATATGTTGCCTTTGATTTCTAAGCGAATAAAACAAGCCTTCAAAGAAATGCGTGATGCCGGAAAAGTGCGGAATATTGAAGTTAATTTTGAAGATCGCTTTGATATTTTCGGTAACATTTGTGGTGCAGCAAGCGGCAAAAACAATAAGCCATCGCGGAGTTCTTATGATGAGCGTAAAGAAAAAATTTTAGAGAGTCGGCAGCATCGTCAAAAGATTGCAGAGAATAAAAGTTTGGATGAAAAAAACAAAAAAGCTTTCAGACCGGAAATTTTGATGGCGTGGAAACAAGCTTGTCGCTCGGGAGATTAAAATGGAAAAATACCGTGTTGTTTGCTCAAAACCTCGTTTTTCTGACAATATATATGTTGATATTGCCCCCGAAAACGGAACTACTCATGAGCAGATATTTTTCAGCCGCGAACAACTGCATAAAAAAATAAGCAATGAGCAGTTGGATCTTATGGCCAGTTCTATTTATTTGCAAGATGATAGAGGAAACATAAATATAGATTTGCCACCACCAAATGTGTCTAAGAAACGTTATTTAGAATATGAAGCCGTTATGCGGTTGCATGATAAGTTGCGCAAGGAGATTATTATGGCTTATCAGACCATGCGAAAAGCCGGTAAGGATACCACATTGGAGGTTTATTCCGCTAATATGATGATGGCAATCAGAAATGCCGAAGATGAAGCAGTTGATGAATATAACAAGCGTCGCCAAAGAACAATAAGTTATATTGAAAAACATAAAGGCAAAGTTGTCGCTAATCAAAGCGATTACCCTCAGAATCCGCAACAGGAATATAATCAGCAACAAACCGCAAACTTTTTGAAATTAAAGCAACGGCGAACGGTAAGCATAAATCATCGCGCAAGTCTGGATTCTGAAATAAACCCGATTATGCGGATGAAAATTAAGCAGCTGCAATATTCCGGTGATTAAACTTTATGTGGCAATTTAGCGTAAATAAAATCACTCAAACGATTTGGCAAAACAGATAAAAACCATGTCGCCAAACGCATCGGCCATGGAAAGGCGATCAAGCCGACATTTTTATCGATTCTTTCGGCAATAATTTCTGCTGCTCTTTCTGCCGACATAAAGAAAGGCATAGGGCAGGTGTTTTTATCGGTTATGCGTGATTTAACAAAACCCGGACATATAGTGTTTACTTGTATGCCGTCTGGTAGTAAATTGCAGCGCAAAGCCTCGCCGTAAGCTTTTAAACAAGCCTTGCTGGCACTATATGAAGGACAGGCCGGAAGTCCGTGGTAACCGGCAATAGATGCGGTTATGGCAATAATTTTTTTTCCTCCATCGCGTTGTTTGTATATATCCATAGCCGCCAAAACAGTATTTAATGTACCCATAACATTGATATTGAAAGTGTTATAGATGTTTTCGGGAGTTTCTTCTCCGGTAGATACTCCGGCATTAGCAAAAACAAGATTAATCGGCGCAATTTCATTACATTCAGCCATAAACCGGCGTATTTCTTCACGAGCCGTGACATCGGCAATTTTATTGCAAACTGAGGCCCCGTAACTTTTACATTTTTCCACAACCGAATCTAATCTTTCTTTATTACGTCCCACCAAATAAAGATTTTTTGCGCCGTTTTGTGCATAGTGCAAAGCCAAAGCTTCACCTATTCCGGACGATGCTCCGGTTATAAAAATATTGTAATTGCTTTCTTGCATGAAAATAATCCTTGTAAAAAGTTGGTTTTAATGTTGTAATAAGTCTTGTTTTTATTTATACTGCATACATATTTATTTTGCAAGAGGTAGATTATGGCTGATATTTTGCAACAATTAAACAGTGTACGTCGAGGGTTAATGCTAATTTTGGGCGGCCCATCGGGGACAGGGAAGACTTCGGTTGTGAAAAAAATGTTGGAACAAGATAAAAATATCAGTTGGTCTGTTTCGGTTACTACTCGTGCTCCGCGCGAAGGGGAAAAAAACGGTGTTGATTATTACTATGTAACCGATGAGCAATATGATAAATATTTGCAAGAAAATGCTTTTTATGAACATGTGGATTCACAATACGGCTGTCGCTACGGAACTTTGCGTTCGGAGGTTGACGGATTTATCAACGTGGGTAAAGATGTAATTTTTGATATGGATCAGGAGGGATTTCATCAAATGCGTGCCAAAGCGCCGCAGGATGTGGTTTCTGTTTTTCTGTTACCTCCGTCAATTAAGGAACTACGCCGCAGGTTGGAAGGGCGAAAGACCGATAGCAAAGAAGTTATTGATAAACGTATGAATATGGCAATGGAGCGCCTCAAATATTGGAATGAATATGATTATGCCGTTATATGTTTGGATTTGGATCAGGCCGTTGAAACAGTGCAACATATATTGTCTGCTGAACGTATGAAACGCGAGCGTCAACTCGGGTTGATTGGATTTACAGAGCAACTGATGAAAGATGCAAAAGAGGTGCAAAATGGCTAAGATTCCTTTTACCGATAAATACGGTAATTTTGCCTATCAAGAGCCTGATGAAGCTTTTTCGCGTAGTGCCACTTATGTGATTATTCGTAGAGAATCCAATGTAGTTTGTAAACAAAATGAGGGTGATTCTGTTTTGTCTTTTCCTCATGATTATGAAGTTGATATTGCGCAAAAACCGAGTTCATCATTTTTTTCGATTGCCTATATAATGGAAAACGGCGAGGCGGTAAAGGAAATGCAAACCTACGATGTATATGATGTTGAAGAAGCAAAAATCGACGATTTACCGTTGCAATGGTATCCTATTAAAGATATATTGATTAATAAAATTGATTTTGATGCCACTCAAAGAACAGGTATTAAAAATTTGTTTGTGCGGATAAGAAAATAATGCAAAAGATATATAATTCCATTGAAGATATTGTTGGGCACACTCCGTTGTTGAGGCTCAATAAATTGATGCGAAAATTTAGGTTAAAAGCTGATATTTTGGCAAAATGCGAGTTTTATAACCCCCTTTTCTCAGTTAAAGACAGAGTTGCTCTGAATATGATAAACAAGGCTCCGTTCAGCCGCATAAATGAAGATACGATTTTTATTGAAGCAACTTCCGGTAATACGGGGATTGGATTGGCTGCATTTTGCGCATATCGCGGATATAAATTGATTATTGTTATGCCGGAAAATACTCCGTCGGAAAAAATCTCTCTAATTCGTCATTTTGGCGCAGATGTGATGTTGACACCGGCTCAGGAGGGAATGGAAGGTGCTATTCGTAAAGTGGAAATATTGAAAAGCCGTTCGAATAATTTGATTGAGTTCAGGCAATTTGAAAATCCGGCAAATGTTGAAGCGCATCAGTTGACTACCGGTGCGGAAATTATGCAAGATACTGACGGAAATGTTGATGCGATTGTTTGCGGAGTGGGAACCAGCGGGACTCTAACCGGAGTAGCTTCAACGTTAAAATCATGTAATCCGGATTTGTATGTGGTAGCGGTAGAACCTGAGGAAAGTAATGTCCTTAGCCACGGATCAAAGGGAACTCACCGCATCGGCGGTATAGGAGCAGGTTTTATTCCGCCTCTCTATAATGTTGATTTGATTGATGAAATATATCAGGTATCAAGTGTTCGTGCGCTTGAAGCAACCAAAACCGTTGCTGAAACAGAGGGGCTTCCGGTTGGAGTATCGGCGGCAGCTGCCTTGGTGGCGGCAATGGATTTGGCTCTCAGAGATGAATTTGCCGGTAAAAATATCGTGGTAGTGCTGCCGGACAGCATTGAGCGGTATTTATCTGATCCGTTTTTTAACTCTAAAAATGAGGCGGAATAATGAAAATTTTTGCCATATTAAGTCGTTATATAAACCGCCAGTTATTGACCAATTTTTTTATTGTTTTTTTTGCCATTTTAGGTATAATATTGTTGTTTGATTCCATTGAAACTCTGCGTAAATATGCCGGCAGAGATGATATATCTATATGGATAATCAGTCAAATTGCATTTACGCGCATAACCAAGACGGTTGAAATTGTTTTTCCGTTTGTTATGATGGTGGCGGCAATGATAACTTTTTGGCGTTTGAGTAAAAATAACGAATTTGTGATAATTCGTTCTACGGGTGTTTCTATGTTTGCCTTTTTGCGTCCGTTAATCATAGCAACTTTTATGTTGGGATTATTTAATGTTTTTGCGCTGAATCCGATATCTGCCAAAATGTTTGAAACATACGAAGTTTTGAAATATCGAATAGAAACGCGCAATCCGAATGCCGTTTTATTTTCCAGTAAAGGTTTATGGATTCGAGAAGCGGTTGACGATAATAAAGTTTTGTTGATTCAAGCAAAAAATTTGCAACAAGAAAATGACGTGGTTTGGATGCGTGATGTGAGTATTACGGAAGTTAACCGCATTGCGCAAATTGAACAAAGTTATGAGGCTTCATTTGCCACACTTGATGGTAATATTTTTCATTTGAAAGATGTTAAAAAAATAGTTGGCGGAATGCCGGTTGAAACCATGAATGATTACGCTTATGAAACCACCATAGATGTTCAGAGAATTAAAGAAAATTTTGTGGAGCCGGAAGCAATTTCGTTTTGGCAATTGCCAGATACCATACGCTTTTATGAAAAAGCCGGATTTTCGGCGCGATTGCATTGGATGCGCTTTTTGAGTTTATTGATTTCTCCGTTTTTATTGGTTGGGATGTTAATGTTGGCGGCAGTGTTTATGTTGCAAAATACTTTACGCGGTTCGGCAATATTATGGCGAGTAGTAATCAGTATTGTAACCGGGTTTTCGTTTTACTTTTTATCGCAGGTTGTATATGCTTTCGGAGTAAACGGCTATATACCGGTTTGGCTGTCTGTTTCTGCCCCGACTATGGTTATAATTTTAATAAGCTCATCGCTATTGATAAGAGCCGATGAGGTATAAATATTAACACAATTCATAATAAGATCCCAGATAAATCATGATTTGCGTTAATATCGTATTATGGGCAAGGTTGTTAAAATCGCCTCTGTGTCAAGCAAATATTTGTTTAGGATTTTCACAAAAATTTAATTGATTTTTTGCGGTCTTTTTGTTAATATCGCTAAAACAAACGAAAGGACATTTATGATTAAAAACGCCGCAAATTGGCTTATTGCACTGATTATTTTTAATCTTGCATTTGGCGTTTATGCTTTGTTTAATCAGTTTTTTTTGCTCTATGATGATATAGAGCATTTGCGGGCGGCATATTTCGTGAGTTTGGGCTATATTCCGTATCAAGATTTTTTTGAACATCATCATCCGCTTTTATGGTATTTGTGGGCACCGTTGATGTCGGTTATTCCGCATATTACCTCAGTAGCAATATTTATTGGTCGCATTGTCAGCTACATAATTTCTATTGGCACGGGGTGCTTTATTTATAAAATAATCAAAAAAACAAGTGATGACAAAATAACTGCTTTAATAGGTATCTGCGTACTTTTTTGGGCGGTTTTTACATGGCCGGCAATGTTTAATGTTAAGCCTGATATATATATGCGTTTTTGTTTTTATGGCGGGCTATATTATTTGCTTAAATACTTTTATGAGGCAAAATTCAAATATCTGCAAATTAGTTTTTTGCTTTTTGCGATAGGTTTTTTGTTTTTGCAAACGATTGTGATGTTATGTGCTCCGTTAATTATTCCAATCGGCTGTTATGTTTATAAAAATCCGCAAAAAATTAAGGATTTTTTGTGGGCTTCGATATTTCCTTTTGCAATTATTGTTATTTGTGCCACAGTTTTATATTACAATAATCTATTGAGGTATTACTTTGAAAGTAACTGGATATATAATATTGAGCTTGGAAAAATTATGAATTACGGTTGGTCGTCAAATTATAAATTTGCATTTAGAGCCGGTGTTCTGATTTCAGAATTTTTGTTGTTGGCAGTTTTAAGCATAGTATTATTTGTGCGAGAGAAATGTGCGGATATAGGTTACATTACCATTTTTTCCTTAATAGTCTGTGAGTTTGTGCAACGCTTTTGCTTCGCAAGCACATATCATCATTATCTGATAAATTTGGTAATATTACTATCGATTATAGCAGCGCCGGCAATTAAATTTTTATGGCAAAAAAATAATATATTTGTTTATTTTTTTATTGCTTTGAGTATTTTGCACCTGATGCTGAACATATTTGTTCCTGCAAGAATAGATGATAAATTTCGTCCTCATCTTTATTTGGAGAAATACGCGGCAAATAATGATAATATTTTCGGGTTTAAAGGAGGTATTTTCGGTAGATATTACGGGTATTACTGGATGTATCCCAACATGGAACGGATTGATAATATCGCGTTTAAGCGTTTGCCTGAATATGATGTTAACGAAGTTATTAAACAGCAAAAATTTGATTATATTGTAGAACGTGAAAACAATAGTTCAGAGAGTATTTTAGATTTGCTCACCAAAAGTTTCGGTAATACGGATGAAACGCGTCAGATGTTTTACAATCATTCGGTTAATCCGGAAAAACTTGATGACTATGAAGAAATAGAACCGTATTTTTACCGTCGTAAGGGGGTATAATTATCTAACACCTTTATTAAGCGGATCAAAGTTCAAACGTAACACACTCCACGAATCATAATGGTTTGCATATTTGCCGGCAAATACTTCTTTTAACGCCTGTTGAGTGGCAATGATGGCGCGTTCGGCACTTTCGGCCACGGAACGATAGTTCGGATCATTGTTGAAACGTTGTTTATCTACAAATTCTATCTTTTGAATAGATCCGTCGCGAGCCATAGTTACTTTAATTTCTACCACCATTCCTTCAATGCCGTAGGCTCCCGGATCAAGGTTCCAATTTTGGCTGAGCAGGCTGGCAATGGCATCTGTTTCCGAAATAGTCAAATCACTAAAATAAGAACCGCTGCTGTTGCCACCTTCAATTCCCATATTATTAACCTGTGTGCCTTCTTTTATCATTGCGCTTTGAGTTGTTTCACCAAGGTCAATATTTTTGTCGTTATCAATTTCTTGCATCAGACTTTTCAAGGCATTGCTACGAACTTTGCTCTGTTCTTGCGGTTTTTGCTTTTTATCAGCTGTCTTATTTTCCGGTTTTGGTTGCGGTTTAGGCTTAGGTTTAGGTCTGCTGTCCGGCTTAGGAGGATTTTTGGGTGTCGGCTTCGAATCAGGTTTCTTTTCAGGTTTTTTATCCGGTACTTTGGTTGGGGCCTCCAAATAATCTGTTTTAATTTCTTGCGGAGTTTCTTCAACTGTTTCCGGCTCCGGTATCGGTTCTGGTTTTGTTTCTTCAATCTGCGGTTTGGGTTCCGGTTGAGGCGCAGTATTTGTTGTGTACTGCTCCGGCTTACGTTCAGCGACTGTTGCTTTACGATCTTCCGGTCCAAATTCGGCTTTGGTTGGTAGGTTGGTCATTTCATCAATGCGAACTTGTGATAAATCGACAATTATCGGATTTTGCCCCAAAGTAAGTTCCTTGTGCCTAAAAAAAGGCAAATCCACGAATATCATCACGGCGACAACCGTGTGTAAGGCGATAGACTGTTTGAGGTATTTGTTCATCGGCAGACTTACTTCTTGTTATTTTTTGGTCCTTGTTTGCTGGCATTGAAAGGTTTTGCCTCTGTTTTTAAGCCAACTCTTTCATAACCGGCTTCTTTGAGCATGGCCATAAGCCCGATAACACGTCCGTATGCAGCTGTTGTATCGCCGGAAATGGTAACACTTAACTCTCCGTTTTCTCCTTTTATGGCAGTTAACTTATCAAGGATTTTCTCATCAGCGATAACATTTTTGCCTATGTAGTAGTTACCTTCCTGATCGACGCTGATATTAACCGATGTTTCTTCGCCGGTTAAAGATTTACCGCCTACTTTCGGCAGGTTAAGCTCTATGCCGGAAGTCATTAGCGGAGCCGCCACCATGAATACAACCAATAGCACCATCATAACATCCATCAAGTTGGTAATGTTAACATCGGCTCGGCGGCGTGATTGACGGCGGTTATATGCCGAATTTTGCAATAGACCCATTTTATTCTCCGGCTAAATCTGCTTTTAAGGTTGTTTCATCAATTTCCCGCGATAAAATAGTGGAAAATTCAATCATAAAATTATCAAGTGTTTTGGCATAACGGTCAATAGAAGAAGAAATAGCATTGTATGCTACTACTGCCGGAATGGCGGCAATCAAACCGAAGGCGGTGGTAAACAGAGCCTCGGCAATACCGGGAGCCATAGCCGAAAGCGAATTGCTTTGCGTTACGGCAATAGCATTAAAGCTGTTGATAATTCCCCATACTGTTCCAAACAAACCAATCAAAGGAGCCACTGATCCGGTTGTTGCTAAAAATCCCAAATGTGTGTCTAAACTTTCTAATTCTTTGTCAATAGATACACTCATGGCTTTTTCAATACGCTGTTGCAACGAAACACCGCGCAAACTGCGATCAGTTTTACCTTTCATCAACGTATTACGCTTCCATTCACGCATCGCTGCCACAAAAATAGCCGACATCGGATCGCGCGGACGATTGCCGATTGCTTCATAAAGGCGGTCAAGTGAGCCGCCGGACCAAAATGCTTCCTCAAATTTTTTAGATTGACTGCGAACATTGCGCAAAGTGGCAAATTTTTCCAAAATAATAGCCCATGACCAAACAGAAGCGGCTATCAACCCGATCATAACCACTTTGGTAATAGTATCTGACGACCATACCATATCCCACAAAGACATATTATCAGCAGCAGTTTGCGCCACATCAGAGAGAGCTTGAGTTTCCATTTTTCTTAACCTTTATATAAATTGCAATTTAAACTAACTTGTTGCGAGACTAACATAAAATCTTTAACAGGCAATTAACTTTTGTCGGAATATGTGTATTTTTTTAGGGTATTTATCAAAAAAATCAGCAGTTGTCTTTGGGTATAGTTTGTAGCAGGTTTCTTAAAAAACTGTTTGACTTTTGCATTTTTTATGATATTGTGAACACAAGATGAGGTAAAATTCATCTGGGGCCTCGAAGCCTCTACACACACGTCATGAAGGACGTTAACTTTTTCCGACTTTTGTGGTTGGAAGGTTGCAGAATAAAGATATCAGGTCTTAATATGTAACGCTATATTGTGTGTATAGTTTCGAGCTTCCAGCCGCCTCATTGGGCGGTTATTTTAGTGTTAAAACAATTAATTTAATGAAAGGAAGTTTACTATGAAAAACTTTGAAATTAAAAATAATGAATCCGGTCGTTCAATGATTGAGATGCTTGGCGTGCTTGCCATCATTGGCGTTTTGTCGGTTGGCGGAATCGCCGGATACAATAAGGCGATGCAAAAATATCGCATTAATAAAACTATTGAGCAAATAACACTCATTGCCGGAAATGTGCGAACATTTTTTTCAAACCAGCAAAATTATGCAGATTTGAGTGGTGGTTCAGCAATGGATATAATCGAAAAAGCCAAACTTGTGCCGGAGGAGATGTGGGTAACGAGAGAGGGAGCTCGTGGGCTATATATCGATAAACTTAATTCAGCTTTTGATACGCAATTTTATCTTTTGAGTGTGATAAAAAGCGGCTATAAAACTTTTGCAGTGTATTTACAAGTTCCGGAAGAAGCCTGTATTGAGTTAGCAACTCAGGATTGGAACAACATCAACGCCGCGGCTGTTTATATTGAGGGTAATCCGAGTGAAATGTTTGCCCGTGGTCTTACCGCTGTCAACGGATGTTCCGGTTCTGCTTCCGATAACTTTGTCCAAGGCTGTGCCGGTGGCGCAACCGTTGGTTTACCGATTCCGATAGATAAGGTAACAAATCCATGCTCCGTAAGCGGGCAATATTTTGCCATAGAGTTTAAATGATTATCTTAAAAACAGATATTTTATAGGTAGGCAGGCGTAAACTTGCCTATCTGATTTTTGCTTAAATATCTAAATTGTCAACAAATTTGGCGCGTTCGATGATAAAGCGGAAACGTTGTTCCGGATCTTTACCCATAAGCCGTTCAACTTGTCGTCTTGTTTCAAAATCTTCGGCACGCCCTTCTTCGGTATCCGTGCTCGGAATTATCACGCGCAATAAAATACGGTTGTTTTTATCCATAGTCGTTTCTTTTAGCTGTGTTGGGCTCATTTCTCCCAAACCTTTGAAACGGCTTATATCCGGTTTGGTGTTGCCCTTTACCACTTTTTGCAAAATTTTATCTTTTTCTTCATCGTCCAAAGCATAATAATTTTTGCCACCGGCTACAATTTTATACAGTGGCGGAGTTGCTATATATAGATGTCCGTTTTCAATCAGCTTAGGCATGTGTTGGTAGAAAAAGGTCATCAATAACGAGGTAATATGCGCTCCATCAACATCAGCATCTGTCATAATGATAATTTTTTCATAACGCAAATTACCTTCGTTATAATTATCTTTAACTCCACAACCGAGAGCTTCTATCATATCCTTAATTTCTTGATTTTGCCCGATACGTTCCACCGAAGCACTTGCTACATTCAAAATTTTTCCGCGCAAAGGTAAAATTGCTTGTGTAACTCTGTCGCGCCCTTGTTTAGCCGAGCCTCCGGCAGAATCTCCCTCAACAATAAATATTTCCGTATTTTCGGCTGCGGCTTGTGAACAATCGGCAAGTTTTCCCGGTAGGCGAAGCTTTTTTGTAGGAGCTTTACGGTTTTGTAATTTTTCTTCTTTTTTCTTTTTGCGTGCTTCGGCTCTTTCTAAAACATAAGCAATAAGCGTGTTGGCGTTTTCCACATCGGAAGATAGCCAATGATCAAACGAATCTTTAACCGCCGTTTCAACCAAATGAACTGCTTTGGTTGAAGTAAGTTTGTCTTTTGTTTGTCCCTGAAATTGCGGATCGGTTATAAATACCGATAACATCAAACAGGCATCACTTAAAAAATCATCTGCCGTAACTGCGGAAATTTTTTTGAATCCGGCCATTTCACCGTATTCTTTAAGCCCGCGCATTAAAGCCGAACGAAAACCTGTTTCATGTGTTCCTCCTTCGGGAGTGATTACCGTGTTACAATAAGAATAAGAAAATCCGCGTTCGTCGAGAGGCCATGTTATTGCCCATTCCACCCGTCCTTCATTATTTGCCAAATCGGACTCTCCGGTGAAAGCCATGCGATTAACGGTTGAACGTTCACCCATTTGAATATTTAAAAAATCAGATAGGCCATTCGGGTAATGCAATTCCGCTGAAATCGGAGTATTCTCGCCTTCAACAATCAATTCCGGAGCACAGTGCCAAAATATTTTTACTCCTTTGAACAGGAAAGCTTTTGAACGTGCCATGCGATAAATACGGCTAACAATAAAAGTGTTGTTGCCCTCAAAAATTTCGGCATCCGGCTTGAAAGTTATCGAAGTTCCGCGCCGATTCGGGCAGTTGCCGACAAATTGCAACGGGGTTAACGGTTTGCCACGTGAATATTCTTGGCGATATAATTTTTTTTCGCGTGCAACTTCTACCAATAATTTTTCCGACAAAGCGTTTACAACAGATAAGCCTACACCGTGCAAACCACCGGAAACCTTATAAGCACCTCCGCCGAATTTACCTCCGGAGTGTAATGTTGTTAAAATAACTTCGAGTGCCGAAACATTAGGGTATTTGGGGTGTTCATCTACCGGAATACCTCGCCCGTTATCGGTGATGGTAACCGTGCCATCGGCATTTACACTAACATCAATGTGATTAGCGTAGCCGGCAACGGCTTCATCCATTGAGTTATCCAAAATTTCCGCCACCAAATGATGCATGGCTTGAATATCCGTCCCGCCGATATACATTCCCGGGCGATGTCGCACCGGTTCTAATCCCTCCAAAACCTCAATATCGGTTGCTGTATATTCTTCCTTGCTTTGAATTGCCGAAGATTCGAATAAATCCGCCATTTTACCCTCTGAAATTTTATCAAATTGCCGTTAAAATACCGCAAATACGTGGCAAATTCAAGCAAAAAAGCCGCTTCATAAACAAAAAACACATCCATATTATAAAATTTTCTGCTTTACTTTTTGTCAAAAATATGCTAAAAAGCACTTGAACTTTTGCTAATGGATAAGAAAAATGCCTGAAAATAACGAGCTTGTATATCATCAACAACAAACAAGAGATAATTCTGTTTTGGCAAAAATTAAAAAAGGTATTATTCTGCTTGAAAAAACGTGGAGTTATCGCCATTTTCGCTCTTCAAGGCTTAATCCTTATCATACAAAATTGCAACGTTTTGACGGTGAAACCATAGATGAAGCGCGAGCCAAAGCACGTGCGGAAAACTTGGATGAGTTTTTGTATGGTGATGTGCGTGTCAGTACGGAGCTTAATTGTTCCATTCAGGAAGAATATGCTAAATATAAAAATGTGCGTCGCGGTTTTCATGATATTACCGATCGCATTCCGCGCGATAGTAACGGACAATTTGATTTAACTGCCGAAGAACCTATTTTGATTGTTATAATTCCAATCAAAAATTCAAATGTTGGGCATGCCGCGTTGCAATATAAGGATAGGGTAGTTAATCGCCAGCATTATAAAATGGATGTTAAACCGTTATATCCGCGTTATCGTGATTTGGGAGAATACTATTTTGTTTATCCGAGTCAAATCGGTGTTGATGAAAAACGTTTGCTGTGCGCCATTAATAAAGCTAATGTGGCCAGAGCAGGTTCTTATAATTTTATTTATAATAACTGTGCCGGAGCGGTTGATTATACATTAAAACAAGCCGGAGTTAAAGATTTGGACCATTATGGACCGGATAATTTGGGTGTATACTTTCCCTCACCGGGGAATAATCCGTTTCACATCGGTATTCAGGATTGGTGCCGCAAACACGGTATACACGTTTATTCTCGTGAGGTTGAGCAATATTATAAATATAACACCATGCCACATCACGAGCAAATTGCCGAAGAACATAAGTCTAAGCGTGAACGTTATTTAGAGCTCTCTGCGCGCAAAAAGCCACTGAATAAAATTCGTCGCAACTGTATGTATGTTTTGAAAAATTTTCTATCGGTAGCGCATTATAATCACTGAAACTATTGCCAACGCCCAAAGTGCGGATTTTGGATTTCTATATATGACGGAGGTACTTCCGAAAGATCTGTTTTGTGCGTATTTTCTTTGGCCACTTTATAAACCTCATCAGCAAAAGCCATTTTTGCCATATAAACTAAAAAAAGCGGACGTTCTAATTTTAGTTTGCCCATAACTTCCTCTAAGGCTTCAAAACTTTCGTAAATTGTGCTGACAAAAATCATACTATCTTCTAATTTAACAAACTCATTCTTATTTATTTTTTGCATTTTAACCTCAATCATAATTATTGCTGTTGCGTTGAAAAACATAAGACTTAGTTTGCGGATATAAATATGATAACAAGCATATATTGACGCAAAATTAGGCTGAAAACAGGCGATTCGCGCATAATATATTTTTTTACATAATATTAAATTTTTTATTATTCGGATCTTTATTTAAAACAATTTTGTTGGGAACTACATAAATATTTTGGTTCCATCCCTCGACAACATCACTGATTATACCACTGTTTACCCCGAATCCGGTTTTAACTTTTTCGTTTGCCAAATTGCTTAAAAGCACATTGATAACATCTTTATTTTGCATAACAGACTCCTTCAACAACTATAATATATCGTTGATATTGCGCAAAAAAAGACAACCTAAACCAAAGTATATATTAAAAAAACAAAAAATATCTTGACACAAAGGGAAGTGGAGTGGCGCGTAATTTTTTGTAGTGAACACAAAAAATATTTGACATTTGAATTTTTTGTGCTATTATAAAATCAGAACTTCGGTTCGGAGCCTTAACAAGCTCGTAATATGTGCGGTGCATTTTGCATCGTTAAAATGACGTAATATATCTCCGATTTGGGTTGGGGAGCGTTCAATGGATGTTCAGGGCGGAAGCCTAAAGATTGGATGGATCATTTCACATATTATGGTTTGTTAACTCTCCCGACCGCCGTTTGGCGGTTGATTAGTTATTAACAACAATTTTTCTCAAGAAGGAGATTTAAAAATGAAAACATATAAAACAGAATCCGGACGATCCATGATTGAAATGTTGGGCGTTTTGGCCATTATCGGCGTGTTGAGCGTGGGCGGTATCGCCGGATATTCAAAGGCGATGATGAAATATCGCATTAATAAATCCATTGAACAGATATCAATGATTGTTACCAATGTGCGCACTCTGTTTGGCAGCCAAAAGAATTATAAAGCTTTGGGAAATATCGGAACTTCTGATGCCACTAACGGCAATGGGAGTTTAATTGCCAAAGCCAAGTTATTTCCTGATGAATTGTTAAACGGTACTACCGGTGTGGTTGATAATCCGAATCCGTTTGGTGGCAAAATTGAACTAATATATTCAGCACGCAATGCTGGTGATGAAAAGGCGTTTATGCTTATTTTTGACAGTATTCCGGAAGAAGCTTGTATGGATTTGGCAACTCAAAATTGGGGTTCTGCTTCCGGTTCCGGTTTGATTGCGATGGCAGTGGAACCCACAGCCGCTGCTGCCCCAGCAGCTGGAGGTAGTAGCGCAAGTGCTCCATCATCTGCTCCGTTGGAAGGTGCCGCAACACCTCAAGCTGGGACGGCTTTAACCACTCCTCTTGATGCTGTATATCAGGGTAAGTGCACTGATGCATCTGGAACGGGTTCATTAAAGGCAGCTTTAAGCGGTAAGATAAAAGGTGTTTGTGGCGGTCAAAATTCTATGAGTGCCAGTGATGCCGCTACGGCTTGTGAGGGTGATTCCAATACATTATATCTGAAATTTTACTAATAAGATAAGCGTCGGATAAGGAAACTTATTTCGGCGCAATTCCTTTGCGGTAAAGGCCTTAAATAACTTATTCAAAACTTCTCTAAAAAGGTCTTATGCCGTAAATGCAAGGCTCGCGAGCCATACGCCGGAACTTTTTTGTTCCGGCGTAAGTATTATGGCACAAATAAGTTATCATCGGGTATAAAATAAAAAAGCACCGGAAATGTATATACATTCCGATGCTTTTTTATTGTTGCGTGCTTAATCTGGTTCAATAACCTTATGTATGTTATCTTTGATCTCGGGGGCTTTTTCCAAAAAACGCCACATAACAATCATCATTACAAGGCAAACCATAGAAGCGCTGATTCCGAAAGCCACAAATCCCAAAGTGGAAAGAAGCCAAAGTGCAATACGAACCCAAGGCTTAGAAGTTACTGCTGCCCAACAAGAGAACAAAACACCTCCTATAACTCCTATGAATAAAATCGAACCTGTATCCGGATCGTTTGAAGAATACTCCATAGGATCATTTGCCACTAACAGAAATGCTATTGCATAAGCAATGCAAATCAGAAAAAAGTAAACTTTATTCATAAAAAATTTTTTTTTAAGTTTATACTAAGTGGAATCCTTCAAAACGCCGATGTGAAAACAATACGACGGCCAAAATAAAAACCACGACAGCAAACACACCACCGTAAAGTGCAAATGTAAAGCCAAAGAACATTGCTGCAATGTGCTTCAACTCAGGATCATCAGCAAGGGCAGGATCTGCAAGAATCTTGGCAATATAGTGAGCAAGAAAAGTTTCTAAAACTGCCCACAAGGATATAACCACAGGAAAATGCACCGCACCAACGCTGTCAAGCACTGTTACAACCGGAGAGCATTCATTTGCCGCAATTAATGCAACAAACACACAGATGTAAATAATTTTGTTCATAATATTAATAATTTTTAGGTTTATACGCCTACATTACTACATTTAAAACAAATTTGCAATACACTATTTTAAATTCGCTGTAAAAAATTTTGCTACATTCAATTATTTTCGTCTTGCTTAATTATAATTTTAGTGATAAATCGGGAAAAGTTTTATTAAGGATGGAAAAAATGGAGCATAAATATAATCCTAAATCATTGATAGCCGATGAATTTATCAGCAATGATGAAATAGAAGAAAGCCTGCGGTATGCAGACGAAAATAAAAATAATTTGCCTCTTTTGCAAACAATTTTGCAAAAAGCGCGTTTGGAAAAAGGTTTAACACACCGCGAAGCCGCTGTTTTGTTAGCTTGCGATTTACCGGAAATAAACGAACAAATATTTTCTTTGGCACAGCAAATTAAAATAAATTATTACGGCAATCGTATGGTGTTGTTTGCGCCGCTTTACCTTTCTAACTATTGTGTGAACGGCTGTGTTTATTGTCCGTATCACGCTAAAAATAAACATATTTTCCGCAAAAAAATGACTCAGGATGAAATCAGGGACGAAGTGATTGCTTTGCAAGATATGGGGCATAAGCGTTTGGCTATTGAATTGGGGGAAGATCCGGTAAATAATCCGATAGAATATGTTTTGGAAAGCCTGAAAACCATTTATTCAATCAAACACAAAAACGGGGCGATTCGTCGTGTTAATGTTAATATTGCCGCCACCACGGTGGAAAACTATCGCAAATTAAAAGATGCCGGAATCGGAACTTATATTTTGTTTCAAGAAACATATAATCGGCAGTCATATGAAACATTGCACCCGACAGGACCAAAACATGATTATGCTTGGCACACCGAAGCTATGGATCGTGCAATGGAAGGTGGAATAGATGATGTCGGTATCGGCGTTTTGTTCGGACTTTCAACCTATCGCTACGAATTTACCGGCCTATTGATGCATGCCGAGCATTTGGAAGCCGTTCACGGAGTTGGACCGCACACAATCAGTGTTCCGCGTTTGCGTCCGGCCGATGATATTGATACCAACGATTTCAAAGATTGTATCAATGACGATATATTTGCTAAAATTGTGGCATGTTTGCGCATAGCAGTGCCATATACCGGTATGATTATTTCAACAAGAGAAAGCAAAAAAACGCGTGAGCGCGTGCTTAAATTGGGTATTTCGCAACTTTCAGGAGGTTCTAAAACTTCGGTCGGCGGATATAGTCATCCCGAGCGCGAAGAACCGAACTCTGCACAATTTGATGTTATAGATAACCGCACACTTGATGAAGTTATTAATTGGCTGATGACTATGGATTATATTCCAAGCTTTTGCACGGCATGCTATCGTGCCGGGCGAACGGGAGATCGCTTTATGGAACTTTGCAAAGCCAAACAAATCCATAATTGTTGCCATCCGAATGCATTATTGACTTTACAAGAGTATTTGTGTGATTATGCTTCACCGGAAACCAGAGAATTGGGAGAAAAACTGATAGCTAAAGAGTTGGCAACTTTATCTCCGCAGGTTGCTGCCACTACATCGGCATGGTTAGAAAAAATACGCAATAATACCGGCAGAGATTTCAGATTTTAAGCGATTAAAGCTACCCCAGACCGCCGATGATATGTCGGCAGTTTGGGGTTAAACAAAAATGTTTGTGTGTTGTATGCTTTGATGTCTGATATTTGCTAAATACATAAAATATAAAAAGCTCTCAAAACGAGAGCTTTTTAAACAATGCAATCAGACCATTTTACCAACCAAACTCAAAGTGCTGTTCATCATACAAATCCCATGCTTTGTCGGCAACCCAATCAAACAGTTTTTGCATAAGTCCGTTGGGTTCAGTTGCAGCCATATCTTCCGGATGCCATTGCACACACAAGATGTGTTTGCTGTAACATCCCCAAGCTTCCGGAACTCCATCCAACGAAGATGCATAGAATGCCAAGTAGGACTGCGAGAAGTTCGGGTGAAGAACTGTATCGTGCCGAGAATTTGTAGTAATACAACGGTGATACTTCAACAGTCGATACAACGGACTACGTAAATCAATGTGCACCCTGTGAGCCTTTTGACGACTACTGTTATGGATAATGTGGTCACGCAGGTGAGATGTGTCGCGATGAATCTTCACTCCCATCTCTCCGGCAACCATCTGAGCACCTTTATCGATGGCCAATATCGGTATTTCCTTTTTGAGCGCAAAGCGAATACAGTCAATGTATGCTTTGGCAGTCGCTGAGGAAAATTCGGGAGAATCGGCGTTTCCGTCCACATAATAGCGCTCCGGTAAGTCAAAATCTCCGCAAGGAAGGACCAAAGCGTAGCAGTCTTGCATCTGAACCATACAGTGCTCATAGGTCAAAAAACAGAGGTTGACTTCTGTTCTTGCCAGGGCCAAAACATAGTTCTTAGGAACGGTGTATCCGTATTCTCCTTTTTGCATCAATAAAGCAACAAACGGAGAATCGGATGCCGGAACACGACAACCCAGACCGATATAATCTTTTCTGGAGAGAGAAAGCAGAGGGGTTTCCTGTTGTTTTTCCCATACTTTTAGTTGCTCTTCAGATACACCGAATGCGTTTAACTCTTCAATGTACTTTAACTCAGAATGTATCATAACATAAATCTTACCTTAGGTTCTCTAAGGGGTCTTAAAAGTGAATAATATTTAAATTATTATAAAGTGATTACATAATAGACGAAAAATTATTGGTTGTCAAATATTTTTTTTATGATGACACAAAAAAATTATTAATGTCGATAATTTGCAGATTTGGCTAAATATTGTTTAATTGGGCGATGTTTACCAAAACTTAAATTTTTAAGGTTAAAATCAGGCAGATAATTTGTATAAGAAAGGCCTTTTGCATGCAAAAATCATTGTTTACAAGATTTATTTTAAGTACAACCGCACTATCGTTCAGTTTTGCCGTGTTCTATCCGTATAGTTCGCAAGCCGCCGGTTTGGCTCCGGTTTCTTTTGAAGCAATGTATAATTTGGCAAAAAGCGGGAATGTGCAAGCTCTACGTGCATCAGTGCGCCGCGGTATGAATATTGATGTTATGGATTCGAACGGAGATACGGGGTTATGTATAGCAGCGCAAAATAATGATCACTACACATATAATGCTTTTCGCGCTGCCGGCGCTAATCCCAATCATCCATGCGTGCAAAAAATTGACCATTATGAGGATTTTTTGGCATCATCAAAAACTGTTGCTCTCAATGCTACTCCGCGAGAGGCTTTTAGTGCCGTTGGTTTAGAAAATTTTCATTTTCAGCCTAATTGGTGGATTGTCGGTGGCGTTGTTTTGGCCGGCGGTGCCGCAGCTTTGGCACTTAGCAGCGGTGGCGGCGGTGGAAAAAGCTCCGGTGGAAGTGGTGGAGACGATAGTAAACCGAAAGAAGAATATAATAGTTTGGCTTCTAAGCTGGCGGTAAACGGCTCAATAAAAGATACTGTTGATTCAACAAGCAAGGCTAACAGTGCTCGAATAGACGTAACAAACAGCAATACTGCGCAAATAAATACTATTGACTTTACAAAAAGTGTTTTGGATTATGCCGGATATGTTAATGTAGGGTTAAATGCTAAAAACGGTGGAAAATACACCAATGAATCCGCCGGTGTGATATATCTTACTTCGGGTGCGGTAGGCATGAGCGCTTTAACCAATTCCGAGGTTGTGAACAATGGCTTTATTCATGCTGATGCCTATAACGGTACTATTGGTATGGTAGGCAGTCAAAAATCGGTGATTACTAACAATGCTGCTGGTATAATAGCCAATGTTAACGATTCTAAGGGAATTGATTTGAATTTTTCCGGTAAGGATGGAATTGACGCAGTTATAGGTATGTATGTTGATACCAATTCACAGGCGATAAACAACGGTGATATTCGCGGAACGGCAATTCAGGCATATAGTGCCGGCACAACAACATCAGATGCTTCAACTTCTATTGTCGGCAATATAATCGGTATGGAAGCAATGATCTTGAATGCCGGAAACGATGTTGCCGGTAAAGAAATAATTTTAAGCAATAACGGATCCGGTAATATCAATATCAGTGCCGGTGATGGTGGTTCGGGAACAACGGTTAATTTAAATTCTATCGGTATGGGAAGCTTTTTGGATAACGCTTTCTTAAACGGCTCTAAAAATATTAACCGTGCCGAAGTGGTAACCATTAACAATAATGGCAATATTTCTATTGCCTATACCGGAACATACAGCCCGACTTCGGATACCACGCTTCGCAAAGGCACGGGAGGCGTTGTCGGTATGCGAGCCGATGCTAATACTACGGCTAACAATAGCGGAAACATTAATTTAAACTTTTCTCAATACGGTTCTTCCTCATCACAACAGGGAATAAGCGCGGGAATGCAGTCAATTCACGGTGCTAATTTAACTAACAGCGGTAATATAAACATAACAACCATTGCCACCAATCAACTCGGTAATTATGGTATGCTTTCCGTAGAGGGTAGCGGATCTGTTTCCGGACTTTATACCGACTTAAATCAAAAGTTGAGTAATACCGGAGAAATTATTGTTAAAGCCACTAACAGTTACGGTATGGCTTCTTATAACGGTGGAACTTTAAGTAACAGCAACCACATTGCCGTAGGCAGTGCAACTGATACGCAATATAACAATAATGTGGCAATGTATGGTTCCGGTGAAGGCACACAGGTAACTTTAAGCAATACCGGAACTATTGATGTTTATTCGTATAATTCTTATGCGATGAAAAACGATTTTGCCGGTGCGCAAACAATACAAAACGACGGAACGATTAATATAAATTATGAAGCGACAAATTCCAAAGTTTTTGGAGGATATTATAGCTATGCCATAAATAACGGACTTATCAACTATTATATAACGTCCGGCGGTAGTATGTCTGGAAGCGGAACAGATGCCGATGATCCTTTTTCCGAATATACTTTACAAGTTTCTCAATCTGTTTTGACTACGGAAAATTCTTCAACCTCTTCTTCAACTACGGAACTATTAACTAATAACAGTGGCAAAAACATAAATATTTACGGTTCGTCTTTTACTTCCGGTATGAGTATTATGTCTGCACGCGGTCAGGCTGAGAATTTAGGAACTATCAATCTTTTTCCGTATAGCGATAATTCCGAGTCAAATTCGGTTGTTATGTATATGGGGGACGACGGAATTAGCAGCGCAGCAATTCTTAATAGTGGAACAATTAACACAAGTTCCAATATGTCGGCGGCAATGGCCAGTGATTCATCACAAAATTCCCGCGTTATTAACTATGGAACCATTAATACTTCTAAGCCATATTCTATCGGGCTCTATGCCTCAGGTAGAAGTGTGTTAAATAATTATGGTATTATAAAAATGAATGCTTCTGAAAGTGTTGGTGTGTATTCATCAGGTCCATCAAATATAATCAATACCGGCACTATAACCATCGGTTCTGCCGGCAATTCGCAGACATCGGTTTTCGGACTATATTCCAAAGGTGCGAACATTTCAATTACCAACGGAGATGATAGCGGAGTAGCCGCCGCTATAAATGTTTATGCAACAGGAAAACATAATGCAGGTATCTATGCCTCCGGAGATTACAATGTTGTATATAACAAATCCGGAGCCGTTATCGGCGGTAGTATATATAACGGTATTTCAATAACCGGAGCCAACAATACGGCGGTTAATTACGGCACGATCAGTGGTGTAGAAAACGGTATTTTCTCAGACGGTGAGAAAGCAACCATTGTAAACAGTGGGCTTATTACGGCAAGTACCTACGGAATACAAGCCAAACAAAGCGGTAGCAATATTACAAACAATGGCACTATAACTTCGGCAGATACAGGTATTTGGGCTTATGCCGAGGGAACATCGGAAGAAGAAAAAACAACCATTACCAATAACGGCACTATCACGGCGCCTACCGGTATTTATGTTAAAATTGCTTCACCGGATGTTTATTTGGATGTTAAAAATAACGGCGCCATAAATTCCACATCTTACCAAGTACACACCTATGGTGAATATGAAAAACCATTAGAACCTGATGAAGATTTTGATAAAAATATTAGTGTTATCGGAGCGAGTAATTGGTATAAAGAATATGAATCATACGAGAAAGAAACCCAAACAGCAGAAACAGCATTTAGAATACCTGCAAAACGTAATTGGAACTTCATCAATAACGGAACATATTATTCTGCCACAGCGTTAAACTTTGATAATTCGTTCTTCAATTTTGTTTTGGATGAAAATGCGTCTTATGTTGCTCCGGCTTTAAGCGGAACAGTAAATTTGGCTGATAACGTGGTATCATCCGGTTTTGAAAATGAATATGCGGTTAAAAATGCTTTTGTCGGAGCCAATAAAGGTATTGTACTTAATAACAATTTATACATGTTTGAAAATACTTTGCGCGAAAATTCATCCGGCGCCTTAGATGCCGTTGCCACTATGCGTGATTTCGGAGAATTGATGAAAAATCAATCGTTGGCTAAATATTTGTCGGCAAACTATCAACAACAGAATAACGAAAATTTATATTCCGCGCTCAAAACAACGCGTAGTGCAGCTGCGTTTGATGCTGTAATAAATAAAAAATTCGCCCTTGATTTTGTGCCTAATTTAGCCAAACAAAATTTGGATAATATGCAAATTATCGATCGTGAAATAAATGATGAATTGTTAGAAAAAACTTATTTGCCTAAGAGGTATTCGGTTAAAGTTGTTAGCTATAAAAAAGATGTTGACGGTAAACATGAAATAAGCGGATATAAAGATAAGGTAACATCGGTTTATGGATTCGGCGATCACTATTTGGGGCATAATATGCGTGGCGGTTACGGATTAAACGTTACGCGTAGCGACAGTGATTTTGATAACGATTCTTCTCGCTATAACAATGTTGTAGAAGCGTTTGCTCCTGTTTTGTGGAACAAGGCGGATACTTCGGCTTTGGTTAAATTAAAAGCAGGTTTCGGACGCGGACATTATCGTCGCATCGGATTAAATAACGCTCCGCATAAAATGCAAACCAAAGAGTATTATTATGGATTTGATACTGATTTTCGCCATGATTTTGACTTAGGAGCATTAGTTTTGGAACCGCATATCGGTTTTGACACAACCGCTATGTATATGGATAATTCAGGCGAAAGCAACGGTGGTTTGAAATTAAAAGACGAAAATATTGTTTCGGCAAAGTCTGTAATTGGTCTGAAGCTGAAAAAAAGTTTTGATTTTAACTATAATCAGTCGCTTGATTTGAGTGCCGGTGGAACATATTATCACGAATTTGGTAATAAATATCGTCAGTCGGTTGCCGCAGATGGAATGAGCGGTGTTTATGAAATTGCCGATGGTCGTATGCAACGCAATTTCGGTTTGCTCAATATGAAAGCCAAATATCAATATAAGCAATTTTCGTTAGGTGTATCGGCAAATGCACCTCTTGAACAGAAAAATAACGCTTATTATATGCTTGATTTAGGGTATAAATTTTAAATAACCGACAACATAGTTTATAAAACCGCCGACTTTCCGAATCGGCGGTTAAGTTATTCACAAACGATATAATTATTTTAACCTTGTTTTCCACGGTTCAGCGTTTACGTCTATATCAAAATAAAATCCTACATCATCTATGTATCTATCAGCACAATACTTAACAGCATTATCTACCGTTACCGGCGTTTTCAAATACGTTCCGCGATTAGTTCCATCAACCACAAAAATTGCCGCAACATTAGCGTTAGTCCAATCTTGTGATACTAATTCAATACAGGCTTCATCAGATTCTATTTCATACGACATCTTAAAAGCTTTGTTTTGTTCTGTTGATGATTTATCAATAGAATAAAGTGAAAATCCACCGCCAAAAGCATTGGTAGTATCTGCTCTCGATCGCGATCCCATAGGTCCCTCAGATATATTACTCAACATTTCATCGGGAAGAAGTTTTGCCTTAATTACCACCGGACAGTCTACGTCACAATACGCTCCTTCATAACTTCTTTGCGGAGCAAAAAATGCTCGCACATTGCCGGCAATTAAAGTTATCTGCTCGATAGTTTTGTTAATGCGATACTTCATCACTGCTTTGGAATATCCGGCGATTCCGCCAACGCTTAACACACCGATAATTGCCAGCACGCCAAGCATCTCTATCATGCTTCTTCCGCATTGCGGCGCATCTGCTTGTCTGTTTTTCGCTGGTGTACTGTCTGTGTACACGGCACTCAAAACGGCCGGCGCATCTGCACCACTCTTCGGAAGAAGTGAACGACCATTTTCATTTTCTAAATCAAAGTTTCTCATAGTAAACTTCCTTTCATTAAAGTTGTTGTTTTAATATTAAAATTGCCGCCTCATGAGGCGGCTGGAAGTTCAAAGCTATTATAAGTTAAATAGTGTAGCTTATTAAAACATGTTCTATTCGGCTACCTTCCAGCCATGCTGGAAAATTTTTACGTCCTTAAAGACGAACTTATAAGAGGCTTTGAAACCCCAGATGACTTTTACCTCATCTTATACTTGTTATACCATAAAAAGTTCAAAAGTCAAACAAATTTTATACAGAGCAAAAAAAATTTTGCATAACTGTAAAAAAAGTTCTTTACATTTATGAAAAATGTGCTATATGACTTGACAACGACAAAAAATATTATCTGGTGGAGCGTAAAAGCCCCGCTTTTTTATTAAAGGATGCGCGATGCAAAAACATTATTTACAAGACTTGATAGAACCGGTGGTGCAGGGGGCCGGCTACGATTTGGTGCGGGTATTAACCGTTGGACAAACGAATCCGACTCTGCAAGTTATGATTGAAAATTCTGATCATAAAACAAATATTACGGTTGATGATTGTGCAAAAGTCAGCAAGTTGCTTTCGGCTATGTTGGATGAAAAAGACCCGATAGAGAGTGAATATTCTCTGGAAGTTAGCTCTCCTGGGCTTGATCGTCCGTTGACAAAGTTAGAGCATTTTGTTCGTTTTTGCGGCTATGAAATCAAGTTAGAAACAGAAGAAAAAGTAAATAATCGCAAGCGCTTTAAGGGAAAGATAATTAGTGTTACCGACGATAATATCGTTATGGAAACAAATGGTGAAGAATACACAATTCCGTTTAGCGTGGTAAATAAGGCCAAATTGGTGTTAACCGATGAATTGTGGGAAGAATATCAGGCAGCAAGTGTTGCTGATGAACTTTAATTTTTGTATGAGGATATGATAAAAATGGAAAATTTTGAAAATATGCCGAGACCTGAAATTGTTAATGTTGCAGATTCGGTTGCCAGAGAAAAAGATATTGATAAGGAAGACGTTTTTGTGGCGATGGAAGTTGCCATTCAAAAGGCAGGCCGCACAAAATACGGTTTTGAACAAGATATTCGTGTCAGTATTGATCGTCGAACAGGCGCTATTTCTCTTTCACGTTATCGTGAAGTTGTGGACGATGATGCGATTATTGAAAATGAAGCTGCTCAAATTCCGTTGCGAGTTGCTAAACAATATGATAAAAATTTGCAGGTAGGCGATTTTATTATAGATCCTCTGCCTCCGATGGATTTCGGACGTATTGCCGCACAAACTGCTAAACAGGTGATTATGCAAAAAGTTCGTGAAGCAGAACGCAACAAACAATATGAAGAATTTAAAGAAAAAATCGGCACAATTATTAACGGAACAGTTAAACGTGTTGAATTCGGTAATACTATTTTGGATATTGGTAAAGCCGAAGCTGTTTTACGTCATGATGAAACTATTCCAAGAGAAAAGTTCAAAAACGGCGATCGCGTAAGAGCCTATGTTTTAGATGTTCGTCGCGAAGTAAAAGGACCGCAAATCTTTTTGTCGAGAACATGTCCTGAGTTCATGGAAAAATTATTTATACAGGAAGTTCCGGAATTATATGACGGTGTTGTGCAAATTATGGGTGTTGCTCGTGATCCGGGATCTAAGGCAAAAATTTCCGTTCGTGCTAACGATAAAACAATTGATGCTGTTGGTGCTTGTGTGGGTTTGCGCGGTATTCGTGTTCAGGCCATTGTAAACGAGTTGCAAGGGGAAAAAATTGATATTATTCCTTATTCCGAAGACAAAGCGCAATATATTGTCAGCGCCTTGGCTCCGGCTGATATCAGCAAGGTGGTTTTTGATGAAGAGAATAACCGTGTTGAAGTTATTGTTTCCGAAGATCAGTTATCTTTAACTATTGGTCGTCGCGGACAAAATGTTAAATTGGCTTCGCAACTTTTCGGTGCAAATATTGATGTTATGACCGAAGAACAGGCTCGTGAACGTTTGGCAAATGAGAATAAAGTTCGCACCAAACGCTTTATGGATGCGCTTGATGTTGATGATATGATTGCTCATTTGCTGGTTGCCGAAGGTTTTTCAACGGTTGATGATGTGGCATTGGTTGACGTTAAGGAATTGGCTGAAATTGAAGGCTTTGATGAAGATATCGCCCAAGAATTACAGTCTCGCGCCAAAGAGTTTATTGAAAATCGTGATACAGAGTTTGAAAATAAGCGCAAAGAACTTAATATTGATGACAGCTTGATAAATGTTGAAGGTTTGGAACCTGATATGGTAGTTCGTTTGGCTGAAAACGGCGTTAAAAATATTGATGATTTGGCCGATTTGGCTTCTGATGAGCTAATTGAAATTTTAGGCGAAAATGCAGTTTCCGAAAAAGAGGCCGAAAGCATCATAATGAAAGCCCGTGAACACTGGTTTACCGAAGAGGATCAAACTGAAAATCAAGAATAAGATACGGTAGAACAGACAATGAAAAAAGAGTTGGAAAATATTAGAAAGTGCGTTTTAACCGGCAATATAGGTTCTCGTGATGAGTTATTGCGTTTTTCGTTATTGCCCGGTGGTATTGTTGTACCTGATTTTGGTAAAAAATTGGATGGACGAGGCTTCTATATTTCCAACTCTAAAAAACTTATTGAGAAACTGTTGGTAAAAAATCCACTGAACAAGATTTTACATACAAAAACAGTTATAACAGAAGATCTGCTGCAAAATGTTGAAACGGTTTTACGCAAGAAAGGTTTAGATGCCGTCAATTTGGCGCGTAAGGCCGGAAGCCTGATTTTAGGGTTTGAAAAAGTTAAAGAAGCAATTATAAAAAACAAAGTTGAGTGCTTGGTAATTGCTGCCGATGCCGGAGTTGACGGGAAACAGAAAATATCGGAAATATCAAAGGAGTTACCGGTATTTATGTTGTATGAAGCTCAATGTTTGGAACAGGCTCTCAATCGTGACAATACCATATATATGGCAATACAAAAAAGTCCGATAGGGCAAATGGCTCACACTGCTTTAAGGCGCTATCAAACATTTTTGGATGAATAATGGAGAATGAATTAGTATGACAGAAGAGAGTGCAAAAGGGAAATTAACTTTACCGAAAAAGTCTACCCTCACTTTGAAAAATATCAACAAACCGGCAAGTAATGATGGTAAAAAGGTTGTTCAGGTTGAAGTGCGCAAAAAACGCGTCATTAGCCAGAATAGCACATCAACACCTAAGGTTGAAATAGATGAAGCAACTGCGCAAAAATTAAAATTACTTGCCGAAGCAAAAGAGTTTGAGGCCAAAAAACGTCAGGAAGAAGAAGTAAAAGAGGCTCAACGTCAAAAGTTGCAACAAGAAAAGCAGGAAAAAATTCGCGAAGAAGAAAAAGCCAATGAACAGACTTCCGAAAAGCAAAAAAGCGAGTCGGTAAAGACAGATGTTGCAACAAAACAATCAACAGTGGAAAAAACGCCTGTAAAATCTGATTCTTCTGAATATAACAAATCCAAAAAATCTAAGGATTATGACGACGATGACGATGATGATGACGGCTATTATAAGAAAGGTAAAAAGTCATCTTCATCAATAGTGGAAAAACACACTATGACCAAGGAAGAAACCTTTGAACAGGAACGTAAAAAGATTCAAAAACGCAGTTTTGAGCCACAACGTCGCAACAATAAGATTAATGTAAACAGCTATATGGTTGGCGGAGATGACGAAGATGATGACTATGGTTTTGCTCCGCGTCGCAAGTTTAAGAAAAAACAACCTAAACCGGTACAAACTGCCCAAGCTCAAACAGAAAAGGTTATTAAAGAAGTTATTGTGCCTGAAACAATTACGGTGCAAGAGCTGGCCAATCGTATGGCAGAAAAAAGCACAGATGTTATTAAACGCCTTATGTCTATGGGTGTTATGGCAACAATTAATCAGGCCATAGATGCCGATACGGCGCAAATTATTGTTGAAGATATGGGGCACAAGGTTAAACGTGTTTCAGATAGTGATGTTGAATTGGGGTTGGATGGTCCGGAAGATACTGCTCAGGATTTATTACCGCGCGCTCCGATTGTTACGGTTATGGGACACGTTGACCATGGTAAAACTTCATTATTGGATGCGTTGCGTGAAACTAACGTTGTTGCCAAAGAAGCCGGTGGTATTACTCAGCACATAGGTGCGTATCAAATAACTTTGGAAGACGGGCAAAAAATTACTTTTATTGATACACCGGGACACGAGGCATTTTCGGAAATGCGCGCCAGAGGTGCACAGGTAACGGATATTGTGGTGTTGGTTGTTGCGGCAAACGACGGCATTATGCCGCAAACCGTGGAAGCCATTCGCCATGCGCAAGCAGCAGGAGTTCCTTTGGTTGTGGCTATCAATAAAATAGATTTGCCGGGAGCCGATCCGATGAGAGTTAAAACCGAGCTGTTGCAATATGGTATAGGTGTTGAAGAGATGGGCGGAGAGTGCTTGTGTGCTGAAATTTCTGCCAAAAAACGTATCAATATCGATAAATTGGTAGAAGCTATTTTGTTGCAGGCCGAAATGCTTGATCTGAAAGCCAATCCTAATCGCACAGCGCAAGGAACGGTTGTTGAAGCCAAAATGGAAAAGGGGCGCGGTTCGGTTGCTACCTTGTTAGTGCAAAAAGGAACTCTTAACGTTGGCGATATTTTGATTGCAGGCAAGGAGTGGGGACATGTGCGCGCTATGTTTAATGAACATGGCAAAAAAGTGATGACGGCTACTCCGGCTACTCCTGTGGAAGTTGTTGGTTTGCAGGGAACGCCTATGGCAGGCGATAATTTTGTGGTTGCCAAAGATGAGGCACAAGCGCGTGAAGTTACCGGATATCGTATTCGTAAGGAGCGTGATGCTAAGATTGTGGCTAATACAAAATCGGCAATGGAACAAATGATGGATAAGATAAAATCAGGAGAATCTAAACACTTATCTGTGGTTATTAAAGCAGATGTCCAAGGTTCTATTGAGGCTTTGGAAGGCTCTTTGAAAAAACTTTCCAATGACGAGGTTTCGGTGCAAATTTTGCATTCGGCGGTTGGTGCTATTTCGGAATCAGATGTAACATTAGCAAGGGCTTCCGATGCTTTGATTATCGGCTTTAATGTTAGAGCCAATGCTCAGGCGCGTGATATGGCTCATCGTGATGGAGTTGATATTCGCTATTATTCAATAATTTATACAGTGGTGGATGATGTGAAGAAAGCTTTGGAAGGTATGCTGACGCCTGAATTACGTGAAAAGATTTTGGGCTATGCTCAAATTCGCAATGTGTTCAACATTACCGGAGTTGGTAAGGTTGCCGGTTGTATGGTAACCGAAGGTTTAGTAAAACGCGGGGCAAAAGTCCGCTTATTGCGAGATAATGTGGTTATTCATGATGGTAACTTAGGACAGCTTAAGCGCTATAAAGACGATGTTAAGGAAGTTAAAGAGGGCTTTGAGTGTGGTATGAGTTTTGAAAATTATAGTGACATTCAGGTTAATGATGCCATAGAATGCTATGAAGTGGAAGAAATTGCCAAAACTTTATAAGGAGAAAAGTTATGCCGCAAAAAATATCTAACCGCCAATTAAGGGTGGGGCAGGAAATTCGCCGCGTTGTTGCCGAAGCAATAGAGCAGGGTGATGTGCGCAGTCCGGAACTGGCAAATGCTTTTATTACTATAACACAAGTGGTTATGTCACCGGATTTGAAATATGCCACGATTTATTTAACAACGCTAAATGACAAGAATTTAGGTTTAGTTTTGGAACAACTTAAAGCAGATAAATGGTTGTTTAAAAAAATTATTGCCGATAAGTTAAAATTACGCTTTACTCCGGAAGTTAATTTCCGTATGGACGATACTTTTGCCGAGGTGGAGCGGATAGATAAACTCATGCATGATCCTAAGGTTGTGGCAGATTTAGCTAAGTCGGCGGAAGAAAATAACGAAGAAAACTCGGAAGAATAATATGGAAAATCCTCTCGCAAGAGAGGTTTTTCTGATTTAAGAAGATAATTCGGCAAATTTAAAAAATAGTTTGACTTCTGTATTTTTTGTGGTATAGTTAAAATCAAGATGAGGTAACTTGTCTGAGGTGTCGAAACCTCTTGTATGTTCGTCTTTTATAGACGTTAATTTTCCGGCAATGGTCGGAAGGTTGCAAAATAAAGCATGTGCTAATATGCGACACTATTTAACATACAGTAGTTTCGAACTTCCGGCCGCCTCAGTAGGCGGTTGTTTTAATGTAATTCAACAACAAACATGAAAGGAAGTTTACTATGAGAAACTTTGAAATTAAAAATAATGCTTCTCTCTCCCTTTGCGGGCGAGGAAGCCAGTATGGTCGTTCTATGATTGAGATGCTTGGCGTGCTTGCCATAATCGGCGTTTTAAGTGTTGGCGGTATCGCCGGATATTCAAAAGCCATGACCAAATATCGTATCAACAAAACTATTGAGCAAATAACTTTAATTGCCGGAAATGTGCGAGCATTTTTTGCCTCGCAAAGAAGTTATGAAGGATTAAATAATAGTGATGTTATCAAAAAAGCCAAACTTGTGCCCGAAGAGATGATAGAAGATCGTGGTGAGTATATAGAAATAATAAACGCTTTTGGAGGCAGTTGTTATTTGGATACTTATGACAACAATAAATCTTTTGGCTTTTCCTGTTATGGAATATCGGAAGAAGCATGTATTGAATTACTTTCTTTTGATTGGAGTGCTACAAATGCCAACGGAGCTATCTTATGTACGAATAATGGCCCTGAGTATGATTATTATTTACGTTTGCCCATAGATTTAGATAAAGCCGTAACGTATTGTCATAAAGCTTTTGAAGAAGCGGACTCTGATGATTTGTTTGTTTTGGGATTAACGTTTGATTTAGATAAAAATTCAGATTTATGGAAGAACACGTATAAATAGTAGCATTCACATATTTACGCCTGATACAACAATACAGATAGACACCGCAACGACTTATTGCGGTGCATCAAATGCTAATACGGTGAGTTTTGCTTTTCACTAATTGTATCTGTTATCTGTGCGGATATTTATATCATTGAAAATATAATTGAATGCGACAATTATCTTTGCAATCTCTGCAAATATTTGCAGCCATATCAATTCCCAATGGCACAGAAATATCCGCTTTTGATAATGGTTGCGGGGGAAGGATTTGAACCGACGACCTTCAGGTTATGAGCCTGACGAGCTACCAAGCTGCTCTACCCCGCGATAATCAACTGGTTGCCTTCTACACTATTTGTTTTTAGATGTCAAGCATTATTTTATAATTTTCACAATTTTTTATTATTTTATAAAAAAACTCGGCGTATCATAATAATACGCCGTTTCATTTTTTCAATATTAATTAACTTTTCTATTCCACCGGTTTAATATGCCATATATTTTCAGCATATTCCATAACCGATCGATCGCTTGAAAAATAACCGATACGTGCAGTATTCATAATGGCTTTTTTGGTCCATACATCCGGTTGACGATAGTCTTCCTCCGCTTGATGAATTGCATTATTGAAAGCTTCTAAATCCGCCAAAATGAAGTAATAATCACTGTTAAGCAAAGAATCAAATATCGGACGGAACTGTTGCGGATAGTTATTATCAGCAAACATAGTGGAATTTACGGCATTTAGTATGCGTTTTATATATTCACTGCTTTCATAAATTTCACGTGGGTTATAGGTGAGCCGTTGCGCACGAATTTCTTCTTCCGTTAAACCGAATAAATAAAAGTTTTCGGCTCCCACAGCTTCACGAATCTCAATATTGGCACCATCGTATGTGCCAACTGTTAAGGCTCCGTTTAGGGCAAATTTCATATTACTGGTGCCGGAAGCTTCAAAACCTGCCGTAGAAACCTGACAGCTAATATCGGCAGCCGGAATCAGATATTCCGCTACTGAAACCTTATAATCGGGAATAAATACCACTTTCAGATATTCATTGGCGCGCTCATCATTATTGATTACATTTGCCACATTATTGATTAACTTAATTATTAACTTAGCAAAGGTATAGGATGGAGCGGCTTTTCCGGCAAAGATATACGTTTTGGGCGTTAGAGGGTGAGCATGATTTTGTGTTATATTCAAATATTCACCGATAATTTGCAAAACAGTCATCAACTGACGTTTATACTCATGAATACGTTTAGCATGCACAATATACATACTTTCCGGATTTACCATAATACGAGTGGCTTTATAAACGTGTTGCACCAAACGCTTTTTATTTTCCTGCTTAACTTGACGAAATTGCTGCATAAAATTTTTATCATCGGCATAACGTTCAAGATTGCGCAACAAATCTAAGTTTGTAACCCATTCCTTGCCAATTTTATCGGCGATCAAATTGGCTAAACTATTATTGGCATGCACCAACCAACGTCGAGGCGTTATACCGTTGGTAACATTGGTAAACTTCTCAGGCCATAACTCATAAAACTCCGGAACCAAAGATTTTTTTACAAGATCTGAGTGCAGTTTTGCCACACCGTTTACGGAAAATGAACCGACAATGGAAAGATTTGCCATGCGAATAACCTGATTATCGCCTTCACCATCCACAATAGAAACTTTACCCAACTTATAAGCATCTTGTCCAAACTTGGAACGAGCAAATTCCATAAAGCGTCGATTAATTTCATAAATAATCTGTAAATGGCGTGGCAAAATACGTCCGATAATGCTGCTGTTCCATTTTTCTAAGGCTTCCGGCAACAATGTGTGGTTTGTATATGCAAAAACTTTGGTTACAATATCCCACGAAACATCCCATTCTTGATTATACACGTCAATTAATTGACGCATCATCTCAACAATAGCCAATGCCGGATGCGTATCGTTTAGCTGAATACAAACATAATCAGGTAACTTAACAAAATCATTGCTTTTTTCTAAGAAACGACGAATAATATCTTGAATTGCACAAGAAACAAAGAAGTATTGCTGTGTCAAGCGCAATTCCTTGCCTGAAACAATATTATCCGACGGATATAACACTTTGGAAATTGTTTCTGTTTTAATTTTATCACGAACGGCTTCCATATAACCGCCGCTGTTAAATATATTCAAATCCAATTCTTCGTCTGTTTTAGCAGAAAACAAGCGCAAATAATTAACGGATTTTCCATTATATCCCACAATCGGAAAATCATACGGAACACCATATAGGTGATTGGTATTAACCCAAATATAACCAACCTTTCCATCCGGCTTGGTATACATTTCCACATTACCGCCGATAGGAATGGTTACCGTGCGATCATAGCGGGCAAACTGCCATGGAGAATTTTCTTCAAGCCAGCTATCTGCTTGTTCTATTTGATAACCGTTTTCAAACTTTTGTTTAAACAAGCCAAATTGATAGTTTATGCCATAACCGAAACCCGGAATTGCCTTTGCCGCCATTGAGTCCAAATAATCGGCTGCCAAACGCCCCAAACCACCGTTTCCCAAAGCCGGATCATATTCGGCATCAAAAATTTCCTGCAAAGATATATCAGGAAAACCATCAATTTTAATGCTTTTCAAAATGTCATATAAACCTAAGTTATAGAGATTATTTTCCAACGAACGCCCGATCAGGTATTCAATAGAAAGATAATAAACGCGTTTTGTTCCTCTATCATTATAGCGCGAAATTGTTTCATACATTTTATCCATTGCAAACTCGCGCACAGCCAAAGCAACAACCGTAAAAGCTTCCTCCTTTGTTAGCTCGCAGGTTCTTTTGCCGATAAAATACTTGGTATAGTGCTCAATAGATAGTTTCAAACGCGCCTGATCAACTTGTTTCATAACATCTTTATTATCTTTCACCACAAATCTCCATAAAATTAAACATACTTATTTATACCAAAAACTAAATCAAAATGTTTGAAATTTGTTTAATAATATAACAATTATGAAACTTAATTGAAGATAAATTTATACTTATCCTTTAATTTTTTTGCAATTTGTTTTATAAGCATTGAAGGTTATTGAAAAGAGAGATTAAAAATGAAGAATACTAAAATGAAACTTATATCAACGGTAATTTTGGCTTTGTTACTAAGCAATAACGCTATGGCGGAAACTATTTTTGAAGCAATGACCGATGCGTATAATACCAATCCGACATTACACAGACAAAGAGCCGTAAGCGGAGCGACAAATGAAGATGCAGCGTTGGCACGTTCAGGTTTCAGACCAACGGTGGCCGTTGGTGCTAATTATACCGACAGCCATACAAGAAACACGGGTAATCCCACGGTTGACGGTTATAGCAAAGGATATCGTGGCACGGTAAAACAATCTGTTTTCAGCGGTTTTCAAACATATAATGCAGTTAAAGCGGCAGACAACAACGCCAAGGCCGGCATAGATAATTTATACGAAGTGGAACAACAAATTCTGTTGGCCGCATCGTCGGCTTATTTAGATGTGGTTCGCGATGAAGCGATTGTTGAATTGCAAAAAAATAACGAAAAGTTGCTCAAAAAACAACTTGATGAAACTATGGCGCGTTTTGATGTGGGAGAAGTAACTCGCACCGATGTGGCTCAGTCACGTGCCAGCTATGCGCAAGCACAGTCAGATTTAATTTCTGCTGAGGGAAATTTGGCAATTTCGCGCGAAAATTATATGCAAATTGTCGGCAAAGAAGCTGAGAATGTAGCTTTTCCGGAAAATTTACAAAATTTATTTCCTCAACAATTTGCTGATGCTATGGACTATGCCAAAGCAAACAATTATGCTTTGCATGCGGCAAAAAAATCTCTTAAAGCGGCAAAATATGGCGTAAAAAGCCAAGAAGGCGCTTTGTTGCCGGAAGTGAGTTTCACGGCTTCAACCGGTAAAACTCAGGTAGGATCTCATAATTTGCCCAAAGATCCGGCAACTACCAGTACTGAATATGTTATGGAAGTAAGTATGCCGTTATATGCAGGTGGGGCAACTCGTGCCAATATCCGTAAAAGCAAATATCAACGTTGGCAAGCCGAGGAGGGGTTGCGTGAGGCCGAACGAGCTGTTGTTGCTAATGTTACCGACAACTGGGAATTAATGCAAACGAGTAAGTCCAATATTTCATCTATTAAAGAGCAGGTAAAAGCTTCGGCTATTGCTTTGGAAGGCACACAAAAAGAAGAAGCTCTCGGCAATCGTACGGTGTTAGATGTTTTGAATGCGTATCAAACTTTGTTGGCCTCCCAAGTTAGCGAAGTTACGGCAAGGCATGATTATTATCTTTCCGGTTTGCAGCTCTTGCAAACTATGGGAAAATTAACGGCTAAACAGTTGAACTTAAATGTTAAATATTATAATGCCGAACAGCATTATCAAGATACCAAAGGCAAATGGTTAAGCTTGTCTATTGATAAGGATTAGTTTGTTCTTGATTTTGATGAAATCGCCGGCGCTTGTGAGGAGCGCCGGCAGAGTAAAAAGAGTATCAATCAACCCAATCACGATCTTTCCAGTATTCTGAATTAGGATCTACATCGAAATAAAAGCATAGCTGTGCATAATCAGGATTGGATTTCATTACTTCTGCACATTTTTCAGTGGCTTTATCTACCGGAATCGGCAGAGATTTAAAGTAACGACTAATATCTTCGTCATAAAGATCCACTACAGTAATCTTAGCTTCGGCCCAATCTTGGCTTAACAGTTCAATACAGGCTTCTACATTATCTCCAATGTAGTAATTAATAAAAAATGCCTGATTATCACCTTCTTTGGATTTATCTTCTGTATATAACTCAACCCCATAGCCAAAAGGATTGGTGATAGACATAATCTTGCCATCAGTTACGGTAATCATCTCATCAGGGAATATTTTGGCTTTTTTAACTATCGGACAGCCATTGGCAGCCGAGATTAAAAGTCCGTATGGATTAACGCTGGAATGCCCAGAGCAACCGGGGGCGTCGCAAGTGCCATCACGTCCCGTATTACTGCAACGCACCCCGATATAATTCTTCTGCGGTGCAAAGAAAGAGCGCACATTGCCGGCAATTAGGGTTATTTGCTCTATTGCTTTATTGATTCTATATTTTTGCATGGCTTTGGAATAGCCGGCTATACCGCCCACCGAAAGAACACCAATTATTGCCAACACACCTAGCATCTCAATCATGCTTCTCCCGTATTGCAGCACATCTGCTTGTATGTTTTTCGCTGGTGTACTGTCTGTGTACACGGCACTCAAAACAGTCGGCGCATCTGCACCACTCTCCGGAAGAAGTGTAAGACCTGATTGGCTCTCTTTCCCGCAAGGGGCGAGAGAATCATTATTTTTTATTTTTAGGTTTATCATAGTAAACTTCCTTTCACTTAATTAATTGTTTTAACACCAAAATAACCGCCCACTGAGGCGGCCGGAAGCGCAAACTATCTAACATGATATAGTGCAGGTTATTTGATTACTCTTATTCACCCACCTTCCAGCCATAGCCGGAAATATTTAACGTCTCTATATGACGCATGTTAGAGAGGCTTGCGACCCCAGACAAGTTACCTCGTCTTGCTTTTACTATACCATAGAAAAATCAAAAGTCAAACAAAAATTATCAAAAACGAAAAAAAGCAATCAGCGGACATTAATATTTCCGCATACGTTTACGCGAAGGTTTTTTACCTTCTGTTTTTCCGCCGTCTTTTTTCTTATTTTGCCACATATATTTATCAAATTTAATCTGTTGCTGTTCATCCAAAATGCCGCGAATCTCCAAATCTTCGGTATGGTGAATTTCTTTAACTTTTTGTTGCAAAGCTTTTATTTGGGAAACAAGTTCATCTAATTGCGGCTGATTGCGCTCATAAATTTGCTGAACAAGCATTTTTTGTTCTTTACTTAAATCAATTTCTTTGCTCCAATCTGTTCGCGATTTGTGTTGTTTGGCAATGTTTTTTATTGCAACATCGCTATCCAACTTTATTTCGGCTTTTTCTATTTTTTCGCCTTTGGTGTGTAAACCACCGCAAATTGCCTCGGTTGGCAACAACACCATGGCTATCAATATTGCTGAAAATAAATATTTTAATTGCATAATTTTACTCTCTATTATCTCTGAACAATATCAGCTTAAACTATTTTCAGAAAAAAATCCATATTTTTGTTGCAAAAGTTATATTTTTTGTTATTTTGGATGAGGAGGATAACTGATGAAACTGTTTTATTGCGGAGATATTGTCGGTCGTTCCGGCAGAGACGCGGTTATGCAAAACATTAACCGTATAAAAGGTGAATATAAGCCGGATGTTTTGCTGTTGAATGTGGAAAACGCCGCACACGGATTCGGAGTTACCGCACCTATTTGTCAAGGCTTTTTAGATGCAGGAGCCGATATTTTGGTAACGGGAAATCATTTTTTGAATCAGCAAGATATTGCCCCGTTTCTTGATAAATGCAAAGTAATTGTGCGACCGGCAAATATTCCGTCGTTTAATCCTGGACATGGATATATTACTTATGAATTGCCTGACGGCAGACAAATTCTGGTAATTCAACTAATGGGACGTTTGTTTATGGAAGCAGTTGACTGTCCGGTGCAAACAGTTGACAATATTTTGAAAAACTATAACCTTGAAAGAAATATAGATACAATTTTTGTAGATATACACGCTGAAGCAACGTCGGAAAAACTATCTCTTGGCTATTATTTAGACGGCAAAGTTTCCTGTGTTGTCGGTACTCATACTCATGTTCCAACAGCAGATGCGCGGATTTTACCGCACGGTACCGCATATATTACCGATGTTGGAATGTGTGGAGATTATGATTCTGTTTTGGGTTTTGAAAAAGATGTGCCTATCAAGCGTTTGCGCCGTAGTTTTATGAATGAACGCCTGACCCCCGCTTCCGGAGCCGGAACAATATATGCCGTTTTTATTGAAACAGACGACAAAACCGGACTTGCAAAGCAAATCCGGCAAGTCAAAATTTGATCAATCAAAAATTATTTTTTTTCATCAGGATCGCGTAAAACATAGCCGCGTCCCCACACTGTTTCAATATAATTTTTACCACCGGAAGCTTTTTCAAGTTTTTTGCGTAACTTGCAAATAAACACATCAATAATTTTCAACTCCGGCTCATCAATACCACCATACAGATGATTCAAGAACTGATCTTTGTTCAACACCGAACCTTTGCGAAGAGAGAGCAACTCCATAATTCCATATTCCTTACCGGTTAAATGCAATGTTTTACCTTTAACCGTAACAGTTTGCGTATCCAAATCAATTTCAACATCTCCGGTGGTAATTACCGAATTTGAATGTCCTTTGGAACGACGAACAACGGCTTGAATACGCGCTAATAACTCTGCTTTATCAAACGGTTTAGTCAAATAATCATCCGCGCCGTAGCCCAAACCTTTAACTTTTTTATCCGGTTCTGAAAGTCCGGAAAGAATCAAAACCGGAGTATTGACCTTTGAGTTGCGCAGATTCTTCAAAACCTCATAACCGTTCATATCCGGCAACATCAAATCCAAAATAATAATGTCATAGTCATAAAGTTTGGCAATATCCAAACCATCTTCCCCTAAATCGGTTGCATCTACTACCATACCTTCTTTTTTAAGCATGGCTTCAATACTTTGCGAAACCGCATAATCATCTTCGACTAAAAGCACTCTCATTGGAAAACCTTTCGTAAAATACCCTTGTTCAGTGAGTACAGTTTAGCGCAAATATATAAAATAAAAAGAATTTGTTAACAATTATTAACAAGCAATTCAAAAAAGTTTTGTATGGAAAATCAGGTTTTAAATATATATTAAACATTAGCATATAAATTAGCAACATACGGTTTTAACTATAAGGTATGTATAATGAAAAGTTTTTGCAAGATTTTGTGCGCATGTGCCGTTGTGTTTGGCTTGAATGCGTGCGCAAGTATGAATAATGATGAGGCAACACCTGAAAGATTCAGTGATTTGCATTTTGATAACAAAGCTCCTATACAATTACAGGTTAAAAAAATTGATGTAAAATCAGAGTTTACTCCGTCTTTTACTCGACCTAACGTAGAACATCTGTTTCCGATTTCTATTGAAAAAACAGCCAAAACTTGGGCCGGCGAACGTTTGGAAGCAGTTGATTTTGCTTCTGACAGAGTGGCAGAATTTATTATTCAGGATGCAAGTGTTACAGAACGCGAGGAAAAAGCCGAGCAACTTTTGCAAAAAGACCGTTTAAAGTATCATGCCACCTTGAAAGTTATTTTGCGTGTGGTTGATTCCAAATCATCTGCTCAAACTTCGGTTGAAGCTTATCGTGAACTCACAATGCCGATTGATACAGCGATTGATGATAAGGAAAAACATTGGAATGAAATGGTTATTAAGCTGTTTTCTGCCTTTGACGAGCACATGAGTTTGAATACTCAAAAATATTTAAATATGTATATCAAGGGAGATAATACGATAACCACATATTAACAAGCAAAAGCGTAGAATTTAGCCGGTGTTTGCGAAAGTTGCAACACCGGTAATTTTATATTTAAACGTCTTCCTGTCTCGGTTTGAGCCACACACGCACCATATAAAACCGTATCACGGTCAACGATGGCAGTATCTTCATATTCAAAATATTCTCCCGGTTCTAAATCAGGTAATTCGCCATTAAAGCCGTCACTTAAATCATAAACGTTATTTCCGGCACTGTCGGTTAAGCAAAAATCTTTTTTCAATAAACGGATTCGCTGATCAGAATTATTTTCAATGCGCAGACAATAACCCCATAGCGAACGTCTTTCATCATCGCTGTCTAATTGCTCTTTATAGGCGCACACGGTAATATCGTCTGTTTCTGCTGTTAACTCAGTATCATCTGTCCAATCAAGCATTTTCCAAAAACCTTTCTGTTGATTATTAAGAATTCATTAACATTTTAAAAAGTGCAAGCATATTTTTTAGTTATGCAACGACTTATGCACAAGATTCGTTTTGCTCTGCGTAATTTAATGTTTTACTTTATCAAAAAACGATCAAAAATGCCAATAGTTCCCTAAATGATACTATGGAGCCCAAAAGTGCCTACTTTTTTTTTGCAAAAAAAGGATTATAATATAGGCAAATGGAGGAATTACATGAAGACAATCAATAAATTAAATATTTCCGGAGCAATGGTTTACCCTTTGATTGAGGGTGGTAAAGGAATTAATGGAACAGACGGAAAAAGTTCCGGTGCATGGGCAAAAGAAGGCGGAGTTGGCACAATTTCAATGGTTAGTCCGACAGAAGTTGATTTTTCCGGAACTATTATTCCCGAAGTTTTTCATGAAAAAATAAGAGAAAGGCGCCATCGTGAAATGGTGGAATATGCAATTCGCGGAGGTATATCACAAGCACAAATTGCCCACGAAATTGCCGGAAACAACGGACGTATTCATATTAATATGCTGTGGGAAATGGCGGATTCCGAAGAAGTTATAACTCGCGTATTAGATGGAGCAAAAGGGCTTATTCACGGTGTAACATGCGGTGCAGGTTTGCCGTATAATTTGGGAGCCATTGCCTCGTCGCACAATGTTTATTATTACCCGATTATTTCTTCGGCTCGTGCCATGGCTATTTTATGGAAACGCTCGTTTAAAAATTATGCCCATTATTTAGGCGGTGTGGTTTATGAAGATCCATGGTTGGCCGGTGGACATAACGGACTTTCAAATGCCGAAAATCCATTGCAGCCGGAACGTCCGTATGAACGTTTGATTTCTTTGCGCAAAACATTGGTGGAACTCGGGTTGCCTGATTTACCGATAATTATTGCCGGCGGAGTGTGGAGCTTGAGTGATTGGCAGGATTATATAGATAATCCGGAGTTAGGTAATGTGGCGTTTCAGTTTGGAACGCGCCCGATGATAACCAAAGAAAGCCCTATCAGCGATGCGTGGAAAATGCTGATGTTGCGAGCCCAAAAGGGTGATGTTATTTTGCAAAAGTTCAGTCCGACCGGATTTTTTTCTTCGGCAATTAAAAACAAGTTTTTAAGCAATCTTATACGGCGCAAAAAAGCCGAGATCACATATAGCGACAGCGCAACGGATGAGCTTAGTTGGCTGTTGCCTATTTCTCCGACTAAGGCCGTTTACATTAATCCGCAAGATAAAGCTAAGGTGGAAGAGCAACGCAACTTAGGATATAGTATGATTAAAGAAACACCGGATAGCACTTTGGTATTTTTAACTCCTGACGAATGGTTAGAAATGCAGAAACAACGTGCCGAATGTGTTGGATGCTTATCGCAATGCCAATTTTCATCGTGGTCAAGAGCAAACGGAACAACCGGAAAGATTCCGGATCCGCGCACTTATTGCATACATAATACTTTAATGAATATTGGACATGGTGGAGATATTGAAAATAATCTTGCCTTTGCCGGACACAATGTGTATCGTTTCGGCAGTGATCCGATGTATGCGAACAAACATATTCCGAGTGTCCACGAATTATTTGCCGCTCTTTTAGAAGGTAAATAATTATTTACGCCGATTAACATTGCATCTGCCGCTGAGAAATATATCTGCCGGCAGATGCTTTTTTCTTAATAAAAATGTTTGACTTTTATTTTTTTTGTGATATAGTAAACTCATGATGAGGTAACTTGTCTGAGGTGTGACAACCTCTTTTTCACTCGCTTTTAAAGAGCGTTATTTTTCCGGTGTTGACCGGAAGGTTGCGGAATAGATTTCAATACGCAACACTATTCAGTGAAAAGTAGTTGTCAACTTCCGGCCGCCTCAGTGGGCGGTTAATTTTGTAATGAAATAACTAATTTGATGAAAGGGAAGTTTACTATGGAAAACTTAAAAATAAAAAATATAAATTGCCACGCTGCACTCGCAATGACAAAAAATGCGCAGAGTGGTCGTTCAATGATAGAGATGTTGGGAGTTCTTGCTATAATTGGTGTGCTTTCGGTGGGCGGAATCGCCGGATACAGCAAGGCAATGATGAAGTATCGTATTAACAAAACGATAGAACAAATAACTCTTATTGCCGGTAATATTCGTGCCTTTTGGGGACCACAGAAGAATTATGATGGAGTGCGTTGTAGTAGTAATTTTCATGGCACTTGCGAGGCCTCCGGTTGCATGGGTGTTTCCGGCGTTGATGCAGACGGAAATTCTACCTCTGCTTACAATGGCTGTCCGATAGTTAAAAAAGCCAAAATATTCCCTGATGAAATGATTACCGTAACTGATGGTAAGATTATGTCTATTACCAATCCTTTTGGTGGTGGGGTTTGGTTAGGAACACGGGATAAAGCCAAAGGCGGTGATAATCAGGCGTTTTACATCAATTATACTATTGGAGATAATGAAGAAGCATGTATTGAGTTAGCAACTCATGATTGGAGCAATGCCGGAGCTTCTATAATCAATATTAATGACTCTTATGTTAGCAAAACTCCTGCGGATTTAGAAATTGCCACGCAATATTGTAGTGATGGAGATGATAATGACATATGGTTATATTTTGATGTAGATGCCAACTCAACTTATTGGACTGCACAATTAGGCGAACGTTAGGAAAGCGTTCTATACACTAACTATGCTTGGCATTAGGTTAAAAGCAAAAGAAATATGGAGATATTTTGTTTGCTTCTCAGTCGGCAAACTCCATAAATTCCGTATAGCGTTTGCCATAATTTTCGGCATAAGTGAGTGCAACGTCGCACATAATTTTGTTGTTAAACTGTTCAATAAAATAATCATCCGGCGTTGCACTCAACAGAGCATCTTCTCTGTTATATTCCAAAGACAACCCTAATAGTGCCGTTTTTAGCGGCTCTGCCATCATTTTATCATAATTTTCGGCAGATATTTTGAAATGCGCCGTTTTTTCCGTTTCATTGTTTTTAATAAACTTGGCCGCAGTCATAAGCCGAACATACTCCTGCAACAAAATTGAAGAAAAAATTTTCAAAGGTTCTTTGGGCGCTTCCATTATCAACATCCTTTACTATATTTACGGTTGACATTAAACCATTAGCGACGTAATGTCAACTTAAACATTTTTTTAGGGGAATTAATATGGAAAATTCAAAAATATTACCAGCTTCTATTTTAGCTTTGGGTTTGGCTCTGGGTGGTTTTTTTCCAGGGTATTATTATTGTAAAACTCATGCCGATTTACGTTCGGTAACGGTTAAAGGATTAGCGGAAAAAGATGTGGTGGCTGATATGGGAATTTGGAATATTCAATTTACCGTCAGCGGCAATAATTTAGCCGATTTGCAAAAACAAATAGAAAATCAGGCCGGTGAAATCAATAAATTTTTACAGGCACAGGGATTTGATGCGGCGGAAATTAATATCGGACGTATTGAAACAACCGACTTAATGGCTAATCCGTATCGCGATAACAATGCGCTGGAATCTTCACGTTTTATTTTAACTCAATCCGTTGTTGTGCGCTCAAATAAAGTTAACACAATTTCGTCGGCAATTTCCGACAGTAACGAATTAATTGGCAAAGGTATAATTTTCAGCAATCAATCGGCTTCATACTTTTTTACCAAACTTAATGACATTAAACCGCAAATGCTAAAAGAATCTACCGAAAATGCTAAACATGCCGCTTTGGAATTTGCTCAAAACAGCGGTAGTAAAGTGGGAAAAATACACACGGCAAACCAAGGTGTATTCTCTATTTTGGCAAGTGATGATCCAAATGCTTATGAACCTTCACAGATTAACAAAAAAATCCGCGTAGTTTCTACCGTGCAATATTTATTGGAAGATTAATCTTCGTCAATTATTTTAAAATACGGATACGAACTTCCCTCAGGATATTTGTGTTCCGCTTCTTTAACGGCTTGTATGAATAAATCTTTTATACGTACAAGCTGATTATTTTTCATCAGAGTTTCTTTTGATAAGGCTTTGAAAGCATCAAAACCCAACTCTCCCGAAGCAATAAACGGATCCACCGCGCAAACAATAAATTCTTCCGGATGCAAAGCTTTCCCCTCGTCATTAAGTAGAGGCACATCATTTATATAGATTTGCTTAATTTGTCCGAAATTGTTTTCATCACGTCTACATACAAGTGTAAGATTGTGTGAGCATTGCAAAAATCTGGTGTTGCCGGTTTTTTGTATATAGCGATTACGAACGGCGTTATTAAAAACATCTTTTAGCTTATCTGCATTGATTTCAACTGTTTGCACAGGAGACTCGGCAAAAAAAGCCCGCTCGATATTGTAGTTAGTCAATATTTTATCTTTTTCATAACGCAACGCGTGTGTCATATATCCGGTTGAGATAATTCCCAACTTTGCCCGACCGGCAATTTTCATTTGGTCAGCCACAAACGAACCTAACGGACACGGCGCGGAATAGTCGCGGCTCAAATCAAGAGTGCTACGTGCAATCGGAGTATTAAGACCGCTTTTTTCCTCAAAATCTTTTATCGGTGGTTCAAAAAAATCTAAAAGACATTCATCTTTGCAATTAATTTCTTCCAAAAAATGCAACTCGGTCGGTTTTTGACTGCAATTTAATTGAAAATGAAGCATGGTGCGGCTGAAAGCATGGGGATAATAGATCCTTTTTTCTTTTATTGGCTCCAAGTAAGAGTGTTCATGTCCGCCAATCAGCAAATCCAAATTAATTCCATAGTTTTCGGCATCTTCCGCTAACGATATGCTACTTGGCTCTAATGCATGATTTAGAATAATAAATACATCAGGGTTAATATGTTTTATAGTGTCCTTTAATTCGGCAAATGCAGTATTGATATCTATCAAGTTCAGTCCGTATTTTTGCAAACGTATGTAATTTACACAAAACGCGGTAACCATAACTTTTTTATGGTTTATTTCCAACAAAATATAGGGATCTACCCATTTTGGATATTTTCCGCTGTTTAAATCACGCAAGTTAGCACACAAAACATGAATGTTGTTTTTATTGAATATTCCACAGGTTTTAATCAAAAAATTAAGCTGCTCCGAATTGAAGCCAAAGTCGTTATTGCCAAGCGCAAGCACTATTTTAGCTTCCGGCAGGTGTTGTCGCAGTTTAATATACGAGTCAACGCTCAAATTACGGTCATATATTCCCTTAAACAAATCACCGCCATCACAAATCAGCGTATTTTTACCGTTATTTTGTGCTCTGCGTATTATTCCGCTAAACAAACAGCAGAGCTTGCGCGCTTCCTGATGGCTGTCTGTCAGAGCAAAAACATCTATGTTATTATTTTGCGTATTCATCATTTTTCTTCAACGATTGTTAAAATACACATATTTCTATGTTTATCAATAAAAAATTAAAAAAATTCGTCGTATTGTAGAAAAAATAAAATAAACCGGCGAAAGGACTGCGCAAATGAAAAAGTTTATTTATGGATTAATGATGTTAAGTTTATGTTCTTGTGCACAAGACATATATCGCTTGCAAATAGATAATAGCATGAGTGATGCGCACGGTCATAGTATATATTTTCGCAGTAATTTGCGTAGCACCTATGCTTCGCAGATTCGTCGGGTATTGAGCAATAAGTTTAGCGAAAGCGGAATGAAAACGGCAACTTCGGCAACAGATGCCGACTTTATAGGTATTTTTGATATTGAAACATTTTACAAACAAACATCAGGCTATAAAAATACATCATATACTAATACTCAGGGAGATTCCGCTCTGTTTACGGCAGATGAAGACAGTGCTTCACTTGCTTATACCGGTAATGCCAATATGATTGTGGATGCCGACAAAACATGCTTTACCTTAAATATGGGGCGTAAAGATACTTCGAAGATTTTGTATAATTCAACTTTTTGTGCTTCCGGAGTGCAAGAACCGGAAAATATTTTGCCGCAAATCTTGGATACTTATGGTCAATATGCAAATTATCAGTCGGCTAATGTAACATTGCAATGTTTAGGGCAGGAAGATAATGTCTCCTGCAAAGTGGTTCGAGAACAAAAACAAATATTTTTCAATTCGCTGAATGATAAATTGAAAAGAATATATAATTAGGTGCGTGTTGAAAAAATGAACTCTTTTACCTTTGAAATGCGTCGGTGGGCTATGTTACGCAGAATATTGTAAAAAAATTTAGAAAAAAACTTGACAACTTTAAAAAAAAGAGCTAAATTCAAGGCCTGTTGATTTAATTTTGTGTTAGTTACCATTATTGTGAAACTTAAAAACGTTTGTTTATGACAAAGAAGAAAAGCATCCGTCGTGATGCAAAGAAACCTAAGGGTTCGAACAAAAAGCAGAAAGCTAAAACAGAGTACCAACGTGAGCGTGATGCCTACAAAGCTATGCCAAAAAGCCGGAGGCATCCTGTGAAGCCTGGCAAACCACAGTTTGTTAACCACGATTAGCGTTTGCTGTTTGTAACTAAATCAAAGGTTGTTCCGAATTTATTTTCCGAACAACCTTTTTTAATGAATTGTCTAACCAAATATATATTTTTATGTTATGGATAAGGAAAAGCGTAAGAGTATCGAAAGGACCGTTTTAAGGCTCATTAACGAGCAAATAGAAAATGAAGCTCATTTGAGTGACGATTTGCAAGATGATCTCGGTATGGATTCTTTGGATATGGCTAATTTGTGTTGGCTCTTGAATGTTGTGTATGATAATGCCACTTTTACTATTCCGATGTTTGACGGTTGTAAAACTGTTGAGGATGTGGTACATCAGGTAGCAAATGTTCTAAAAGAACATGATTGATTAAAAATAAAAAACTTGCCTCTGTTATGCAGACGCGAGTTTTTTTATGTCTAAAAATTGTAAAAATTTTCATTTTTATCTTGCATACCTAATAAAAGTATGTTATAAGTTGATTAATTTCCAATATAATTATGACTACAAATAATGTTTACATATTATAAAACATTCTCAGGTGAAGCGTCGCTTGCAGTTATGTCAGATTTGCGGAAAGAAAATCTAAGTTTTTTTTAATATTTAAAATTTTGCTTATGAAAAAGTTTTTTGCATTGATCTGCGTTTTTGCAGTGGTGACGGTTCATGTGGTTAACTGGATTCTCTGTGGCTCAGACATGTCTATTTTAGACCATGTTCTGATGACTGTCGGTTTGGTCGCTTCCTGTGCTGCCTTTATTAAAATGGTGCGGCTTTACAACTGGAAGGAAACTATATCGACAAGCGGTGGTGCCATGATGCTCTCGTCGGTTGGCTTGTTACTGACAGAACTGATGGCTGTTGATTGGGGAACTGCGCCGGATATTTACGTGGATGCGCTTTCGGCAATGCCTGTTATGCTCTTGCTGTATGGAGGTTCTACTTTTCTGTGGGCCGAGATATACGAGGGAAATTTCAGTGCAGATGTTCCGGTAACTGCCATATGGGTCAAAAGTTTCGCCGTATTGTTTACCAGTTTGGCATGTTTGTGTACACTGAGCCTTATTGAGGCATTTATAAGTGTGCCACGTCTGCTTTTCGGTGCCACCGAAGTAGTCGTTTTTTTCTCTGGTATCGCTTGGATCATTTTGATGATAGTGTTCATCTGGCAAAGTTTCAGAAACAAATGAGAATGTGAGGAAAGAAGAAAGCTGTTTTTTTGAGGTAGTAACCTTGAAAAAACAGCTTTTGTTTTTATTAGCGATAGAAATTCTGAGCAAAAAAATATAAACAATTTTGTATTTTTACTCTTGATTTTGTCAAAATTATATGCTATATTGCCAAAAGTTTATAAATAATTGTGTTAGTTAACTTATATATTAATTTTATCATTGTTAAGTTTATGAGTAAGTACATTTGTGATTCAAAGGTCAATGCATTAGTTGCTTTCAACAAGGCTACTGCTATCATCGAAACCTACAACACGACCCACAAGCGCCAGATTTGTGCCAAAGAGAACCATCCCAGCGTCGTCAAGATTGTTCTGACCACATCGGCGCCCAACGTCAAGGCTGCTATGAAGTCACCCAAGGATGTGCGCAAGTTCAACCGCAAGCATCCGATCGGAGTTCCGTTTATGTGCTTTATGGTTCGCACCTCTTTCAACATGGCTGTTATCGTCGGTATCGAATCTGGTCTGGCCGAAATCGTAAGCCTGCGTCCGATCATCTTCAAGGATGTATACCACGGTGGTTTCAAGATCAAGGGCGTGCGCTACAAGGTTAAGGACTATTGCAACGGTATGCCTCGCTTTCAGGCTGTGATCAGAGACAAGCGGCCGCGACACAAGAAGGTTTCTCTTACCTCTCCTGTTGTCGTCAGAGCCAAGGCTTTTTTGGGTATTCAATAGTTAGAGTGATTGTAAACCTAAGTCAAATCTAATCTAAAACTGATCTTATGATTACATTATTGATTATTTGCCAACTATCCGTGGCTCAGCCAACGGTCCCGCCTCCATCGGAGACACAAGTTGAGGTAACTCGCATGTATGGTCTGCCAGGGCGAAGAGTTATATTGTCGGTTCCACAGTTTGAGGAGGATTATACCGATTATAATCTTTTCGATGGTCAATTTTTTGCGGATCCTGCCGGTTTCAAGCGCAAGGTCGCCAAATTCAAGCGCAGGCCTGTCTACAACCGTCGCGGTTATCGCAGTAGCATGAATCATGAATAATCTTCTATGAAAAATGAAACTCTATCCGAAAGGGATAGGGTTTCATTTTTTTTGAAAACAAATATTTTTGCAAAAAAATGCAATATTTTTTAATTTAATACTTGACAAGTTTGTAAGAGTATGGCAAAAAGCAGATGTGTTTGCAAAACACGGCATTAAATTGTGGAGAGATGGCAGAGCGGTTTAATGCAGCGGTCTTGAAAACCGTCGAGGGGGCGACCCCTCCAAGAGTTCGAATCTCTTTCTCTCCGCCAGTAAAAAAAGCACCTCTGAAAAGAGGTGTTTTTTTGTATTGCGGAGGAGGATTGATTTCAGGTGCCGGATTTTGTGTGGGTAGAGAATATAAAATATTTTTGGGTGAATTGCTTGATTTATGGGATGGTGGGTTTTGTTACGAAGGATATCCGATCGTTCATTGTGAATTAGGAGTCAATTGGAGCACAATTTATCATATTGAATATATAAAAGATGAGAAGAAATGTTCAAGCGTGTAAAAAAGGCAAATATAAACAGTAAATTTCCGGATATATCAACTTATAAAGATATTGATTTAATGATAAAAGTTTGGAATAAATATTATTATAGACAGTTCAATTTATGATCATCTGCTTGACAATAATGCTATTACGGGATATAATTTTCAAGTGTTTTTAATGCTGTTGATTCGGGAGCAAATATAATGTCGGAACATTCACATCATCACCACCATCACGGAGATGTAACCGAAAAATCCGTAAAGCTTTTGATTTTATCGTTTGCAATCAATATGCTTTTATCGGTTGCTGAAATTATAGGAGGTATTATATCCGGAAGTATTGCTTTGATTGGCGATGCGTTACATAACACATCAGATGCTTTATCAATTTTGATTGCGGTTATAGCTTTTAAAATAGGGCATAAGAAGGCCTCTGCAAAATATACCTATGGATTTAAGCGAGCCGAAGTAATCGGCGGATTTGTGAATTTGATATTGTTATTTATATCGGGCTGCTATTTATTTGTTGAAGGAATTGAACACTTGATTTATCCTCGGCAGATTGAGGGATTGTTAATAGTGTGGATTTCTGTTTTGGCATTGATTATTGATGCAATAACGGCAAAAATTTCGCACCACGATGCGCATCATAGCGCGAATATGAAAATGGTTTTTGTGCACAATTTAGCCGATGCTTTCGGTTCAATCGGGGTGATTATTTCCGGTTTGTGCATTGTGTGGTTTGATGTATATCGTATTGACGGAGTTGTGGCTTTATTGATTGCCGGCTACATGATTTTTCAGTCGGTTATATCGTTTCCGCAAATTGTTAATATTTTGATGAATGCTGCTCCGGACGATATTGATATTGATCAGGTTAAAAATTCGCTGTTACAAATTAAAAACGTTAAAGGAGTGCATCATATTCATTTATGGTGTATCAGTGAGCACGAGGTGGCTTTGGAATGCCATATTGAAAGTGATGATACAAGTGTTGTTATGCAGGCGCAGTCACTGTTAAAAGATAAATTCGGCATTAAACATTGTAATTTGCAAACAGAAAAAGAATCCTGCGGCGAATGTTGCGATTTATAAACAAGGGGAATTTATGCACGATATTTGGAATCCGTGGCACGGATGCATAAAAAAAAGCGAAGGATGTCGGCACTGTTATATGTATTTTTTGGATAAGCAGCGCAATGCTGACGGTTCAAGAATATACCGAGTTAAGAACAATTTTGATTATCCGCTGCATAAAAATGCCGATGGTTCATATAAAATAAAAAGCGGAGAATGTTTGCGTGTGTGTCTTACCTCAGATTTTTTTTTGGCGGAAGCAGACGAGTGGCGCAATGAAGCGTGGGCAATAATTAAACAACGTCCGGATGTCGGGTTCTTTTTGCTGACCAAACGACCGGAACGCGTTGCCGACCATTTACCAAAAGATTGGGGCACGGGTTGGGATAATGTTTTTTTTAGTGTTACGGCGGAAAATCAAGACAGAGCAGATGAACGTTTGCCAATTCTGCTTGATTTACCTTTCAAACATAAAGGTGTAATGACTGCGCCGTTTATCGGAGCAATTTCGCTTCAAAAATGGCTCAAAAGCGGACAAATTGAGCAGGTAATTGCAGGTGGTGAAAATTATGACGGTTCTCGAAAATTAAAATATGAGTGGGTGAAATCGTTATATGAAGAATGCGTGGCGGCAAATGTTATGTTTTGTTTTATTGAAACCGGAACAAAATTTGAAAAAGACGGTAAAATATATACAATACCGAATAAACGTTTGCAAAGCGAAATGGCATATAAATCGGGTTTACAGTTTGCGGGGAAGGCAATTAAATGGAACTTATACAAGCCGCAAAGCGAACTTTTTGATAGCGGATGGTATGTAAAGCATTGGCGTAAATATTGCGAAACTTGTGGTTCGCGCTTGATTTGCAACGGTTGTTCCGATTGTGGAGAATGCGAAAAAGATACAAAAAGCTTATAACCAAAATTCAGCGTTTTCTTAAATACTTATATATTGAACAGGAAATGTTTGTTTTTTAACAAACGGAGATTAATTTTATAGAAGCAAATTGCTAAAACAGAAAAAATCGTTGACTTTTATTCGTTGAAAAGATAAAAAGATAACAGAAATTGATTAATTGATGTTGAATAAATAATTGATTTAAGGAGAAAATAAATGAAAAAAGTTTTATCGCTAATTACAGGGCTTATGCTTGGTTCTGCTGCTGTGCCTGCTGCTAATGCCAAAACGTTGGTGGCCTATTTTACGTTGAGTGGAAATACGGAAAAAGCAGCAAAAATTGTAGCCGAAGAAACAGGAGCTGATTTGTATAAAATTGAATTGGTAACACCGTATCCGGCAGAATATAAAGCACAAACAGAGTTAGCAAAAAAAGAACTCGCCGATGGAACTTTACCGGCAATTAAACCGTGGCCGGAAAATATTGATGAATACGATGTTGTGTTTATCGGTTCGCCTGTTTGGTGGGGAACGATGTCAACCCCTGTCAGAACATTTTTGGCTTCCGGTGTGCTCAAAGGAAAAACAGTTATTCCGTTTGTTACTCATGGTGGCGGTGGAGCCGATGAGTCATTTGCCGATACAGAAAAACTTTGTGAAGGTTGCAATGTTATTACCGACGGATGGTCCGGTTACAGCCGTATAACTTTCGGTCTTGCCGGATGGGCTGAAAAAAGTCTGAAAGCGGCAACTTCAAACGATAAATAATAACAGTAGAGGACTGTGTTATGAAAAAAATATTTTCAATAGGTGTAATAACGGGAATTATTGCAACATTTTTAATGGGAGAAAATGCTATGGCTGAGAATCTTACAACAGAACAAAAATCCGTGGCAGAAGTTTCGGCATATACGGCAAGCGGCAATCAAACAGGCTTAAAAGAAGCTTTAATAAAAGGACTTGATGCCGGTGTTACGGTAAACACATATAAGGAAATTTTGGTGCAATCGTATGCTTATTGTGGTTTTCCGCGTGCGTTGAATGCTTTGGCAACGTTAATGCAAACGGTTGATGAGCGGGGTAAAACTGATGAAAGTGGCGCAGAGCCGTCTGCAAAACCACAAGGCAGTGCTCTGAATTATGGCACAGAAAATCAAACTAAATTGGTAGGCGCAGAAGTTAAAGGCAAATTGTTTGAATTTGCTCCGGCGATTGATGAATATTTAAAAGCACATTTATTCGGTGATATTTTTGCACGAGATAATGTTGATTGGAAAATGCGTGAAGTGGCAACAATTGCTATGTTGGCAGTGCGTGACGGTGTAGAAAGCCAACTTGATGCACATATAAACATTGGTAAACATAACGGTTTGACCGATGATCAAGTGAATGAGATTTTGGATATTGCTACTCAAACTAAGGCAAAAAATGTTATTTTCGGATTTGGTAAAGAAAATCCATATTCACAATACTTTACGGGCAAAAGTTATTTACAACCTATTACTACCGATAACGGAGTTCCGATGTTTAATGTTACATTTGAACCAAAGTGTCGTAATAATTGGCATATTCATCACAAAGGTGGACAAATTTTGCTTGTAACATCCGGACGCGGTTGGTATCAGGCGTGGGGTGAAGAGCCTCGTGAACTTAAAGCCGGCGATGTGGTTAATATTCCACCGGAAACAAAGCATTGGCATGGTGCTGCCAAAGATAGTTGGTTTACCCATATTGCAGTTGAAGTTCCGTCGGAAGGAGGGTCTAACGAATGGCTTGAACCTGTGTCGGATGAGGAATATAACAAATTAAAATAGTGGTGATTATGTTAAACAATGCCGCAAGCAGTTAAGGAAAATAAAATATTTTTTATTTTTTTGCATGCGTAGAAAGCCGTTTAATTTATTCACAAGATGTGTAACATTTTTAATGATATTTTTATAAACTATGCTATATGCTTGCATTTAGGAGAAGTATAAATGCAAAAGTGTTATAAATGCGGTTCAAAACAAATTGTTAAAAACGGTAAAGTTTTCGGGTGGCAACGTTATAAATGCAAGGACTGTGGTTATCAATTTACAAAAAATGCTCCGGCCGGAAAACCGATGCATATAAAATTATTAACTCACACACTCTATTCTGCCGGTTTTACAATGCGCCAAATATCAGGTATTATCGGAATAACGGCTCAATCAATTTCACGCTGGATAAAACGTTGGCATAGCACTTTTGTTGAAGAAACCGGATATTCTCAAAAATTTATGAGGGTAAAATCACAAGAGCTTTTAGAAATAATGAATATCAGTCAGGATGCGCAATATATTGTAATGCGTGACGAGTTGTCTTCGGGAGCCGAAATATATATTACTATTAAGTTGCCATCACAGAAATAATATCATTAAAAAAGTTACATAATGTTTTTTGTGCTTGACTTTTGTATTCAACCTTTTTATTTTTCCGAAGATTATTTAAACAGGAAGGTATGATATGAAGGTTAAAAAAATCAAAAGTGGCAAAATATATCTTAATGCGTTTTACGCGCTGTGTTTGATTATGTTCGGTTGGTGGCTCAATAACCGTATGTCTCCGCAATCAGGCGGGTGGAATATGGAAGTACCGTCGGTTCAGATTCAAAGTTTGCAACAGCAGGATGTTTCTGCCAAAAAGAAATATATTGCGCAAGTTGAAGCAATTAATAGTGTTGATGTCATACCTCAGGTTTCCGGCTATATTGAGCAGATTTTATTTCAAAATGGTGCCGAAGTTAAAAAAGGTGATGTGTTATTTGTGATAGAACAACGCCGGTATAAAGATAATTTGAAAGCTGCTTCCGCTACACGCAAACAATTAGCGGCTGATTATAATCGCTTAACCTCATTACATGATAAAAAGTTTATATCCGATAAAGAGGTTGAAGCAGCGGAAAGTGCTTTGAAAAATGCCGAAGCGGCAGAAGATTTGGCCAAGCTTAATTTAGAATATACCGAGGTAAAATCGCCGATTGATGGGGTTATCAGCAAAGCATTGGTTACGGTTGGTAATTTGGTCAGCCAAAATACGCAACGCTTGGCGCGCATTGTGCAGGAGCGTCCTGTGCGTATAGTATTTTCCGTAACAGATAAAGAACGTTCAGTGTTTATAGATAAGCTTAAAGAAGCGCAAGATGTGTTTGTTGATATTGTGTTGCCAAACGGTGAAGTTCAAACGCAAACGGCCCAAAATCTGTTTTTTGGGAATGAAGTAAACGCCGACACGGCAACCATTCCAGTATATTTAGATGCCTTAAATGAGGATAATTTGTTAGTTCCGGGAAATTATGTTGATATTTACATGCGGTTTACAAGTAAGAAAATGGCGCTTTTGGTGCCGCAAATGGCACTTTCCGAAGATGCCAACGGAACTTATGTTATGGCGGTAAAAAAGTCTGATACGGGTGATGAATATATTGCAGAGCAAAAATATATAAAACTTGGTGATGTAATTGACGATTGGCAAGTTGTAATCTCCGGTTTAGATATAAATGACAAGGTGATAGTGCAAGGATTACAAAAAGTTCGTGCCAATGCTCCGGTTAAACCGATATATGTTGATAACGGCAAATAAGGGGTAGAACTATGTTTTCAGCATTTTTTATTAAAAGACCTCGTTTTTCTTTTGTTATTTCCATCGTCATTGTGTTGGTCGGAATTTTAGCATTATTTAATTTGCCGATTGCTCTATATCCGGAGGTTACACCTCCACAAATTACGGTAAATGCAACATATCCGGGTGCAAGCGCGGATGTAATTGCTCGCACTGTCGGTATTCCGCTTGAAGACGAAGTGAACGGTGTGGAAGATATGCTTTATATGAATTCTTCCTCGCAAGATTCGGCCTATACTCTGACAGTTACTTTTAAGACAGGTATTGATCCGGATATTGCACAGGTAAAAGTTCAAAATCGTGTGCAACAAGCAACATCTAAATTACCTGATGAAGTAACTCGGCAAGGTTTGTCTGTAAAGCGTGAATCCACTAATATTTTAGGCTTTTTTGTATTTTCCTCTCCGAAGGGAACTATGGATGAAAAGCAGATTGCTGACTATGTTTATAACAATGTGCAACGAACTTTGGCAAAAGTTTCCGGTGTGGGCGGTGTTGATGTGTATGCGGCGCAGTTAAGTATGCGCGTATGGCTTAATGCCGATAAAATGGCAGCAATGCAGATAAATGCCGGTGAGATATATAGCGCCATTGCCGGACAAAACTATCAACCGGCACTTGGTAAGGTGGGAGCAGCTCCAACGGAAAGTTCTACGCCGATGGTCTATACTCTGCAAACAAACGGGCGTATGTCTACGGTTGAGCAGTTTGAAAATATTATTGTTCGCACAGCCGAAGACGGCGGTTTGGTTCGTTTAAAAGATGTGGCTAAAATTGAATTGGGGCAGGAGAATTATTCGATATCCGGTCAGTTTAACGGCAACGGCGCTGTTTCAATGGCAATTAATTTATCATCAGGTGCAAATGCTTTGGAAACAATGAAAAATGTTAAGGAAGTGCTTGAAGAGCTTTCTCAATTTTTTCCGGAAGATATGACATATACAATCGCCTATGATTCGACCAAATATATTCATGCTTCGGTTGAAGAGGTGGTATTCACATTGCTTTTGACTTTGGCACTTGTGGTTGGTGTTTGTTACTTTTTTCTACAAGATTTTTATTCAACACTTATTCCTACATTAACCATTCCGGTTTCTATTTTGGGAACATTTGCGGTTATTTTGGCGCTGGGATACAGCATTAATATGTTTACTTTGTTTGCAATGTTGCTTGCTATCGGAGCCGTTGTTGATGACGCTATTGTGGTGGTTGAGCGCGTGGTGTTTTTAATGCAACATAGCAATATGACAGCGCGTGAAGCCACCTTAAAAGCCATGAGTGAAATTACCGGAGCTTTGGTGGCAACATCATGTGTATTATTGGCAATTTTTGTTCCGGTAGGTTTTTTGGATGGTATTGTCGGCAAAATATATCAGCAATTTTCGGTAACGATAGCCACGGCGATTATGTTTTCATTGTTGAATGCCTTAACTTTGTCACCGGCGTTATGCGCTTTGTTGATTAAAAAAATAAAACCGCAAAAATCCGGTTTTTGGTTTAAGGTTAACAGTGTCATAGCCAAAGCCATATTTGTTTATTCTTTGGCTGTGTCGTTTTTGGCTAAGAAACGTCGTGTAGTGTCGGCTATTTTTGTTTTGTTGTGCATTTTGGTGGGAGTTTTATTCAAAACGGCGCAAACATCTTTTATTCCTGATGAAGACCAAGGTGTTATTGTAATGAGTTTGCAACTTCCGGAAGGTGCTGCAAAATTACGCACTGAAACGTTGATTGCCAAAGTCGGAGATATTATTCGTCAGGAAAAAGGTGTGGAAAATGTTTCTGATGTTATCGGTTTTTCGTTGATGGGCGGACGAGGCGAAAATGTAGCAATGTCTTTTATTGTGTTAAAACCGTGGGAACAACGTAAAAGTTTAGAAGATTTTTCAACTAACATAATGCACCGTTTGCAAGCAGCAATGATGCAATTTCCGGAAGCGCAATTTCAATTTTTTGAAATGCCGGCAATTCCGGGATTGGGTATGGCAAACGGTTTGGATATTCGTTTGCAATCAAGGCAAAGTATGGACTATCAAAAACTTGATGCGGCTTTGCAAAGCTTTATGGCCAAAGTTAATCAGTTGCCACAAGTGGCCTATGCCTATACAACATTTAATGCCAAAACGCCAAATATTTTCTTGGATATTGATAGAGAAAAAGCCGAAAGCATGAAAGTATCCATGGGAAATATTTTTTCAACATTGGAAACGTATTTGGGGTCAGCATACATTAATGATATTAACTTGGGAACTCAGGTTAATAAGGTAATGATGCAGTCGGATTGGAAATATCGCGACAATATAGACAATATTAATGAACTTTATGTGCAAAATAATTTAGGACGGATGGTTCCTATGCGTGGTTTGGTTGACTTGCATAAGGTTTTGGCTCCGCGGGTAGTTGAACGTTATAATCAATATCCGGCGGCTTCTGTTACAGCAGTGCAAAAACAGGGAAGTTCTACCAGCGAGGCTATGATCGCGGTAGAAAATCTTATCAGCAGTTTACCGAAAGGATTTAATATTGAATGGTCAACTATGAGCTATCAGGAAAAGCATACCTCGGGACAAATAGGCTTTTTGTTGCTGTTGTCGTTGACATTTGCCTATTTATTTTTAGTGGCGCAATACGAAAGTTTTGTTATTCCGGTGCCGGTTATTATGTCTTTAACCGTGGCTGTCAGCGGGGCAATGTTAGGATTGTTTTTCAGTGGCGAAGCATTAAGTATTTACGCACAATTAGGTATTATTTTACTGGTTGGTATGGCAAGTAAAAATGCTATTTTGATTGTGGAATTTGCCCGTGATGAACGAGCCAAAGGTGCTACTATTGTAAACGCGGCTGTTCGCGGCCTAAACGAAAGATTTCGCGCAGTTTTAATGACGGCATCGGCATTTGTGTTGGGTGTGTTTCCTATGATTATTGCCAGCGGAGCGGCTGCTGCCAGTCGTAGAGCTATTGGTATTCCGGTATTTTGGGGAATGCTGATCGGCACATTGGGCGGATTACTGATTATTCCGATGTTTTATGTCTTAATTCAGGCAAAATATGAAAATTTTGCAAAAAAGAGAAAAAGACTTTAAATGAATAAAATTGAAACAAAAAGCCGGAGCCCTAAAAAGCTCCGGCGCTTTGAATAAATGTAATTCCATCGGTCATTCTATGCTGTTTTTTTAAGATTATTGTCCGGAATCATCATCTTTAATATGGAGAGAACCTTCAATAATGGTCAACTTTTCGTATGGCATATCATATTTAGGAGAGGCAATGTCAAAGGTTGAATTTTCGTTTGGAATATTGCTTATGCCTAAAATATGCGCTATAGAATTATATAACAAATCGCTGGTCCAATATTTTTCATGATTATTTTTCAACGCTTCCAGAATTTCCGGATGTTTAGCGGCATATTTATCTGAAAACACTGTAACCAACGGAATATGCGACATATTCCACGTGAATTTGGAATAATCATGTGTTAACCCCTTATCGGGATCTTCGCCATGATCAGACAAAAAGATAAATGACATAAAGTCAGGATGTTGTTTCGCTTTTTCATATAGCAATGAAAGCACATAATCGTTATATAACACGCAGTTGTCATACGAATCCACACGTGCGTCATCACCATCGGTAAATTTTTCAAATTCGGAAGGATAGCGGTCTATATAAACGGCATGGCACCCCATTAAATGGAAAATTATAAAAGTTTTTTGCCCTTGTGGTAACGCCGGAAATTGCTCTGCTAATTTTTCGTCATAATAAGTAGTAAGTGACTTGTGCCCGATATAATCATTGATATATATACGATGTTTAGCCGCATTAGCAACGGCTGTAATCGGTGTATCATAAGTATTAAACTGTTTTTGGTTGGATATCCAATAAGTATCGTAACCGGCCGCTGAGGCAATATCGGTGATAGAATAAGAATCCAGCAATGATGTTGGTGCATATTGATTTTGTTCGGTTAGGGCAAATTGCACCGACATAACAGTTTGAATGTTGTTGGAATAGGCTCGCGGATAAATGATTGTATGGTTATTTTCGGCAAGCATTTTATCAAGCCACGGAGTGTTGGAACGTTTATAGCCGAAAGCCGAAAGGTGGTTGCGCATGGTGGATTCTCCCATAACCAAAACATGCAACTGAGCATCATCATTTGTTTGCAAAATATTTTTTAATTTTTGTATGCGTGCCGAACGAGCCTTGCTGTCGGCGTTATATTCTTTATATACCCGTAGTGTTTCACTCACCCGAATGATCATATTAACCGTAAAACAAGAGGTTGATTTCGGCAAAATAATAAGCGTCATATATGTGGCTAAAGCCATATTAAATACCAGTAATTTCAGACATTTTGTGCGGGCAGAGATTGCTCGCATAACAAAAATAAAGATTCCGCAAATAACAAATATTGCCATAACGGAGATTGCCCACAAACAAAGATTTTGCTCAACCAAATAGGCTTTAATCTCTTCCGGATTTGTTTGGAATAAGGTTAGTAAAATGTTGGACGACAACAAATGACCTTCACTGACAACAAAATAACCTATTACCAATAAAGCAGGTAACATAGAAAGTGCAAACAACGATAAAATTATAAATCTGGCAATTTTTTGCACCCAAGATTTTTTAATATAGTCAGAGGCATAAAATAAAACAGAAAATACGGCATAAAAAATAGTTCCCACACCCAAAGTTTGAATAATTTCCCGTTCAGAAAGCACCATATCGGCTCCTATTTTGCAAAAAGCGGCTCCGCTCCATATTAGTGCGATTATTATGTAAAAGACGGTATTTTTGCGTGAAAAATTCCACAAAGAACAAACAGAGGCAAACAAAACCGCATATAAAATTTGATAGCCTTGTTGCGTTAATAAATTAAGCGAGCCGGCGGTGGTAAACAGCCTTAAAAACATAATGAAAAAATAAAATGCAAAAAAATAACCAAGAGCACGGATAAAGTTTTTGTTTTTGATAAATTGTTTAATATTCATTTTTGCAGTCCGGAGTATTTAATTTGAAATATTGTCCAGCTATATGCCTATGTAAAAAATATGTCAATAAAAAACAGCATTATATTCATTCTCTGCCATAGACGATTCAGGTAATATTTTCTAAAAAAATTTACTTTATTTATAAAATATTAAGCAAAAAGGAATTAGATATAATGAGCTTAGTTTGTAAAAAAAAGGAAATTGGCGATGAATAATGCAAAGATTTTAAATAGTTCACTGGTGCCGATGGTGGTTGAGCAAACCCCAAAGGGAGAACGTTCGTTTGATATCTTTTCTCGTTTGTTAAAAGAACGTATTATCTTTTTAACCGGCGAGGTTAATGATGAAGTTTCGGCTTTGGTTTGTGCCCAGCTGTTGTTTTTGGAGGCCGAAAATCCCAAAAAAGATATTGCCTTATATATCAATTCACCGGGTGGAGTGGTAACTTCCGGTTTGGCAATGTATGACACAATGCGCTATATTTCTTGTGATGTGGCAACAATATGTGTGGGACAAGCTTGCTCTATGGGTTCGTTTTTGCTGGCAGGCGGAACAAAAGGCAAGCGTTATTCCTTGCCTAATTCGCAAATTATGATTCATCAGCCTTCCGGAGGTGCCAAAGGACAGGCAACGGATATTGAAATTCAGGCTAAATTGATTTTGGATTTGCGTAAACGTTTGAACGCAATTTATGCCGAAAACACAGGTCAAAAATTGGCGGTTATTGAAAAAGCCATGGACCGAGATAATTTTATGACTCCGGAAGAGGCCTTAAAATTCGGTTTGATTGACCATATTATCAGCAATCGTGAAGAAATAAAGTAGGTGAAAAATGAGTGATAAAGATGACGAAATATTGCACTGTTCGTTTTGCGGTAAAAGCCAAAAAGAAGTAAAAAAATTAGTAGCCGGACGAGGTGTTTACATTTGTAATGAATGTATTGATGTTTGCCATACCATAATGGAAGAGGAACCGGAAATATTCGGCAAAGATGGAGAGGAAAATAAAGAAGAGGTTATCGATGAGTTACCGACTCCGTCTAAAATAAAAGAGTTTTTGGATGAATATGTTATTGGTCAGGATTATCCGAAAAAAGTGCTTTCGGTAGCGGTTTATAACCATTATAAGCGTTTGAATAACCCTAACAAGGATAAAGTTGATATTACCAAATCAAATGTTATTTTAATCGGTTCAACCGGATGTGGCAAAACTTTGTTGGCACAAACATTGGCAAAAGTTTTGAATGTTCCGTTTGCTATTGCCGATGCCACTACCTTAACCGAAGCCGGCTATGTTGGTGAAGATGTGGAAAATATTGTGCTTAAATTAGTGCAAAATGCCAATTATGACATAGAAAAAGCTCAGCGCGGAATAATTTATATTGATGAAATTGATAAAATTTCGCGCAAGGGTGATGGGCCGTCAATTACTCGCGATGTATCCGGCGAAGGTGTGCAGCAGGCATTGCTGAAAATTATTGAAGGTACTGTGGCAAATGTTCCTCCGCAAGGCGGGCGTAAGCATCCGCAACAGGAATTTTTGCATGTAGATACCACCAATATTCTGTTTATATGCGGTGGTGCGTTTGCCGGATTGGAAAAAATTGTGGAAAAACACGGCACCGAAAGCAGTAATTCCATAGGTTTTGGTGCCAAGGTGGACAAAGATGATAAGACAATCGGTCAAATATTAAAAGATGTGCGTCCGGAAGATTTGGTAAAATACGGACTTATTCCGGAGTTTACCGGTCGTGTTCCGGTGATTGCCACTTTGGATGATTTGGATGAAGACGCACTGATTAAGGTTTTAACCGAGCCTAAAAATGCTTTGGTCAGTCAATATAAATATTTATTTGATATGGATAATGTCAAGTTAACTATTACCAACAAAGCTCTGTTATCTATTGCCAAATTAGCCATCAAGCGCAAAACGGGCGCTCGTGGGTTGCGTGCCATTATGGAAGAAATTTTGATGGAATGGATGTATGAACTTCCGGATAAAAAAGATGTGACAGAAATTATAATTGATGAAAAAGTGGTTGAAGGCAAATCTAAACCTAAATTGGTCAAACAAGAGGTTAAACAGAGTGCATAAACAAACCCAAAAGAGTAAATGTCGGCGCCGTTAAAAGCGCCGACATTTTGCGTTCAAAAGTGTTTAATAAAAAGTATGCTCAAATGTTTCAGTTCCATCAAAAGATAAAAATAGATATTCTCTTGTTCGATTAGAGCAGATAGTTTGTGCCACAGCTATATCCGGAGTTGACATACAGTTTGGATTTGGCGCGTATGCACAAATATATTTTGCACCTGTGGCAGACCAATCTTGACTCATTAAATCAATACACGCTTCTTCCGGTACCTCATCATAATATATACAAAAATACCCTTTGCCTTGATCAACTTGATTTTCATTGCTGTGTGCAAATCCAGTCAAATCGACATTTCCACCGAATGGATTAGTCATAGCGGTAATATTGCCATCTGAATCCAAAGTTAACATTTCATCCGGCACAAGTTTGGCTTTTTTAATTATTGTCATTTTATCATTACTATTCAAATCTGCGTAACTTCTCTGATTTGCAAAAAATGTATGAATATTACCGGCAATGAGAGTTATTTGCTCAATGGTTTTGTTAATGCGATACTTCATCATTGCTTTGCTATATCCGGCGATTCCACCAACGCTCAAAACACCGATAATTGCTAAAACACCCAACATCTCAATCATTGAACGACCGCTCTGCACGCTTTTCGTCATTGCGAGCGCAGCGTGGCAATCATTATTTTTTATTTCTAAGTTTCTCATAATAAACTTCCTTTCATTTTTGTTGTTATTACATTAAAATAACCGCCCACTGAGGCGGTCGGAAGTTGAAAGCTATTACAACATAAATAGTGTCGCATATTAGTACAAACCTATTCTGCAACCTTCCGACCGTAGTCGGAAATTTAACGCCTTTAAGGCGATGTTGTAAGAGGCTTTCAAACCTCAGACAAGTTACCTCATCATGAGTTTACTATACCATAAAAAATCTAAAAGTCAAACTGTTTTTAGGAAAATCAGCAAAAATCTACATTGCACCGGTTAAAGAGTTAACTGACACCGTGGCGACGATACATATTACCCAACATATCGTTGTATATATCAGCGGATATTTCAGCAAAGGACTGCGCAAACTCATATCTGCTTCCGGCTTGCTCGGCAAAACACACAATAGCAAAATCATCGTATAAAAAAAACTCATAACGTATCCGGTATATTGTCCGATAATAATATCCTGCGATATTGGAACAATATGCTCCACACTTCTCCTTATAATGCACATAGTGTAACAAACAACAAAAAATGTTCCTTTCATATTAGCGTCGCGGCTCCGCTTTTGAATAGCCGCTAATGCCGGATAAAAAAGCAATAATTCTGCAATATATGCAAGCATGGAGGCTCCGATTTCTTGAACCAAGCGATTACACAAATAAATCAAACTCAAAACCCAAATCATCATCGGTTGTGTAGTACGCCCCTCAAAAGAAAATATTTCTTTTAATTCTTTTTTGCCTAATAAATCCTTTGGATATTTCATCATGGATCTCCTACTTCTATTAAGTATATACTAATATATACCTAATAGAAGTCAATATATAAAATTATTTTTTACTTGAATAATAATTCATAAGAGCCGCATCAACATCTATAAAATGATTCGTTAATTTATTTAAGTTTCCCACTCCTGCTTGATCAGCTCTATTTTGTAATTTGCGTTGTCGATCAGTATACGAATTATTCATATCTGTATCAATAATCTCTCCGTATATACCACCGGTAAGACCATTGGCGAATCTTTCTAATCCGCCGAATATACCTTCTCCCAAACCAGAAATAGCACTTGTCGGAACTCCATTAAAATTGGAATTTTCCCAATTATGACTTATATTTTTAGTAGCATCATACACATTATCAATATAACTTGCCATGCTATTGCTGTATTTTTGCAAATCAGGTGGTGTGGAGGTAATGTAATATTGCTCCTGTTTCGGCATTGTTATCTGATATTGCTCTTGAATAGCAGTTTGAGCCGGCACTTCATTTTGAGGCTGAGATTCATTATACCACGTAAAATTACCGATATCGGTTTGCAATGTTTGCGGATTACTTAAATATCCATTTTCGCGCATTACACGCTCTACTGTTTCATGAACAGTCTCCGGTTTTCCTTTATACATTTTAATATCCTTTAAAAAACGAAAGCTGTGTGCAAACAACACACGACTTATACTGTTGTGAAAAAATAAGCGAAACAAATCCTTTCTTCTTGTTTCACTATAACTAACAAAACAATGTAACTATTTTTTCCTAAATCATCTTTATCATCTCCTTACCATGAATTGTTATTGTGTTTAATCTGAAACAGACTTTCAATGCTGTTTTCCGGCGGAATTCCATGCTCGGCATAACTATTGTCATACACAGGCTCGGCGAATGTAAGCGCCAATGCATCGGCAAAATCTGGTGAATGTCCCAAACGCTTTTTTATCTCGTCTTTTTCTTCTAATTGCAGGCGTCCGCGACTGTCATATTTTTTATTCACCGCACATAGCTCGGCCAATAATCTTTCGTCATATGGAATTTTAACGCAGGCTTCTTGTTGCAACCATATTCGCAGTTCGTCCCACATTTCTGCCCGACGGTTATGATAACGATCATCGGCAACGGCTTTTGCTCCAAACATTACGGGTCGCACAATTTTTTTAAATCCGCGATCAAGCAAAATATCTACCACTCCGCCGCCGACACCTCCGGCATCAATAAAAACACGCATCGGATTATATTCACGAATGTAACGGGTTGCTTGATTTGCCACAGCCACATTATCTAACTTCGCAAAACTCATAAATTCGGAACAAACACGCCCGCGTCTGAAACAAAATACACTTTTATCATCGCCGAAACGGGCTACATCAAGTCCTATAATTAACGGAGAATGTGTAATAAGTCCGCAATTTTCCGTCGCTCGTCGCACATCAGCATAAGCTATAAGCTTATAATCTCCGGCAGAACGAGGCGCTCCTAACCATATATGCTCATAATCTTGCGGGTTTTCACGTTTGCATTTTTCGGCCAAATAGCGCATTTCTTCCGGACAAAACGGATTATCTTGATAGTTTACTTTAACAATTAAAGTGTGTTCGTCAGGGTTAATGGCAAGTGCTTGCCAAATAGGGTCATTTTCTTCTTCACGGTTCATCGAAATCCAAATTTCCGAACCTGTCTTGCGAATGGTCGGATCTAACACTTCCCAACTGCGACGACTGATTTTTTGCGCCTCTTCCAGCCAAACAATATCAATACCTTCAAGCGATTTTATATTTGCGGCATTTTGTTCTTGCAAACCCTTAAAAATAAAGCTTGTGCCGCTGATTTGGTTAATTATTTGAGTTTCTGTGGTTTTATAATCGCTCAGTTCATAAAAAGCTATGCGATCACACAGCAATTTATGCACGGAATCTTTAATACTCTCTTGCACCTCACGCATACAGGCGATGCGCAGTTTTTTCATACGACCTAAAAACAACAAGCTGTCTGCAAAGGCATATGACTTTCCGCCGGCTCGTCCGCCATAAAAAAGTTTATACCTCTTCTTTTGACGTATCAGCGGGGCAAATATCTCCGGTATTTGTGCTGTTTTCTCTTTCATTTATAAAATCCACCAATATTTTTGTTAAATGTTCGTTGCTTAATTGACAATCGGTATTTGCCTGCAAAGATGCAAGTTTGCATTTTAGCTCTTCGGCTTTTAAAGCAAGGTTGATATTACCTTCTTCTATTGCCATTTTTTGCAGTTTATTCAACATTTTAAAGCTATCTTTAAACGAATAAACCACTGTCAGAGTGCCTCTTGACATTATTTTTCTCCTTAAAGTTATGAATATTTGTTTTTATGAATATTGTTACAGTTTTTTTTAAGTGTTTCTAAAGCTCTAAAAATAAGAATATTCTTTGGCACTTAAAGTTATTGTTTTTCTGCATTATGTATTGTTCACTAAACGATGTTTTTTTGCTGTTTGTGCTTGTATTTTGCCACAAAAATATCCTCCGATTCCGGCGTATAAAACACTTAAAATCCAAGCAATTAAGAATAATATTATTTACTCCTCAAAAATTAAAGGTTATCAAGTGGAAAAAATAAAAAAAGCGAAGTCCGAAAACTTCGTTTGCTTTGTAAATATCTTTAAATACAAAAATGCAGTATAATAAATTTCTTAGCATAAAAGTTACAAAATGTCAAGGCATATATTATCGCTTGTTCATAAAATGTTTCTTTCAGGCAAAAAGCTTCACCGGCGCTCTTTTATCAACGCCGGCGGATTTAATTTATTCCATTAATTCGCGAGTATATTGTTCAGTAGTGTCGTTAAGGTTTTGCAACGCATTGTCTGTCATATCTTGCACCTGCTGCATTCCGTTTTGAGCCATGTTATCCACGGAATTTGAGATATTCTCTCCCATATGTTGCAAATTACTTCTTATCGTTTCTTGATTATTTTCAATAATCTGCCAAACCGTAAAAACACCAAAACCAACCGCCAAATATATGGCTAACTTTATAACACGAAACATTGTATCCCTCCCCACAATGAAATAATGGCGAACACAATATTTACAAGCCATAGCTAAACTATATGTTTAGCGCGAAATTCGTTATATTTTTGCAAAAAATTTTTATCTTTGGGTAATTTATAAAAATCAGGCATATCTTGTGCACATATTTTGCGTTGAATGCGGTAGTTTCTGATGAGAGAGGCTGCTGCCACACTGTATTCTTCAATTTGTTCGGCGCTGATTTCTTTGGCTCGTCCAAACATATCGCACCGACAAGCGCGTATATAATCAAGCAATCTTTGCCAATGCTTATATCCGCTCAATCTACGGATAAACTTTACCAATGTGATGTTGTTCATTTGCGGAATCTGGCGCAGTTTCATGTGGTTTTCCGCCACCAACACGGCAAAATCTCTAAATTCGTGCGGAACTTTTAATCGTTGACTTATTTCCAATACTAACTTACGTCCCTCACGGTCATGCCCGTGATGATGAGGCCATAATTCCGGCGGAGTTTTGGCTTTTCCGGAATCGTGTAACAATAAAGCGTATTTAAGTAAAGGAGATAAATTAGCCCCCTGATGCAAAACTAACAATGTGTGTGCACCGCTGTTACCCTCCGGATGATAGTCTGTTCGTTCAGGAATTTGCCACAGCACGTCAATTTCCGGCAAAATCACTTTTAATGCACCGCATTCGCGCATATAGATGATAAACTTGTCAAAATATACAGTTTTCATGGCAGTTTCAAATTCTTTCCATATCCGCTCGGCGGTTAAGTGATTAAGCATTCCGTTTTGCACCATTTTTTTTGCTAAATCCATAGTTTCCGGCGCAATGGCAAAATTCAGTTTTGCCGCAAAACGGCACATTCGCAACACTCGTAGAGGATCTTCAATAAAATGTTCGGCGTTGATGTGACGAATTATTTTATTTTCAATATCCCGCACACCGCCTACCAAATCAATAATTTTTTGGGTATTTTCATCGTATAGAAGGGCATTACAGGTAAAATCTCGCCGCACAACATCTTCTTGCGGAGTGATATCAGGTCCGAATGTAAAGCGAAAACTGGTGTGTTTGTCGCCGATTTTTTCCTCCTTGCGTGCCAAAGCATATTCATCTTTGCTTTCAGGGTGCAGAAAAACAGGAAAATCCTTACCCACCTGTTTAAAACCTTTTTGCAACATATCTTCAACAGTGGCTCCAAACACTACATAATCCCTATCGTGTGGCGTCTTTTGTAAAACCATATCACGAACTGCCCCGCCGACTAAATATATTTGCATCTTATTTTCCATGCACTGAGATATAACATTATAATGCAAAAAAATAAAGCAAATTTTTAGGCTTTTAAACGTTTTGACGGGTTATTTTCGGAATGACTTATTAAAGTAAGTTTAAATTAAGCAAATTTTGTGCAATTTTTTTGCAAAAATGCACAAAAAGACTGGACAAAATGTAAAAAGTATGTTATAAATGTATATATAAACTTTATATGGAGTTGTTATAATGGCCGAAGAACAAGTAACAAATAGTGAAGAAAACACCGTATCTGCCGATGATGTTTTCAAGCCGTCGCACGTTCAGAAAAGAGCTTGTGAAATTGCCGGTTTAAATTGGGGTGATTATGATAATGCGTCTGATTTGTTAGCGGCACTTGAAGGTAAGGGATATAAAATTAACGGAAATCAAGTGTTGGATACTTCCGGTGCAGCGGTTGAGACTGTTACTCCACCGGAAAATAGCGGTAATGAGGTGTTAACCGTTAACGCCGATAACAATAATGCTCCGGCTGCACAAAACAGTGATGATAAAGATTGGATTCGGCGAAAGGCAGAATATTATAACAGCATAAAAGATAGTTTGCAAAATTATCAGCGTGACGAAAGTTTTACCGATGGTTTTTCTGCTACTTTCAACGGAGCAAAGATTACATATACCGCGCCGGATAATATTAATGTTTCCAGCAACGCCAAAATAGAGGTGTTTGAAACCATTGTAAAAGATCCTGAAAATGCCGGTAAGAACATTAATTTTGCCGAGATGCCGCACGATATGGCTATTCGCTTGGCGGCAGCTTGTGTTTTGAACGGTAAAAAAATGAGCGGAAACATTCCGCAATTTACTCCGGAAGATATAAGTATGTTGCGTCAGGAGTTAGGGGCCAGATATGCAGAGTTTGAAAGAAGACTTAGACATCGTGAAGAGCCGACAGATCAAAATACAGATGTAGCTCCTAAGCGTAATGAACTTTCTACAAAAGAGTTTAGCGATGAAGACAAACAAAAAATATCTCAGGCGCTTGATAATCAGGTAGAAAGTGCCAAGTTAATTCGTGATAAAATATCGTTTGATAATGATGGTAAGCCAACTTCCGATGATGCCGATGCTTTGGCTCGCTACACTGAATTAGCAAAAAATGACAAAACCGATAAAATGATGCTCGCTAAATATTTTTATCAGAATCCGGAAGAATTCAAGGGAATTATTGTCGCTAAGTTGAATGAAGGCGGCGAAAATAATTTAACAGCCGAACAAACGAGAATAGCCGATAAAATTGAAGAGCTTAAAAAACGTCGTGATTATCGCGATTCGGCGCCGGCAGGTTCAACAAGCTTTATTGAAGACAGAAAAGCCCGTCAGGCTGAAATTGACAGCATCAATAAAGCAAAATTGGGGCTTTCGGCAGAATTTACCGATTCCAAAGGTGTTAAACACTCAAAACTTGATGGTGATGCGTTAGATAGCTTTATACAAAAAAGCAAAATTACGGCGCATACTTATGAACGTCTCGGTGGAACAGACGCTGATATTAAAGCCAAGTGTAACACTTTGAATCCTCCGAGCATAGCCAATACTCACGAACGGACCAACTAAGTTAAGGTAAAGTAAAGGAGAAAAGCCATGGGAAATTTCAGCGGTGATTTTTTAGATTATCTGGCGGCAAAAGGCGAGGGTAATGATTTTTATTTGGCACAGTCGCCGGATTTAAAAGATGAGGAGATTGCACGCTTAACTGCTAAATATTCATATAAGTATGAAGTTTGGTTGAGTGTTCCTGGTATAATTCGGCAGAGATACGGTAATGATGTTCCGCAGGAAATTTTAGATGCGGCAGCTCGCGGCGAGGTACAAACATTGCGTGAAATGGAACAACATCCTGAAATTAAGAGGGTTGAAGATGCTCGAGCTGCTGTGGCAGAAAAATATTCAATGCCGGCTGATATTATTAATGATATGGCCGCTGCGGTATTTATTGCCGCAGCCAGCGCCGGTTATTCATTGCATGCGGCGCATGAATTGGCTCAACAACGTCAATTCCGCGAATCTTTGCGTGATAAAGCTCTTAATAACACCATGACTGATGAAGAAAAACAAGCATGGCGTGAAAGCAGAATTAAAACAAGAGATATAATCAAAAAAGATTTGATGGAAAATCAGCCGGAAAAATATTTGCTTCACTTGTTAGCAAAATATAACCGTGGGCATATCAGCAAAGATGATTTAATGCCTCAGGTTGCCGATTTGGTTCAGCGAATTGAGACAAACGGACGTCAGGATAAATTATTAAATTTGTTGAAAAATCAACGTGTCAGCCGCAGAATGCAACACTTTAAACCAGAAACATTGGATATTTTATCCAGTAGTGTTTTGGCTAAGGTTCCACAAGATGAGAGGGATAATATTTTGTCGCGTATTCCACGAAAAGCGAAGATTTTTGAAAATATGTCTGATGAGCAGAAAAGCAAGTTTTTGTCACAAGAGATGCGTCAGGCAAATAGCAATGTTCAACGCACTTTGAGCAGCGACAGTATTCGTGAAAATATGCCTTCGGTAATGCGTCAGCAAAACGTTCGCTCAATGTAGAATATTTGTTCAATTTAATATCGGCTCCGCTGTTTAAGGCGGAGCCGGTGTTGCTTTTTGTGTTTTTTTAAAAGTATTTGACTTTAAAAAAAATATATGATAATACAAGAATAAGATGAGGTGAAAATCATCTGGGGTCTGAAAACCTCTCAATTTGCGTCAGTAAAAGACGTTAAAATCGTTTCCGACTAAGGTTGGAAGGTGGGTGAATAAGAGAAATTAAATAACTCACACTATTCAAATTGATAGTTTTCAGCTTCCAGCCGTCTTATCTGGCGGCAATTTTGGTATTAAAACAACTAATTTAATGAAAGGAAGTTTACTATGAGAAACTTTGAAATAAAAAATAATGATTCTCTCTCCCGCAAAGGACGAGGGAGCCAGACTGGTCGTTCAATGATAGAAATGTTGGGCGTTCTTGCTATCATTGGTGTTTTGAGTGTTGGTGGAATTGCCGGATATTCAAAGGCAATGATGAAATATCGCATCAATAAAACCATTGAGCAAATAACACTAATTGCCGGTAATGTGCGTGCCTTTTGGGGACCACAGAAGAATTATATCGGGGTGAGTTGTTCTGGATATAATTGCAAAGCCTCCGGTTGCTCTGGGCAATCTTCCGGTGATGGCTGCCCTATACATAAAAAAGCCAAAATATTCCCTGATGAAATGATTACTGTAACTAATGGTAAGATTATGTCTATTACCAATCCTTTTGGTGGAGAGGTTAATTTATATTCAGTAGTGAAATCTCAAAGCGGTGATATGCAGGCGTTTGTAATGGAATCCCTATTACCTCAAGAAGCATGTATTGAGTTAGCAACTCATGATTGGAGTAGTGCCGGAGTTAACGCAATCTCTATTAATGGTCCTGTACCATTAATAACACCGCCAGTAGATTTAAATTTCGCCACAGATAATTGCTTTGATGGTTATAACGAGATACGTTTACATTTTGGTATAGATGTCAATTCTAATTTTTGGAAATAACGTTTTTAAACAAATCACCAAGCTCCGCTGTTTAAGGCGGAGCCGATGAATATTTGTCGTTAATTATTTTTCCAAAAAGTTCAACACCTCGTCAACGTGACCGTTGACTTTAACTTTGCGCCATTCTTTAATAACTTCACCCTGAGAGTTTAAAACAAAAGTTGAGCGTTCTATACCCATATATTTACGACCATACATGGATTTTTCTTTCCATACACTGTATTGCTCTGCCAACTTATGTTCAACATCGGCAACCAAAATAAAATTTAAGCCTTGTTTTTGCTGAAATTTTTGGTGACTGACAATGTTATCAGGGCTAACTCCGACAACTTCTGCATATTGCAATAAGCGATTCATATTGTCCCTAAAATCGCAAGCTTCCTTGGTGCACCCCGAGGTGTTGTCTTTGGGATAAAAATACAATATTGTAAGCTCTTTGCTCCGGATTTCAGTATTATATTCCATAACGTTGCCGTTTTTATCAACTGCCTGCAAAATCATTTATCCCTCGCTTAAATTATTTTAACTTGGCCTTCAAATCTTTAATCAGTCCGTCAATACCGTTTGGAGATTTTTGAATATATGATGTATATTCGCTACGCGCGGTTTGTGCCAAACTCACATTTTCAATAATAATATCAACTATCCGCAATTTGCCGTTGGTTTCTTTAACTCGCCATTTTACGGATGCTGGCGCACCTTCCTGCATTGGAACCTGAGTATTAACAAAAATCTGGTCAGCTGATTTTGATTTTTCTGTGCCGGTAAATTCAAAATGTTTGCCTTTAAACTCATTAAAGCGCTCAGACCATGTTTGAATGTTTAATTTGCGATATACATCAATAAATTCTTTGCGTTGCTTGGAGTTAGCAGTTCGCCAGTAACGTCCCAAAACAAATTTTCCGATAAAATCTAAATCTAAATCTTCGTTAAAAAGCTTAGTAAATTTTTCCTGCTTTTCTTGTTCCGAAGCATTGGAGTTTATTAATTCTTCAATGCCGGTATTAGTAACGTTTTTAATGAAATTTTCGGCTTTTTTCCCGTCTATTGCGGCATTTGCCTCAAAGCTTATCGACATCACAAAAGTCAGTAATAATGTGATAAATTTATACATAGTTTTAAGTCCTCATAAAATTTATTCTACAAATTCTTCGTCGTCAAAATCAAAATCATAGCTTGCGCTTTCTTCTTCTGCCGGCTTTCCGCAAATTTTCATTTTCATCCGATTTTGGATATATGCCGACTTAATTGTGGTATAAGGATCAACCGAATTGGCGGTTAATTTATCCAAAAATTCAATATTTTCTTCTCGCAAACTAACAAAACCCAACGCGCTTATACCATAATAAAAACTGTATTCTTCCCAATCGTGGTTAAAGTTGGTGTAATAATCTCCCCAATAAAGCGGATTTGCCGCGGCATCTCCGGCCATACCAACGGTTGCTCGCGGTGTGCTCGGGCCAAAAAACGGCAACATAACAAAAGGTCCGTCCGGCACGCACCAAGCCGCCAAAGTTTCATCAAAACCGGTTCTGTTTTTGTTTATTCCCCAACCGGAAGCGACATCAAAGGTGCCTAACAACCCAAGAGTGGTGTTTACGGTAAAACGTCCTAATGATTTAGCAGACTCGGCAAACTCGCCTTGTAATGAATGGTTTATGGTTGAAGCCGGTTCTTTGAGGTTGTTAAAAAAATTATGCACTCTCTCTCGCACAAATTCATTTGTAATGGCACGATATCCCTTTGCTAACGGTTTAACTATATAATAATCAACAGTTGAGTTAAAGTTAAACATTGCGCGGTTATATGTTTCAAGTGCTCCATCATTTTCTTCGGCTCTGAGCGGGGCGGAAAAAAATGTTGTCAGCGCAAATAAAAATATTCCGAATTTTATTTTATTTTTCATTTTTAATATCCTCATCGTGTAGACAATATAAAAACGAAAGTGCAATAAATCAACTAAAAAATTGCACAAATCCGAATATTTTTTAGTCTGCATTGAGCAAAAATGTAAAAAATGAAAATATTGCTTGCTTTTTACAAATAAAAAACTTACAATCAATCCAAAAGAAGGGATATCCGATGAAAAAGTTTTTTTGTTTTTATTGTCAGGAAGAAGTTGAGCCTAAACAAATATTGCGCTGGCGTTTTTGTCCGCATTGCAAGCGCCCGATGAGTGATGAAGGGGAAGGGTTTTATATTGTTTGCGATAATTGCGGGGCGAACATGCCTCCATTGGCGGAAAATTGCCTGAAATGCGGACACGGTTTCCGCGGAGCAAGCGATATCAGTGTAGAAAAACGTGCATGGGACAGGGCTTATTTATTGGAATGGTTGGCAAAAATAGGTTTGTTTATTGTCGGAGTTATATTGTGCATAGGTTTTATACACTTTATGGTTTATTTGCTTTTGGCAATAGCTTTACTTTCTGCTGTATTTTTCTTTTATGATTTGTTTTTTGATAAAAATAAATATTAATATGTGCAAATTTTTTGCAAAAAGTGTAACTATAAGAAAAATCTGAAAAAAGGTAAGAATATGTGTTATAAACATACTGATACAGACTATAAATTATTGCAACAGCAATATAAAAATGGTTTGGAAATTGTAAAAAAAGACGATTTTTTTAAGAAATATACCGAAGAAAAATGGCGTCATTCAATGCAGGTTGCCGGTGCCGGAAACTATATTATCAAACGTATAAAATGGTTGCAAAATAAGGATGAAAAATATATCCGTATGGTGAAAAGTGCGGTTTTACTACATGATGTTTGTCGGTTTACGGAAATTGTTTATAAATTAAAGCAAAAAGGCAAGTATGATCACGGTGTCGGAGCCTCCGAACTGCTGAGAAATATGCCGCAGTTTTGTGATATTCGGATATGGCTGCCAATAAAACACCATGGGCATATTATTGAAAAATTGTATGAAGATGAGGAATATCAGCAAATAGAAGATGATAAATTGCGCGATGAAGTCAAAAAAATTTGCTTCATTATTCGTGATGCCGATAAAATAGCCAATTTAAATATGATGATACGTGAAAAAAATGTGTTGCCATTGTTTTTGGGAAAGGAAAATTTTGTGCCGGAAGTTGATGGGATAGTTTCTGAAATGGTGCGACAAACTGCGTTTAGCGGAACCACAACTCCTCGCTCGGAAGATTCCGGAGTGGCTGACAGAATGATAGGTTATTTATCGTGGTTTACGGATATAAATTATCGCTATTCTATTGAATATTGTCAAAAATTAGGAGTTATTCAGGCTATGTTGCGAATGCTTGATGAATATTGTATTGACCAAGCATTCAAAACGAGATTCAAACAATATATTAGTGATTTTATAAACACGCACGAATATTTAGAATAAGAGTAGTTATAGTTAAATAAATGTTTTTTGTTTTAATCAACGGGACCGTTTTCTTTCAGGTGTTGTTTAATCTCTCCTAATTTCCAGCGCAGGCGGTCCCTACTGAATTTGCGAATGTAGTAATAGTAGCCGCAAACTACGAACATACCAGCCAAAACCCACGAAATCGGACTGGCATACAATATACCTTCATAGCCTAACAGATTAGCCAAATAAATGGCGGCAAAGGCCCGAGTACATAGTTCTAAAATGCTGGAAATAAGCGGAACTATCGGTTTGCCCATTCCTTGCACTGTATTGCGAAAAACAAATATCAATCCAAGGAAAAAATAGAAAAAAGTACTTATAACCAAATATTGCTCGCCAATATCTATAATCAACGGTATATTGTTGGCCGAATTATCACCGGTATCAATAAACATGGCAATCATGGACGAGCCAATTTTCCTTATCAACAGAAATCCGGCAAAACTTATGCTTGTGGTAATAAAAAATGCATAACGCACGCCGCGGCGGATTCGAGAAAGTAAGTTAGCTCCCCAATTTTGTGCCGAAAAAGTGGCCATTGCCAAACCTATGGCAAGCAGTGGCTGTGTAACAAATTGCTCAATACGAAATGCGGCGGCAAATGCGGCAATTACATCAGCACCAAAAGAGTTGCAAACACTTTGCACAATCATTATACTGAAAGACAGAATGGAAAATTGCAAAGCCATAGGAAAAGCAATTTGCAAGTGTTCACGCATAATCGCTGCATTGTAGTGCATATATTTGGGAGATAACCTCAATAACGGAAATTTGCGCCACATATATATAAAACAGGTTATGACGGCGATGCTGTTGGCCGCAAAAGTGCCACATGCCGAGCCAGCGACTCCCCAATGAAAATTATTGATAAAAATAAAATTCAGGATAATATTTATCAGTGATGAAAAAATCAGAAAATAAAGAGGTGTTTTACTGTCGCCTAAGGCTCGAATCAGGCCGGACAGTAAATTATATATCACAATCATTACCGAACTCAGCGACAATATAAGCATAAAATTATAAGCGTCAGCAAAAATTTCCTTTGGAATGTTTGTCAGGCGTAGTAACGGTTTGAGAAAGATAACCAATCCCAAGGTCAATAAAATGCTTAAAGCCAATGAAGCCAATAAACAATGAAAAACAGACGCGCGAACACCGGATTCGTCTTTGGCTCCGAATCGTTGGGCGGTGATAACCGTTAAACCGCCGGTAAAACCAAATGCAATCATTAAAAATACCATGTAAATTGGGGCAGATGCACCGATTGCCGCCAAAGCGTTGACACTTATTAAATGCCCCACAATAATCATATCGGATATTTGGTAGAGCTGCATAAACAAGTTGCCAAGCAATAGAGGAAGGGCAAATTTTATGATTAATTTGAGCGGATGCCCGATTGTTAAGTCATTTATCATTAAAACCTCGCAAAAATACTTTGTATTTATAGCGTAAAAATAACAAAAGTAAAGAAAAAAATATATGTAATCAGAGGATATATACAATTTTTTTTGCGATTTAAATATTTGATAATGCGTATTTTATGAAAAAATATGCAAAAAAATGTGAAAAAAATAAAAAAAAGTACTTGACTTTTGTTTTAGATGGAAATACAAATGTTTCTGTTGATGGGTGCTTAGCTCAGCTGGAAGAGCATCTCGTTTACACCGAGAGGGTCGGGAGTTCGAACCTCTCAGCGCCTACCAAAGAGAAGCCGTCGGAAGTGTTCCGGCGGTTTTCGTTTATATGCTTTTATAAAAAGGTTCGAACTCCCTCTGGGAGTTCCGCTTGTGTTCTGATAAATTGCTGCGCGCAAAATAATTTGGCTTGCAATTTATGAACACTGCGCCTTTCGTTGAAAAACAACATTTAGAGGTTGTTTTTCTGCCTCAAGCCGTGTCTCAGCGCCTACCAAAGAGAAGCCGTCGGAAGTGTTCCGGCGGTTTTCGTTTATGTATTTTTTCTATAAA
>JAFUSA010000026.1 GCA_017480745.1 Alphaproteobacteria bacterium
GTTGGTTGCCGGTGCGTTTGTGTATGCGCTGTGTATATGCTATAACAACAAGCGCGGCGATTGGTTTTGGCTTGCGCTGTGCAGTTTGCTGGGAATGTATAATCATTATCTTTGCGGTATATGGAATATTTTAATTTGGGGCGGGCTGTTCTTATATTTGTTGCGGCAAAAACGTTATAAAGACATCGGCAAAATGTTTTTATGGGGAGCGTTTGTCAGTTTGGCATATTTACCGTGGTTGTTGGTGTTTATCAATCAATACGGTAGTATGAAAGCCAACTGGTATCCTAAGTTAGGTTATGCCGAGCTTGCTGCTTTTGCATTTTTCTTTATGTTTCGTGAGACCAGTGCTTTTTATGTGGTTATGTCGGCATTTTTATGGTCACTTATGCTGGAATTTACGCTTGAAAATAGAGCAGAGCGGAAGAGGGTGTATGCGGTTGCATGGTTCATTATTATTTGTTTATTGTTTTATTTTATAAGCTATTTTATCAGTTCGTTGTTAAGGCCTATGTTGATCGGTCGCTATCTGTATCCGTTTTTGGTAATGTTTTACTTGTGTGCCTCCATTGTGCTTGTATATTATAAAAAATACCGCAAGTTTTTTGCCGTTATGCTTTTGCCGACGGTTATTTTGTCGTATAGCCTGAATTATGAAGAAATGCAGGATAAAACCTATATGAGTATGAGCGAATATGTTAAGCAAAATGTGCCGGAAAATTCTTTGCTTATTTTTAACCATTCTCGTGAGCATTTAGCAGTAAGATTTTATTTGCCGGAATATGATTATGCCTATGCTCCATCGAATATTACTTTGATTCTGTCTCAAGACGAAGTGCAGAATATGCATAACAAACTCAAAAAATATGATGAATATGACGGTATATATTATTTTAGAAGTACAGAGGCAAGAGCAAACACCATTGTGAATGAAGAGTTTTTAGATTTATGCACCTATTCTTACAAACCGCATCGCCAATTTGGCGGTTGTTTGGGCAAGACAACAGCGGAGCAGGCGGAAAAAATTATGTTTTATAGCGCGCCGGTGTTAAAAGCTTCATATCACTGAAAAATTTATACGTTAAACAAAAAGTTCATTAAATCGCCGTCTTGCACAAGATAATCTTTACCTTCGGAGCGAATTTTACCGGCGTCGCGACAACCTGCTTCACCACCGAATTTAACATAATCATCATAAGATATTGTTTCTGCTCTGATAAAACCACGTTCAAAATCAGAGTGAATAATTCCGGCACACTGTGGAGCTTTCATTCCTTTAACAAAAGTCCAAGCTCTTACTTCTTTGGGACCGGCGGTAAAATAGGTTTGCAAGCCCAATAAAGCATATCCGGCGCGAATAATTTTGGAAAGTCCGGTTTCTTCCAATCCTAAAGCCGATAGAAAATCTTTCTTTTCTGCTTCGGATTCCAATTGCGCCACTTCGGCTTCTATTTCGGCAGAAATAATAACACTTTGTGCTCCTTCGGCCTTTGCCATTTCGGCAACGGCTTGCGAGAATTTGTTACCGTCCGAGGCTGAATCTTCATCTACATTACACACATATAACACCGGCTTAGATGTTAATAGCTGCAACATCTTATAGCATTTAGAGGCTTCTTTATCAGCAGAATCAGGTGCAGCAGAGCTTGCCGGCTTTCCTTGTTGCAGAGCAGATATAATCGGTTCAATAACCCTTACACTAACAGCGGCATCTTTATCTCCGGCGGTTGCTTTTTTGCGCAGTTGATCAATTCTTTTAGAGAGCGATTCCAAATCGGCAATCATCAATTCAGTTTTAACTATTTCAGCATCGCGCACCGGATCAACACCACCTTCAACATGGGTAATATTTTCATTTTCAAAGCAACGCAAAACGTGGATTATGGCATCTGTTTCGCGAATATTTGCTAAAAACTGATTTCCCAAACCTTCACCTTTTGAGGCACCTTTTACCAATCCGGCAATATCAACAAATTCCAACTGTGTTGGAACAATGTTTTTAGGGTTTACCATTTCAACCAATTTATCCAAACGTTTATCCGGCACAGCAACACGTCCGGTGTTCGGTTCAATTGTGCAAAACGGAAAATTTGCAGCCTGTGCTGAAATAGTTTGCGTTAACGCATTGAATAAAGTTGATTTTCCCACATTCGGTAAGCCGACAATACCACAGTTAAAACCCATAACACCACTCCATATTAAAAAATTGCCGTCCTTATAAAGCATTCTTTCTTGTTTGACAAGTTTTTTTTGCTGATTTTTGCAAAAAATTGCAAATCCATAATATAGACTACTACCTTTCTCGGCACTTTGCGTTTTTCACCAACATATCGCAAAGTTCAGCGTAGGTTATACCTAAATATTTTGCTTGTTCCGGCACTAAGGAAAGCGCGGTCATTCCCGGGGCAGTATTGATTTCTAACAAAACAACGCCGTCTTTCGTGTTATAGCGAAAATCGCAACGTGAAAGTGTGTTGCAGCCAAGCGCATTGTGCAATGTTTCGGCATAACGACAACATGTTTCTGCCACATCGCTGGGAATCGGTGCCGGTAAAATATGCTGAGTAACACCGTCAGTATACTTTGCTTCATAGTCATAAAATTCATTTTTGGCGCACAACTCTGTTACCACCGAAGATTTACCGTTTAAGCACATAACTGTCAATTCGTGTCCGTCAATAAATTCTTCAACCAAAACTTCCAAACTTTCATCGGAATATTGCACTTTTACCTTATCGGCTTCGGTTTTAACAATAAATACACCTACGCTTGAACCATCGGAAACCGGTTTGATAACATGAGGGTAGGGGATAGAACAGTTGTTTTTCAAATAATCTCCGGCAAGCATTTTTTTACCATTGGCTACTTTGATTCCGTTTGCTGCGGCTATCAATTTAGTCAACTGCTTATCCATGCCCAAAGCTGATGCGCGCAGTCCGGAATGTGTGTAAGGAATTTGCAACATATCCAAAAATCCTTGTAATTCGCCGTCTTCCCCCCAGTTACCGTAAAGACCGTTATATACAACATCTGGTTTTTCCTTTTTAATAACATCTAACAATTTCCACACATCGGTCAGATTATGCTCAATAACCGTATATCCACTGCTTTTAAGTGCATTTGCCGTATCGGATTTTGAATTTATGCTAACCTCTTTTTCGGCCGAAAAACCACCGTATAATAACAAAACTTTACGATTCATCAATTTTTTCCTTTATTATTTCAAAATTTGTGTTATTGTATGGGAAATTGTTTAATGAATGGCTAAATTATGAAAAGTTGTTTGATATTTTTGTTGTTGCTTTGTTATGCTGAAAATGCGGCGGCTCTACAGCTAAAACAACACATTAAAACATCTGTCGGAATGTTTGATGCGTTGGAACAAACGCTGACTTACAGTTTTTATCGCGATAAGGATTATGATATTAAAACATCAATGAACTCGGTTGGAACCTTCGGAGCCATATATCCGTTTAAAGCCACATATCATAGCGTCGGCACTTACAGTAAAGGTAAATTTCAGCCACAGGATTATTTTTATGAAACAGAATCTCGCTTTCATAAACGTAGCAAAGAAATTGTTTATAAAAACGGTATTCCACAATATCGTATCAGCAAAAAAGACAAGCGCACCCGCAAAGATGATATAACGATTGATGAAAATCGTGAAAGTTCAAACGATATTCTGACGGCGTTTGCCGCTATTGTGGAACAAATATTGCGCAAAGGCAACTGTAATATCGAACAATATTCATTTAATGGCAAAAATTATTCTTTGATTCGCACAAAATCGTTGGGAAAAGAAAAAATCAAAACCGACTATTTTTCCGGTCGGGCTCTGAAATGTGAATTTTATATGCAAAATCTGAAAAAAACAGATGCAGGTATGATAATAAAAGACGATACCCCTCTTTACTTTTGGATTTTATATGATAAAGATACGGAAGCTCCTTTTTTGGCCAAAGCGGTGGTGGAATCAACCCCGCTCGGTAAATTGGAAGCTATAACAACAAAAATTGAGGTTAAAAAATGAAAAAAGCAGAACTTCTTTTACCGGCCGGTTCGTTGGTTAAATTAAAAACCGCCATTTTATACGGTGCTGACGCTGTTTATGCCGGCACACCGGATATGAGTTTACGAACGCAATCTAAATTTACGTTAGAAGACTTAAAAGAAGGAATTGATTTTGTTCACGCTATGGGCAAAAAAATATATTTAACCTTGAACCTATATATTCATAATGAAGAAGCGGAAAAGTTGCCGCAATTTGTGGCTACTTTGCAAGAGTTACAGCCTGATGGTGTTTTGGTTGCCGATCCGGGGGTGTTTTATTATTTGCAGAAAAATGCGCCGGAGTTGAAACGTTTTGTTTCTACGCAGGCAAATATATGTTCGGCACAAACGATTAAGTTTTGGCAGTCAATGGGGGCAAGTTTGTGTGTTTTGGGGCGCGAGGTTACATTTGCTGAAATGGCTGAGATTCGGCGACAATGCCCTGATATTCCGCTTGAATGCTTTATTCACGGAGCGATGTGTATGTCTTATTCCGGCAGATGTTTGATTTCTAATTTTATGGCAGACAGAAGTGCTAACAAAGGTAAGTGTGCACATTGTTGTCGTTGGCACTATAAAATGCACTTGCGTTTGAAAGATGGCACAGTTAAAGAAATTGAAATCAATCAAGATAACGCCAAAGCTTTTGAATTTTTGTTGGAAGAAGAATTTCGTCCGGGAGAATATTATGAAGTAGTTGAAGATGATCACGGCGGTTATTTGCTCAACTCAAAAGATATGTGTTTGATGCCTCGCTTAAACGAGATTTTAGCCATAGGTATGGATTCCTTAAAAGTGGAGGGACGCAATAAAACAGAATATTATGCCGGCACGGTGGCACGTGCCTATCGGCAAGCGATTGATGATTATTATGCCAATCCGCAAAGTTGGGATTATAACAAATATATGAATGATTTATATGCTTTGCAAAATCGTGGCTATTGTTTGGGTTTTCATGATGGTAAATTAACCAATATAAGCCAAAACTATGAATATACACGCACACTTGGTGAATGGCTGTTTGCCGGCTCTATTGTGGAATGGCAGGGCAATGATGCAATTTTTGAAATTCGCAACTATATTAATTCCGGTGAGTTTATAGAATTTTTGGTTCCGGGGACAATGGAAAATATTCGCCTGATTCTGAAGGAATTTGAAGATGCAGAAAGTGGCGAAATAACTCCGCGTGTTTCGGCAGGAGAGGGTAAAAAAATTCGTATTCGTCCGCAAAATTGGGCTCAACCTGTTGATGAAATAAAAAAACTGTTGCCTCAATATGTTATTGCTCGTAAATTGCAGGGGTTAAAAGGCGAAAATAAGGAAATGTATGAACGTAAAAAAGCAGAATTTGCGGAATTGATAGATAATTGTCCGTTGGAGGAATAGATGAAAGAAAACAGTGTTTTGGTAATTACGGGGCCTACCGCATCGGGAAAATCGAAGTTGGCACTTGATATGGCAAAAAAGCTGAACGGTGTAATCATAAATTGCGATTCTATGCAGATTTATAAAGATATTCCGATTATAGCCGCTTCGCCGAGTGAAGAGGAACAAAAAGAGGTTGAACATCGCTTGTTTGGCATTTATGATTGTTCTAAGCGTGGAAATGTGGTGGAATGGGCTGAGTTGTGTGCCGAGACTATACGCGATGTTTGGAGTAAAGGGAAGTTGCCGGTTGTAGTTGGTGGAACAGGAATGTATGTTAATGCGTTGGTGGATGGAGTGAGTCCGATTCCGGAAATTCCGCAAGAAGTTCGTGACGATGTGCAAAAGCGCTTACAAAAGCAGGGGTTATATCGCTTGTATCGTTCAGTGCGTGCAGCAGATAAGGAAATTGCTGCTGAAATAAGTCCTCGCGATCAAATGCGTGTGGTGCGAGCGCTGGAAATTATACGCGCGACCAAAATAAAGGTTTCAGATTGGTATAAAATGCCGCTTATTCAAAAATTGCCGGAAGCAAAATATACTGTTGTTAAAATTATGCCGGCGCTTGAAGATATTGAGGAATGTTGTAACAAGCGTTTGGACAAAATGGTTTATGAACAGGGAGTATTGAAAGAAATTGAGACCTTGCTGTCGCGTGAATTGCCAAATGATTTACCGGCGATGAAAGCTTTAGGAGTGCAGGAATTAGGTATGTTCATTCGCGGACTTCACAATTTGGGCGAAGCTTTGACCGAGGCAAAGACGCATATACGGCAATATGCAAAACGTCAGCGCACATGGCTGCGAAATAAGTTACCGAATGTTGACGTGGTATGGGAAAAAATCTACGCCGGAGAACCGGAGTTGATTAAACAAATTGAAGAAAAGTTAGAAGCGGAATAAACATATAATCCGCCGGCGCCATTAAAAGCGCCGGCAGAGTAAAAAGAATATCAATCCGCCCAATCAACATCTTTCCAAGGTTCTGAATTAGGTTCTATATCGAAATAAAAGTATAGCTGTGTACCATCAGGATTGGATTCTATTACTTCTGCACATTTTTCAGTAGCTTTATCTACCGGAATTGGTAAAGATTTGAAGTAATAATCAAGCTCACTACCTTCATTATAAATATTAACGGCAATATTTTTTGCTTCGGCCCAATCTTGGCTTAGCAGTTCGATACATGCTTCTATATTACCATCTATTTTGTAAGCAATACTAAACGCCTGCTTATCACCGCCAGTTGATTTATCTTCTGCATATAAACCAACCCCGTAACCAAAAGGATTGGTAATAGACATAATCTTACCATCAGTTACAGTAATCATTTCATCAGGGAATATTTTGGCTTTTTTAACTATCGGACAGCCATTGTTAGCAGCGCTAGGATTTCCGTCTGCATCAACGACATAACCATAGCAACCGGAGGCGTTGCAATAAAATCCCTTACAATCCACCCCGATATAATTCTTCTGTGGTCCCCAAAAGGCACGCACATTACCGGCAATGAGTGTTATTTGCTCAATGGTTTTGTTGATGCGATATTTCATCATGGCTTTTGAATATCCGGCAATGCCACCAACCGATAAAACACCGATTATGGCTAATACGCCCAACATTTCTATCATACTTCTCCCGCTCTGTGGGCATCTGCTGGTTGTTTTTTCGCTTGTGTACCTCTTGTTGTACACGGCGCTCAAAAACAACGGCGCATCTACCTCACATATCGGAAGAAATGAA
>JAFUSA010000027.1 GCA_017480745.1 Alphaproteobacteria bacterium
GCTATTCGTGAAGGTGGTCACACTGTTGGTGCGGGTGTTGTTTCTAAGATTTTGAAATAATTTTAGAAATCGCGCTTAGCGAATAAAGTTAATAACCTCCCTTGCTTATATCTACTATGTAGAGCCCGCAAGGGAGGTTATAGTATATAGTGCACTTTTGTGTAGTTTTTTAGTGTAGTTCTTGCGCGCCGCAAACATTAACGGCAAAATATATTTGCGCATTTTCTAAAATATGTTTGACTTTTGCATTTTTTATTGCAGTAAAAAAACTGGTAGTAATGGAAGAGATTTGTCGTATTACTTTTTCTGTGGAACGAGTTTAGATATAGAAGAGGCTATAACAACCTGTTCCTCTTTGAATAGTAATTCAATTACTCTTTTATTTCGTTAGAGGTGAAGTATCTTATTTTATTATAGATTTCCGAACAGGGTTTCTTTCAGGCGTTGCAAGGTATGTTTGGCATACGGACGTGCCTTAGCAGCGCCATCTTCCAAATAGCCTTGCACTTCATCATAATGCGCCATATAATAGTCATATGCTTGTTTTTGCTCTTTGGTTTCGCTCAAAATTGCCTCCAAAAGCATACCTTTAACATGTCCGTAACCGAGTTTGCCTTCGCGTAAACCAACAGCCATCTCCTCCACTTTTTCCGCCGGAGCAATGCACTTGTATATTTGGTATACAATCACATCATCGGGATTTTTAGGTTCTTCAATCGGTTTAGAATCGGTAACTGTGGAATATACGGCTTTTTTGATAACCTTTTCATCTTCAAACAGCGGAATTACATTGTTATACGATTTACTCATCTTGCGACCATCAATCCCCGGCAACACCGCCACATTATCGGCTGTTACATAAGTCGGCAGCTTTAATATTTCTTTGTCATAATAGGCATTTACCGCGCCGGCAATATCGCGAGCAATTTCCACATGTTGAATCTGGTCTTTACCTACCGGCACTATATCAGTATCCATACACAAAATATCCGCCGCCATTAAAGTAGGGTAAGTATATAGCCCCATATTAACTCCGTCATCAGCCGGTTTATTTTCTGCTAAATTTTTTTCCACACAAGCTTTATAGGCATGCGATTTATTCATAAATCCTTTTGGGGTAAAAGCGTAAAGAATCGTGGTAATTTCGTTGATTTCGGGAATATCCGACTGGCGATAAAAATAATCTTGTTGTGGATTCAAACCGGAAGCCAAATAAATGCAAGCAATTTCCTTTATTTCCTTTTGCAAAAGCTCTGGATCTTTCATAAAATTAATTGCATGATAATCGGCGATGAACAAATTAAAACGCTCGGCCTGATGCCCCATGGCAATCGCCGGTTTTATGGCTCCGAAATAGTTACCTATATGCGGTTTTCCGGTTGGCTTTACGCCGGTTAAAATACATTTATTTGCAAACATAATTACCTCTTTTGCTGTTCAAACATCAGCAAAATATATCTATTCTGTGTAAAAGTCAATCAAATTTTGCCAATTTTATAATAATAAACGTATAATTGCTACGGTTTAATTTTTTTAGAGGCAGATTAAAATGTTAGATATAAAATTTATTGCGGATAATACCGATTGGGTGAAAAAAAGTTTGGGAAGAAAAGGTTTTCCGGCGGAAAAAGTTGATGAATTGTTGGCTGTTTTTTATGAAATGAATAAGCTGAAAACTTCATCGCAAGCTTTGGCAGAAGAAAAAAACAAACTCAGTAACTCAATCAAATCAGCCTCTAATGATGAGCGTCCGAGTATAATTGCCAAAAGTAAAGAAATTGGAGAACAATTCAAAGTGGAGCAGGAAAAATTGTCTGAATTACAGGCAAAATTTGAGGATATGATGCTCCGAATGCCAAACTATCCGAGTGAAGATAGTCCGGACGGACCGGATGACAGTGCAAATGTTGTTAGACGTAAAGTCGGAGAGGTGCCGCATTTTGACTTTACTCCGCGTGACCATATTGGGCTTATGGAAGTTAACGATTGGGGCGAAATGGAACGCATTGCCAAAGTTTCCGGTTCACGCACATACGCTATTAAAAATGACTTAGCTCAATTGGAGTTAGCTATTCACATGATGGTTATGGATATATTGCGTAGTCACGGATTTAATTTAATTACCGTGCCGGCAATATCTAAGGAAAAACCGTTATTTAATCAGGGATATTTGCCTTTCGCACGTGATGAAATTTATTACATGCCTGCTGATGATCTTTATTTATCCGGCACAGCAGAATTAATTTTGAACTCTTTGCGTGCCGATGAATTGTTGAATGAAGCAGATTTACCGATTCTTTACGCCGGATTTTCACCGTGTTTTCGTCGCGAAGCCGGAGCCGCCGGTAAAGATACCCGCGGTTTGGTGCGTGTTCACCAATTTTTCAAAACCGAGCAATTTGTAATTTGTAAAAATGATGTGGCAGAAAGCGATAAATGGCAACAAACTTTGTTGCAGATTTCCGAAGAAGTTTTGCAAGCTTTGGAATTACCTTATCAGGTTTTAGATATCTGCACCGGCGATATGGGAGCGCCTAAATATCGTCAATATGATTTGGAGACATGGGTGCCGAGCCAAAATTGCTATCGTGAAACACACTCTTGCTCAAATATTACCGAATGGCAGGCACGCAGAACAAATTTACGTTATCGTGGCAATGACGGTAAAGTTCGTTTTTGCCATACGTTAAACAATACCGGAATTGCCACTCCACGCGCTTTGGTGCCGTTTATTGAAAATCACCAACAAGCAGATGGAACCGTGCGTATTCCGGAAAAATTGCAACCTTATATGGGCGGCAAAAAATTTATAGGCAAAAATGCAAAATAGCATATGTAAAATTCTTGAATTTATGAAGATTCTTGACAAGTTCTGTCTGACAGAAAGGGTTACTAAGCTGTCGGACGGAACTTTTGAGACAGATTCATCGCATACTTTTAAGCTAATGTTTATGGTTATGATGATATACCCGTATTTGCAACATAAATATGACTATACAAAATTGCTGGAAATGGCTCTTGTGCACGATATAGCCGAAGCGGAAACCGGAGATTTTCCACGAGCGATACAACGTATGCATCCGGAAATAAAAAAAATTAAAGAAGAACAGGAGCAGGCAGCAATGCAAAAATACAAAAACATTTTGCCGGAACCTGTAAATCAAAAAATTTTCGCCCTATGGCAAGAATACGAATCCAAAGAAACCCCCGAAGCAATCTTAGTTGCCGCACTTGATAAAATTGATGCAAATTTACAGGCCAACCAATATAATAACGGAGATGTGCGTTATTGGTTGGATTTGGAAGACGGAGAAGATTATTTTCGCATAAATACAGAAAAAAAACCGCTGGTTGCACGTCTGAACGAGAAAATTGTCAGCGATTTGGAAGAAGCTGTTATTAACTTAACTAAGGAGAATACATTAAAGTGCCAAATAAATATCAAACTTTAAATACCGATAACCTGAAAGCCGTCGCTTTTGACTGGGATAACACTTTGGCACTTAGCAGAGAGGCTCTGGTGCGTTCTGTAAATGTGGTATTGGCCGTATTTGGCTTAGGTGATTGGGAAAATGTGAAAGAAAAACGAGATCCGAATCTTTCGTTTCGCGATAATTTTCCACTTATTTTCGGGAAAAAGGCCGACGACGCTTATGATCTTTATCGTCAGGTTTATATGCAAAAAGTTAATGATTTGATTAAAGCTCCACAATGTGCCTCAGAAGTTTTACAATATCTTCTGCATAAAGATATAAAAATAGTGTTAGTAACTAATAAAGACCGACAGCTCTTAGAATATGAGTTGCCGATGTTATACAAAAAAGAATGGTTTAACCGTATAGTTTGCGGACATGAAGCGCCGCTGGATAAACCGAATCCCGAACAGTTGATTTATGCCTTAGATGGCTTGGTGCCGGAAATAAGCGAAGATAGTGTATGGATGGTGGGCGATAGCTCTATGGATAGCGACTGTGCTTTAAGTTGTGATGCCAAAGCCATTCGAATCGGTGATCCTGTTTGGGATACTAAACACGAGGAAGAAGCAAACGACAAAATAACTTTTTTTAATGATTTTTCCGATTTTTTCCGTGCAATAAAGGGATAACAAATGCTACGGCGAACAAAATTGAAGATAGTAAAATGGGTAAAATTTCTAATTCCTTCTGGTATTTTGGCGCTAATAGTGTGGGCAAACATTGAACGTTTGAACAATAATTTGTATCCAAATTATGAAAAAGCGGTTGATTACGGACGTGTGCGCGAAATAAAGACAGAAGTTTCCCCAATTATCGCCGCCATTTTTTACGCTGATAAAAACATAGAAAAGAAAAATATCTCTACTTATTTTGATCACTCGGAAAATTATCGCAAACAAAATGTTAAAATTGTTGTGGTACCACGTAATTTAACGGCAGACAGTTTGGCGGTAGTAGAAAAATTATATGCCGAAATCGGTAAATACAATAAGTTGGAAAAAATTGCCATAGTTTATGACGATAATGCCGATATAAAAAAGCATCAAAAAATTCTGCAAAAAGTGCTGAAAATAGGCAAAGCTAAAAAAATAAAAATCAGTGAAACGAATTTTTCCGAAGAAGACAAAATAGATGACCTATTGCAAAAAAACAACCGTTTGGTTATATTTTTGGCCGATTTGGTAAATGGAGTAAATAATCAAAACAGCGACTATTTAGTGGAGGAAGCAGTTTATTTTGCGCAAAAATATTCTTATAATATGCGTGTTTTTGATATTATAGATACTCAAATTGCCCAAGCTGTGGAAAAAGATTATGCCTCGTTGTTCAAACTTACCACGGATTCTGAAATTCCGCTGATGCTCAAACAAAAAAATAATTTGGAAGCATATGTAACAAGATACGGCGATGAACTGCTGCGTTATTTTAAAATGAATTTGTTGCAAGCAGATAAACCTGTTTGGCCACAAAAAAACCAGCAAACTTATCGTCTGTTTGATCGCGGTATGGTTTATGTGCGGATTTTTGATGAAAAAAATAACGAAATTTTTTCGCGAGCCAATATTAGGGAAAATCAGAGTGTATTGGTATCACTGGTAAACATTGCCATTAAAACCGCGAAAAAAACAACTGTTCCGGTAAAATCGTGGAAGATATATCTTTTGACTGATTTTGCGGAAATTGATGAAAACCAGATAGGTTTTATTGAAAAAGATGAAGGAATTTGTGTGTGGAGCAACAAAAATTATGCACTGCTTGCCCCCGACGAAGTAGCGGATAATCCGCAAAAAAATATTGCCATTTTGAGGAATAAGGCTAATATAGGGTATAATTTAGCAGATGTAAAGTTTTTCAAATTTAAAAGTGTGGAGATAAATGATGGAAATTAACGGTTTCAAAATAAAGTATTCGGCCGAAGATTTAGCTGAGCGTGTTAATAACCAAATGCGCAAAATTGTTTTGATAGATAAGGACAATGAGCAATATATGGCTTTAAGCGATGGAGACAAGAAAGCTGTTAACTATTTGGTTAATGCCGCCAGAGTTATGAACGATGTTGCTTTGGAAATGGATCATCCGCTCAATTTGGCGCAAAAGCAAGCCTTAGAAGTTGCCGCGACAGAAAGCGAATATGCAGCCAATGCCCTGAAACTGTTTAATTCTCTTAACGGTGTTGCCGGCTCTAACGGTTTGGATAAAGAACCGGTTGAAATTTTTGAAGGCATCCATCAATATAAAGGACGCAATTTTTATCCAACAGATTTGGATATTGATGAATTAAAGTCTGTTATAAATAAAATGCTCGATGCCGGAGAAACAGAGGAGGTAAGAGCCATTTTAAGTGCCCGCTCAATGGTGCGTCGTGATGGAGATAAACTAAAAGCGATTGATTACACCGAATATTTTGCCGAAGAATTTTCGGAAATTGCCAATGAATTAGAATGTGCAGCGCATTTTACCACCGATGAACTGTTCAAAGACTATTTGGGATGGCAAGCGCAAGCATTGTTACAAAATAATGTTGAAATGGATATTTTAGCAGATAAACACTGGGCTCAAATGCAAGATACCCCTATTGAATTTACAATCAGTCGCGAAAATTATGATGATAAAATGACACCGGAATTGTTTGCTGATGAAAAATTATGCGCTCGCTTGCATAAGCTAAACATAAACCCTGTGCCAAAAGATATGTTGGGCATTCGCGTTGGTGTGGTAAATAAAAAAGGCACAGAACTTTTGCTCAAATTTAAGGATGAAATGGCAAAATTAGCAGGGTTAATGCCGTTTTCCGACAAATATGAGCAAAATGTCGGCGGCAAAAAAGGGTTGAAACAAACCATGGTGGATGCAGACATTATAGCTTTAACCGGAGATTATGCTTTGTGCCGCGGCTCAATAACAACGGCGCAAAATCTACCGAACAATGACAAACCGGCACTGGCGCATGGTGGTGGTCGGCGTAATGTTTATCATAGACAGGTCCGTGCGGGTACTGACAAAGAAAAAGCTCAAAAAATTTTGGATGCTTTGGTAATTCCAGAGTTGCATAAATATTATGACAAAGAAGCCGATCACTTGTTTGTGATAGGCCATGAAAACGGCCATTCCTTAGGTCCGAACAGTTCATATCAAACTGCTTTGGGAGTTTATCAACATATTATTGAAGAGCATAAAGCAGATATGATTTCCGCTACTATGATGCCGGAATATGTTAAAGATGGGATTATTACGGAAGAACAACTCAAAAAAATATATACTACTTGGATAATCTACCGTCATTTTATGATTGCTTTTCCGAATGATATGGAAGCACATCGCGTGGCTGATTTAATTGAATATAACTTTCTTAACGAATACGGAGCATTTTGGTTTGATGAAAGTAAAAAATTGCATATAGATTTTGATAAAATGAAGTCGGGATCTCGTGCACTTTTAGAGGAAACTATCAGGGTTCAACTCTCAAAATCGCCGGATACTGCCAAAGAATTTGTTGACCGCTGGACCAAGTGGGGCGAAATGAGCCAATATATTGCCGATTTTAAGAAAAGTTTAGGAGTTCGTCCGTATATTGATATAGTGAGTGCGTTTTAAGATAAGGGTTTTACTATGCTTAAAAAATTAGCTGCCGGCGAATATTCTCTAAAAATGATTTTTTGGGTATTCGGCTTGCTGGGATTTATGGTTTTCTTTTTGCTTGCCAGCGCTACACACAACGGAGTCGTAAGGGCGATATGCCCATACGGTCAGTTGTGTCCGGTAAATATATTGTGGTATACATTATCACATTTTTTAATGGTGTTTGTCGGACGTTTAAGCAGCAATATTGTAACTTATTTAATCATACATTTATTTGTCAGTACTTTGTTTGTAATTTATATGTATATCACCATACGCGGATTATGGAAATGTTGCGAATCATATACGGGAGCCAAATTTTGGGCTTACGGTGCTAAAATTATTTTGGTTGCTTTGATGCTGTGTTGTTTTAAATCTATTATATAGAACTGAGAGGACTAATGCGAAAAATTATTTTAATGTTTTTAATAACGGTAGTGCTTGCCGGATGTTCAGGAACCTTGTTTGAGGCCGGAAAAGTTAGTAAAGAACGTAAAGAACTTTATGACTATAACAACAATACCGAGTTCTGCCGTAAAAATCCCAATCGTTGTGTAAACAACATACCGTGGATGTAAATATATCGCCGACTCATTCGAGCCGGCGGAATAATGTGCTATAAGTTTTTTGAGTATCTATGAACAAACTACAATCTGTCCATTTATAGTACAATTATTTTTCAAATCAAAATAAAATCCCATTGCTCCAGAAGTAGAATGAAGATCTTGAAGTTTTTTTATCCAACTTGAACATGTATCAACTGCTGTTTCTATACTAATCGGCATCATAGCAGAGTAATCCCTAGGTCCCCGTAATTCAATTCCTTTGACACCGGCTGCGGTCCAATCATGGCTCATGAGTTCAATACAAACGTCGTAATCAAGGGGAATGCTATATACAATTTGAAAATATATGGGGTCTCCATTTTTCACTGGAGCTCCACCACTACTGGAATAGGGGCTTACATCATACACTGAAACCCCGTAACCAAAAGGATTGGTAATAGACATAATCTTGCCATCAGTTACGGTAATCATTTCATCGGGCAATATTTTGGCTTTTTTAACTATCGGACAGCCATCTCCTCTAGATTGCCCCTTGCAACCGGAGGCATTGCACTGATGTCCATCACAATCCACCCCGATATAGTTCTTCTGTGGTCCCCAAAAAGCACGCACATTACCGGCAATGAGAGTTATTTGCTCAATGGTTTTGTTGATGCGATACTTCATCATGGCTTTTGAATATCCGGCGATACCACCGACAGACAAAACACCGATGATAGCAAGAACGCCCAACATCTCTATCATGCTTCTTCCTCTTTGTGTGGCAGAGCCACACTTATAGTTATGCCTCGATTCCGCAGGAATCGTCAAGACATCTTCCGCTTGATTAAAATTAATTTGAAGATCCCTTGACGCATTCGCCTTTGCAAGGCTCTGCGAGGGATGACTCTTTATATTTTTTATTTCTAAATTTCTCATAATTTTATCTCCTAAATCATAGAGGTTAATACATTAAAAAATAAACCGCCAAACGGCGGCCGGGAAGTTCAACAATCATATTCGTATAAATGATTCCTGTAATTTTTAGACTCACTCCTGTACATCTACCACAGGCTTCCCAACCATGTTGGGAAATGTATCAAATACAATTAACGATGTTCTTTCCAACACCGATACGAATAAGAGCTGTTGAAAGCCCCGAACCGAAGTTCTATCTTCACTATACCACAAAAAATTTAAATGTCAAACACTTTTTATAGAAATTGCGCCGGCTCATTCGAGTCGGCAGTCAATGTTTTTCTATTTATTTGTTAAGCAAGCGGCTGCTCAGGAGGCATACCTTCGTCAACCTCAAACCCGCCATCCTCTTCTTCAGGAGTATATTCTATGCCCAATTTTGCTAACATATCATCATTGATATCTTCACGTTGTGCTACAATCCAGTCCGGAACATTAGGTGCCGGCGGTAATTTGGAAAGTTTGAGCATTTCCTTATCCAAATAATAACGTGGAGCATCAGCAATAATAGGCCTATCAATATAACTTTGCATCAAAACAACCTGTTTCAACATTGGCAAACTCAGCAGTTGTGTGGAGCTGATAACCGGAATGCCTTGAAGTTGATAGTTAACATTTTTAGCCAACGGATTAAAGTCCTTACCCAAGCTACCTTCTGTGCGTGAAAACGAAGAAATACTTACCGTTTTGTTACCAATCATTTTGGAGAAACGCTGTGCGGTAACCTCATTGTTTTGCGATAAGATAACTTTGCAAGCCGTCGTAGAAATAACAGTTTCCAAATCATCTTTACCGTATTTACCGGAAATTTGACCCAAGTCTTGTCCGATTAACAAGTAAGAAACCTTCTGACCACGACCTACCGCCGGTCCGTCAATAACCGCTTTCATTTTAGGCATTTGCGGAAACTCATCAAGCACAAATAACGCAGCAAATGGTCCCATTTTACCCTCTGTTTTATTAACATGATTCGGCGGATTAGATATCAGATACGACGACATCAACTCAATAAAGGTAGAACTGATAACACCCAAAGCACGTGCATCTACTTGGTTTACAGACAAATACACCGATATAGGCTTCCATTCGCCGGTAACCGGATCTTTCATACCGCGCAAATCTCTGAATTGTAAATCAGAAAAACTCGTGCGCGCCTTAACGGCTTGGTTTTTGAAAACGTTAATTCCGGCAAATGCGGTTGATAAAATAGAACCACGCTCTTTATCCGGAGTATTGCTCAATGTACTCAACTCTGTTACGCAACGCTGAGCATAACCAAAATTACGCGCTTCCTTAATGGCTTCTTCCAACATATCATGCGTAGGATCAGCCATGGCCGCCATTTGATCGCCTTCATCCAAACGACGCTGAATTTCCTGCGCGGCATTAATTTGCGCTTCCGTAATCCATTCCATAATCATGGCAATACAAGCTTCACGCCCCATCCAGCGGGCCGGCAACAAGTTCCATGTTCCGATAGGTAGGTAGTTTTCCATAGTTAAAGTGCCGTTTTTCAGGTTTTGAATGGCGCGAGCCGCATTAGGATCTCGCATATCCATATAATACCCTTCCAACACTTCTTTGTCTTTTTCATCTAACTTGCCTTCATAAATTCGGCCTATGAAATAGTCATTGGCTCTGGCCCTATCGCACTTGGAAACCACAAATTGTATAAAGCCGGTCAAAGCAGCACGTCCGGTTTGCGACCAGTGCGGATCTGCGCCACCCTTAGGGTCTTCAACCAAAATGTTGCACATTGAATCCACATACATATCTCGATCCGGACCTTGCTCAGGAATACAACTTGGAGAAAGCGGGTTCCAACTTGGATAGTAAATACCTTCACTCGGATTATCTTCGGCACCCCAGTTGATAATAAACACCGGACCAACTTTGGCTCGCGCACCGGATGTATTATAGCATAATTCCGGCTTAGGGTCATTTACCACAATACTTAATTTTTCTGAATGGAAAATTGTTGGAATAACCACTCCGGCAGTTTTACCGGTTCCAGGAGGTGCACAGCAAAGTGTAGCAAGTGTTTCTTTTAACATAAGCAACTTACCGTCAAATTTTCCCAAAACTTGGCAAAAGCCGTCAAAACCCAACAAAGACATTTGTTTTATATCGCGCAATTCGGCAATTTTGGCCGATCCCTGATAGTTAACCTGAAATTTATACGGGCTGAACAACGCGCTGACTATTAAACCCACAGGGATTGTGATAAACGGAAGAGCCGGCACCCATAAGCTCAGAGAAAACTTGCCATGATAATTCATAATTTGCTTAAACCATTTACCATACATATTGAACAAGTGGCTTGGTTTTGACACAATAAGATTAAGAAACTTTTCCACCATATCCAGCGAATCTTTGGAAACTCCGTGCCCAACCAGATAAGACAGTGGCAAAGCAAACACAAACAAAACAATGCTTATACCTAAACAGATGAAGAATGTTATCATCATCCACCTTACAGCTTTGTCATATTCCTTATATTCTTCACCGCGATCTGCCATTATATCCTCATTTTTATGCTAAATTTTGCAAAACTTTTTTCAGTCTTTCTAATTCCTTTTTATTCATTTTTTCATCGGCGTCAAGTATTGTTTTGGAAAACAGGTGGATTTCTTTCGGCGCTCCACGATTTATACGGGTAACATTGATTCCCATATCATCCCAAACATCAAACATATCGTCTGCATTAATAATGTTGGCCATTTGAATTACCACAAAAGATTTAACATTTAGCTCAAAACCCTCATCGTCCAACGCTTCTTTAATCGCATTACGAGCATTATTCAGCAAGCAAACCGGTGAAACTCTGTGCGAACTTTCTGAAAACCATAAAGGTTCTTCACCGTTAAACATCTCTTCATCAGCCAACCAATCACCGCTTTCATTATCTACCAAACACAGGCAAATTTCATCTTTTGCCACACCTATGTAGTTGATAACCGTATCTTTTACCTTAATATTGGAAACAATATCATAATTTTTTTGCTGCAATGAATCAAAAACAGGTGAATGAGATGTGTTTCCTTCAACAGCACGTTGCTCTTCACGGCGTCGCTCAGACTTGTTTTCTTTTTGTCCGGAATCGCGAGTGTTTTTATCGCGTTTGGCAGATTTTTCATCCGACACTTTTTCTTCCTTTTGACGCTTTTTCGATTTGCTGTCAGAAACAACTTCTTGATTGTCATCATCGTCATCATATGTTGCTTTTTTGCGCTTAGACTTAGCTTTGCTCACGTTTCTTTCAACCACAATATCATCTTCATCGTCGTCATCAAAATTAAAGTGCGGCGTAGTTTTCTTTTTATCTTCTGTTTTGGCTTTTTTAATATCCGCTTTTTCAAAAGAATCTATATCCAAGTCAAAATCATCTTCTTCATCATCAAACTTAAATAACGCATGATCAATGGTTGCTGCCACATCCGGCTTTTTAATTTTTGTGGCAACCCGAGAAGCAGCCGCCGATAATGAACTTTGTTGAGCATATGTTGTGCCATAGGGATATGCGGCGTTGGCCGAAGCCTGTGCAATAGCTGCTCTGGTAGTATCTCCATAATCTGAAATAGGAGCATGCAGTGCATTTATTCCGGCAGGGCGAATCTGTTTATATGATTTGCGTTTTACCACACCATACTTGTTTGCTGTGCTGGTAATTGCTACCGGAGATTTAAACAGCTTTTTATATAAATTAACCGGATAGAGCAAGGCTTTGTAAATAAGCTCTTCCCATGCAACCAAACATATTGTCCACCAACCGGTAATAAGCATCGGAATAAACGTAAACAATAATATAACAAAAGCCCATTCCTTAGGCGCACGAACAGTCCATCCGGCGCGCCATAATTCACGTAACTGACGCCAGTGATCCGGCCAAAAAATATCAAAATGCCAGTTGCACAGCATTATAACTCGAATGCCCTCTGTAAAGACAATTCCCCACAGGCCGCCAACTACTATTATTCTTATAAACACCAATAACGATTTCAAGCGTTAACTCCATTTCGTTATAATTCACTGTTCCAACTATAATTCATATTTGTTAAAAAAGTGATTATAAAATGATATTTTTTACTTTTTTTCTAATTTTTTTATAATTTCCTTACGCAAATCACCTGCCATCATGCTCTGTTGCTTCTTTTTTTCAATTTCCAAGCGTTCATTTACCACTTGGTCAAGTGATTTTTTTTCCTCCAATTTCAAGTTTTTGATATTAACATCAGGAGCGTGATAATTTTCCAAACCGCGATTCAAATACCAATTAATCGGCACTGTTATCAGTCGCAAAAACCGGTAACTATTGATTTTATGCCAACCGAATACGCAAATCGGAAAGTATAAAAATATAATAACAAAAATTAATAACTCTTTGCCCTTGAAAACACCGCCGCTGTTCCAAAATGCAACAATTCCCCGATATGTTTTCACCGAAAGAAAATCCATTCTGAACCCAATTTTTAATATTTGCAAAAGCAGTGCTCCCAGCAAAAAGCTCCAAATAATACCTACAACAAAAACACACACAAAATGCAATATTTTTTTTAACATTAAGGCCTACCACCGCGCCCAAACAGATTTTCATATTGTTTTATGAAACGATTGTCTTTAACGCGCTTAAAAGGATTTAATCTTGAACGGCTTTGTTGATAAAGCTCGGCAATATGTTGTCCGGAAGCATTTATGGCTTTGTCAAATAATTGCAGACGTTCGTTATTGTCATTGTTTGTAGCTTGCAAAATGCTGACCTGATTTAATTGAACATTTGGACGCGGAGTGCAAACAGTTGCTAATCCGGCATCTGAAAATGCGTTATTTAATGCAGAGGCAGAAGTATTAATATCGCTTGCACATTTTTGCTGGATATTTTGCGAGGAAGCGTTAAAGTACGCGTTTACATTATCACGAACCTTGTGCGCCGCCTTAGCCGCATTTTTCATATAAGTTCCCAAACGATTGGCAGAAGATTTGGCAATTTCTTTCATATCTCTGTCATTTAATTGATCAGTCGGTGATAAATTGTGTGCGATTCTATATTCGATTTCGGTTAGTTGACGAATCTGATCGGCTTGTTTTATCAACTGACGGAAGTTATCCTCGGCCGCACGAGCCACCGCTGCTGTTGCGTTATTATCAAACGGCCCATTCAAATGCTGTGCCATATACTGAGCGTTGGCAATACCGGCCGACAGTTTGATAAGTGAATTGATGGAATCCATTTCATTATTAAGCCGAACCGGACAACTCTCTAACCTTAGCATAAACTCATCCGGATTTGCGCTGTATTGCTGATTCATTCGGTTAATAAAAGCCACATCATTCGGGCGCGTCAAATCAAAAATAGGGCGACCGTCAATCTGCGGAATTTGCCATTGATTAACAGGTTGTCCAACATTGTTTCGTATAGTTTCAGTTAGATTCTTGTAATAAGCGTTTTGACGATTAACCCCATCATGCATATTCATAACCGAAGCGTCTAAAGAGTTATTCATAAATTCAATACCTGCCGTATTGCGAGGCAACTCTCCAACACGCGCAGCCTTCGGAGCCGAATCATAAGAAGAACACAAAACATCAATCATTTTATCGGCAAGTTTGCAGGCTTTTTCCATAATCCAGTTAAGTGAGCCCAAAAACCAATGTTCAAACATATATTTGATAATGTCTTCCTCTTTTACCGGAGCAAATTTAAAGTCATGATCTTTACGTTTTTTATCTTCACCCTGAGGCATAATATCTGCCGTATTTTCTTGCGGATTTACATTAACGCTCGGTTGTGCTTGCGGCGCCGCTACCGTAATACTGCCATTTCCGGCACCACCTACGGCAAGCGTGTTACCCTGAGGTGCTGCTCCGGTGTTAGTTGCAGCATTGGAACCGGCTTCCTGTTCTTCTTGATTGAATACAAAACCTGCCAATTCCGGAGAAGATTTTGTATCTTCGGAAAAATAGTTGAATAAATGTGCAAAAGAATGACCTTTATGTTTTCCCTTAACCTCAAAATTATCTTTGGTTTGCACTGCTTCAATTAGTATATTTTTATCTGTCTTACCTATCTGCTCCAAAGTTTTTTTCAAGTCATCAACACTCTTGTCCAACTTTTTCAAAGAACTCTCATCGGTCATATTTTGCTGTTTAAACTCGGCGGCGCGCAAATTAAGCGCCACACACGTCAGAATATTCTGACCGTTTTGCGGATTTTGCACAACCAAAAACTCTTTCATCTGTTCATCAGAGATAACTCCATCGGCATGTAATTGCTGCATAGCAGCCACCGTGTTGCGCAAACGCTTGGTATTTTCAAAACCTAATGCCTTAAACTCCCCAACATTTTTATCGCTTGTCGGAAACATTGCTTTGAGAAATTCCGCCTTTTTACTTTCGTCCATCGCAAAAAAATCATTTTGTTGAAGCCACGTTTTAAGCTTATCCATATCCGGATTTTTTTTATTGGCCTCTTTCATAAATTCGTTCAAAGACATCTTTTGCTCCGTTGTTTTGTTTAATACGAATCGTTATTTTTACCCAATATAACATAAAAAAATTTTTTTGTCTACATTTTTTTCTATTATACTTTAAGTTTTTTTAAAAAATTTCCTATTTCCAAATTAATTCTTATACCGTCCTTCGGTGTAACCTTAATCAAGCCAAAGAAACGAGGTTTTATTTTGCTAAAATCTATCGGCGCAAAAATAGCTGGATTGGTGGTTAACGCCTTGAACGCTCCCTCCTGATCTTTTTGAGCCACTCTAAAATAATTGGCAATTAGCTTTTCCGCATCAACCGGAAAATCCTTTTTTTTAAGAGCATCAACAAAACGTTGTTGACGTTCTTTGCGTGCCAAATATTCCTCATACATAATGCGTTTTATATGCTTTTCCTGATATTGATTAAGTTTTGCCAAATAAGAAAGTTCGCAACTTTCAATATCTATCAATATTTCAACATAAGATATAACCGCTAATTGCAAATCCTGACTTTTTAATTTTTCGGCAAAATTTAAAAACTCTTCATCACTTGAAGTAGGCGAAAATGTTCCGACAGTATCGGGAAACATCTGACAAAGCAATTTCCAACCGGCAACCAAATCATCCGAAAGCATTTGCCCACGGCTCGGCTTATAATTTGGATACAAATAATCTATGCGAAAATTGCACAAAAAAGCTTTGTTAAGATTTGCAACAGCCAACTTATTAACCGAAGACTGAAAATTTATAAAAGCCTGAGCCAATTCAGATTCATCAGTACCAAGTTCAGGCATATTTTCCTCTTCCTCGATGGCATCACGGGCATCGGATAAAGCTTCATTAAATTCACGAGATATCTCTTCCTCAAACTTTGCGGAGGCTTCATCATTTTCCTCTGTTCCTTTCGCAGACAAGTTCAAATCTTCGTCAGCAACCATTTCATCTTCCGGTTGCTTATCAGAATCTCCTTCATCTTCGTCAAGTTTGGTGTTAATAAAGTCATTTAACAGCTTTTCAAACTCGTCATCATCGCCGAATAAATCTCCGTCACCGCCGCTCATTTCACAGCTCCTCATAATTAAGTAAACAATACTTGTATTTTATTATAAACGATTTTATAATAAAGTAAAACAAAAAAAACAAAATATACTTAAAAAAGGCAAAAATGAACAAAGAAAAGTTACTTTTTAGTGCCGAAGTAGAGCCAAACCAAGCTAAGACACGTTTGGATAAATATTTATCACTCCAATTTCCCGATATTTCTCGAGCGCAAATTCAACGACTGATAGAAAGCGGTAATGTTATTTGTGAAGATGTGGTTATTTCTGACAATGCTTATAAAACGCACATTGGAGATGTTTATCAGCTAACCGTGCCACCACCGCATGAATGTAAGGCAGAAGCCGAAAATATAGCGCTCAATATTGTGTTTGAAGATGATGATATTTTAGTCGTTAACAAACAAGCTGGAATGACTGTTCACGCCGGTGCAGGCATATACAGCGGAACCTTGGTAAACGCTCTGTTATACCATTGTCGTGGCAAATTATCAGGTATCGGAGGTGTTTTGCGACCGGGAATTGTGCATCGTATAGACAAGGAAACCAGCGGACTTTTAGTTGTGGCAAAAAATGATACGGCACACCGTTTTTTGAGTGAGCAATTTGCCGAACATTCCATAGAGCGCACTTATTTTGCCGTAGTTTACGGTATATTGCCTGATTTAGCAGGGCGAATCGAGGGCAATATTGCACGTAGCAAATTTGACAGAAAAAAAATGTCCATAGTGGAAAACGGCGGAAAAACAGCCATAACAAACTACAAAACTTTGCAACTTTTCGGCAAAGCGGCATCATTAGTGCAATGTAATTTAGAAACCGGACGAACTCATCAGATTCGCGTACATTTAAGCAGTTTGGGCAATGCACTAATCGGCGACAAAGTTTATGTTAAAAACAAAAAATCCGCAATTCTATTACCGGAAAATTTGAAAAAATATATCAACGACTTTCCACGGCAAGCCTTACATGCCAAAAGTTTAGGCTTCATCCATCCGCGCAGCAAAGAATTTATGCAATTTGATTCTGAACTACCTGATGATATGCAAGAATTGTTAGAAAAACTGCACAAAGAATTTTATAATTAAAATTACAGCGAAGATTTCTGTTTGTATAAAAACTATTTGACAAAGAAACATTTTTATAATATCATAAATTTAGAACTTCGGTTCGGGGCCTTAGAAAGCTCTTGTTCGATGTGGTGTTATTTTTAACATCATTATAAGATAAGATATCTCCAACTTGGGTTGGGGAGACCGCAGTGGATGTACAGAGCGTATGCTTAAAGATTGTGGTGATCATTTCATCGAACATGATTTTCTAACTCCCCTGCCGCCGTTTGGCGGTTTTTTAGTATTTAACCTTTAATTTTAGGAGATAAAATTATGAAAAACTTTGAAATTAAAAATCAAAATGGACGCTCAATGATAGAAATGTTGGGGGTGTTAGCCATAATCGGTGTGCTTTCTGTTGGTGGAATCGCTGGATACAGCAAAGCAATGACAAAGTATAGAATAAATAAAGCAATAGAACAGATAACACTTATTGCCGGCAATGTGCGCACATTTTTTGCCCCTCAGAAGAGTTATACTGGTTTAACAAAAGCCGTAATTAAAAAAGCCAAACTTGTGCCCGATGAAATGTTGGAACTTAATGCCGATGGAACTATAAAACAAATTAACAATGCTTTTGGCGGAACAGTTAGTATGGAAAGCATTAAAAATAATTTTGTTATCAATTTTGATAATATTTCTACGGAAGGGTGTATTGAGTTGGTAACGCAAGATTGGAGTTCGAGCTCCGTATTTACTGTCGGTGTATTTAACGGATTTGAAGGTGGTCTTAATTTTCTTGCATCTACAAATAGAATAGATTTAAATTACCAATGCTCAAAAGGTGAAGTGAATACCGAATACGGATATATAATTTGTGATACAACAATACAGATAGACACCGCAACGACTTATTGCGGTGCATCAAATGCCAATTCGGTGAGTTTTGCTTTTCACTAATTGTATCTGTTATCTGTGCGGATATTTATATCATTTAAAATATAATTGAATGCTACAATTATCTTTGCAATTTCCGCAAATATTTGCTGCCATATCAATTCCCAACGGCATAGAAATATCCGCACCTTTGCTGCAAGCAATCATACCATTATCAAAAACTTTTCCCGAACAATTATTATCAATTTTTCCTCCGTCGTGTAAGTAGTCCGCAACATCCATATCATTATTTGCTCCAACGACTATGGCATAGCTACCGGAAGCCACTTCATTCCAATTCTGCGTTGCTAATTCAAGACATGCTTCCGACGGAATATTCCATACTAATACGGAAAAATTTTTTCCTTCATTTTCTTCGTATATCAAATATTCCGTATCGCTGCCAAAAGGAGTGTAGCAGAACCCACTTTCACAATCTACATAATCGGGCATTAATTTTGCCTTGGTTTGCACATCTTTGTTTCCAACACCGGCATAACTCCTCTGTGGAGCAAAAAATGAACGCACCCCTTGTGATGTTTCTGTTATTAAAGATATAGTTTTGTTGATGCGATATTTCATCATCGCCTTAGAATATCCGGCTATACCACCGACAGATAAAACACCGATTATGGCTAACACGCCAAGCATTTCTATCATACTTCTGCCACTTTGCATATTGTTCGTCATTGCGAGCGCAGCGTAGCAATTTATATTTTTTATTTCTAAGTTTCTCATAGTAAACTTCCTTTCACTTAATTAACTGTTTTAATACCAAAACAACCGCCCACTGAGGCGGCTGGAAGTTAGTAACTACTTGGATTAAATAGTGTCGCGTATTAGCTATAGCTTATTTCACGACCTTCCAGCCATAATTGCTGGAAAATTTACGTTTTTTTGAAACGAATCCAAAGAGGTTACTACACCCCAGACGAGTTACCTCATCTTATGTCTATGCTATCACAAAAAATTTAAAAGTCAAATATTTTTTATAAAATCCGCTGAAAACGCTTTAAGAATAACAACAATGCGCTGTGTATATTCGCGGCTATTTGGTTGCAAACAGAGAATATTGCGTATAAATATTATGAAAACATCAGGAGAAATGTGTTGTTTTCTAAATTTGAACGTTTGACAGCATGGCGCTATTTGCGCGCCAAACGCAAAGAGGGCTTTATTTCCGTAATTACCGGTTTCGCTTTTACCGGAATTGCGTTAGGGGTGGCAACCTTGATTATTGTGATGTCGGTTATGAATGGATTTAAAGCCGAATTGTTAAACCGTATCTTGGGTATCAACGGTCATATTTCCATCGTGGCGTCGCCGGAATTTCCTTTTAATAACTACAAAAAAGCAGTTGCCGATTTGCAAAATATTGACGGAATTGATTTAGCCATACCGATGATTGAGAAACAGCTTTTGGTTTCGTCTTCACGCGGCGCCGAAGGTGCTATGGTGCGAGGAATAACCGCCGAAGATATTTTAAAGAAAAAAGTTATGCGCGATGGTTTTGCCAAAGTTGATACTAATTTTTTTAACGATGATGTGGTGGTTTTGGGATATAAATTGGCACAGAAATTAGGCGTTTACGTTGACGATGAAATAACTCTGATCTCGCCAAACGGCAAGGTTACCGCATTCGGCTCGGTTCCACGAATTAAGTCATATCGCGTTATCGGCACTTTTGATATGGGAATGCATGAATACGATTCAAACTTCATATTTATGCCGTTGCCGGCTGCACAAAAATATTTCGGGTTGCAAGATGCCGTTTCGGTTATAGATGTTAGCCTTAAAAATGACAAACAGCTACCGCAACTTCGTGCCATAATAGAAAAAAGTGTAAGTCTTGATGCCTATGTTTATGACTGGAAGCAAACAAATTCGGCGTTTTTTAATGCCATAGATGTTGAACGCAATGTTATGTTTTTGATTTTAACACTAATTATTTTAGTAGCGGCATTTAATATTATTACCGGCCTTATAATGCTGGTAAAAGACAAAAGTCGTGATGTGGCCGTTTTGCGAACCATGGGAGCAACCAAAGCAATGATTATGCGCATATTCTTCATGGATGGCGCTTTTATCGGAGTGGTTGGTACCTCATTGGGAGTATTCATCGGTTTATTATTTTGCCACAATATTGAGAATATTCGCCAATTTTTACAAAATATGTCAGGTCGCGAGCTGTTTTCATCTGAAATATATTTTCTGTCGCACTTACCAGCAAAAGTTGATAACGGTGAAGTTTTATCGGTAGTTATCGTTACTTTGATATTATGTTTTTTGGCCACAATTTATCCGGCATATCGAGCATCTAAATTTGAACCGGCGGAGGCTTTACGCTATGAATAAAAAAGTAACGACATTAACCCTTAAAAATATTTATAAAACATTTATGCAAGGCAACGAACCGTTAAGAGTTTTGCAAGACGTTAATTTGGAAATTAAACCCAAAGAAGTTGTTGCCCTCATAGGTCCGTCAGGTTCAGGAAAATCAACACTTTTACAAATTGCCGGATTATTGGAAGAACCGAGTTCGGGAGAAATATTTATAAACGGAGAAGAATGTTCTGTCGGTAATGACACAATTCGTACCTCTCTACGCCGCGACTACTTAGGTTTTGTTTATCAATATCATAATTTATTGCCGGATTTTGATGCGTTGGAAAATGTTATTTTACCGCAACTCATAAGCGGTGTTACCTACAAAGATGCCAAACAAAAAGCTTCTTGGCTGTTGCATAGAATGGGGTTAGATGAACGCGAACATCATCGCCCTGCCGAGCTTTCCGGCGGCGAGCAACAACGTGTTGCCATTGCGCGGGCGCTTGCTAACACTCCCAAACTTTTGTTAGCAGATGAACCGACCGGCAATTTAGATCCAAACACTGCTGATAATGTTTTTTTAACATTGCTTGATGTGGTAAAGGAAACCGGTCTTTCGGCATTGATTGCCACACATAATATTGATTTGGCGCACAAAATGGATAGGGAAGTTACCTTGAAAGATGGTAAGCTCATAGACATTCGCGCTACTAATTTTATAGCTAAAGGAGAAAATTTTTATTAGCTCTGTAATAATAACTTTTTTTTAATAAAGAGTTGTTTTAATACGCGCAATAAAGGTATTATAGGAACGATAAAATAATGTGGTCATATATTATAGCTAAGAGTAAAAGTTCGGCAGTTATTGTTATGTTGATGTTGCTTTTTTCGTATTTTTCCTATTTTGCGGTAAAGGGTGATCGCGGTTTTTTAAAATATATGTATTTACAGGATAAAGTGGCAGAAGCCGAAAAGTTAAATGAAAATTACGACCGCCAGAAAGATGAATTAGAACAAAAGGTTAAATTATTATCGTCTTCCAGTTTAGATTTAGATTTATTAGATGAGCGCGCACGTGCGGTTTTGAATGTTATCGGTGATGATGAGTTTATCATTATAGATGAAGACGAAGCCGTAGAGTAATTGTTTTCAACTGCGCCCATAAATATACGGAGATTTGTTTATGAAAGTTTCAGCCGGTAATTTGGTAAAAAAAATATTTAAGAAAAATGCGCCGAAAGTTTCTGTTTTAATGGCGGCATATAAAACTCCGGAACAATATCTGCGTGAAGCAATAGAAAGTATTTTAAACCAAACTTTTACTGATTTTGAATTTTTAATTTTAGATGATTGCCCCACAGAAAGTGTGGAAGATATAGTAAAATCATATGATGACAAACGAATAAAATATTTAAAAAATCCACAAAATTTGGGAATATCGCAAACACGTAATAAATTAATTGATTTGGCAAAAGGTCAATATTTGGCAGTAATGGATCATGATGATGTTTCTCTGCCGGAACGTTTAGAAAAAGAAGTTTTTGTTTTAGACAGCCATTCGGAGATAGGTGTCGTAGGTTGTTGGTATGAAACTTTTCCTCATTCAAAAATAAAAAAACGATATGTTTTAAATAGCCAAATTGAAAAGGACTTAATGTATAATTGCAGCATTTTACACCCTTCATCAATGATTCGCAAAGCAGTTTTAGATAAGAACAATATTCGATACGAAGAAGAGTTTTCACCGGCGGAAGATCATGCTTTATGGTGTCGCTTGCTTGGCAAAACTCAATTCACTAATATTCCGGAAGTATTGCAAAAATACCGTGATTACCGAGGAAACACGTCAAAATTGCAAGCCGCTAAAATGAAGGCTGCTTCACGAAAAATACACCTGATGTTGGAAAAACAATATCCGCAGCTAATGGCTCAGGCTTCGGAAACTCAAACATTTAAAATTTGCGGATTACCACTTGTTAAAAGACAAAGGAAAGGATGTAATTTAAAATATACTTGGCTTGGATTGTTTAAGATAATCAGACGGGAAGATATTTTATTTCCTGATGCTAACAATTTGCCGATTTATATAATATGCTATAATCGACTCACATATTTAAAAGAAATCATCAGTTGGTTGGAAAGTCATAATCTGAAAAATATTCATATTATTGATAACTGTTCAACATATCCTCCACTGATTAAATATTTGCAAAACACTCCCTATACAGTGCATAGAATGACGGAAAATTTGGGACATATGGTCTTTTTCAAGGCTGATGAATTTAAATCTGTGCGTGAAAATGAATACTATGTTTTAACTGATCCGGGTGTTATCGGAATAGAAAATTGTCCGAAAGATTTTATGTGTTATTTCTACAATATTTTGCAAAAATACCCTAAGTGTAATAAGGTAGGATTTTCGTTTAAAACCGATGATATTCCTGATATAGAATCTAAAAAATTATATACCTCATGGGAAAAGCAGTTTTATAAACATAAGTTGACACTCTTTCCGCCATATTTATATGCTTCTTCTCTTGACACTACCTTTGCAATGTATCGTCCGCAAAAAGATTGGCTGACAAATAATTTTTATAAAGCCGTTCGCACGGATGCTCCTTATCAAGCACGACACTTGCCGTGGTATAAGGATTTGAATAATTTGAGCGAGGAAGATAAATATTACACAAAAACAGATTGCGGCAGCGGCAACTATAATGACAAAGCCGGTGTTGAGCGAGTAAAAGAATATCTGATAAGCAAACCGGCAGAACATTGGTGGGAAAATATTTTTTCGTTTAAATCTTCTGATAGAAGAAGTGTCATGCGTATCTTTGGCATAAAGTTTACACTCAAACACAAAAAATAATAAAAAAATTTCTCACGCCACTTGCACACAAAAAAATTGCTTCCTATATACATTTTTATAAATGTTAACAGGAGGAATTTTGTAATGAGTAATAAAGTAATTGGTATTGATTTGGGAACAACCAACTCGTGCTTTGCGGTTATGGACGGCAAAGATGCCAAAGTTTTGGAAAACTCCGAAGGTGCCAGAACAACACCTTCTATGGTAGCGTTCACTGATTCGGAACGTTTAGTCGGCTATCCGGCAAAACGTCAAGCGGTAACCAATCCGGAAAATACGTTGTTCGCTATTAAAAGATTAATTGGTCGTCGTTATGATTCGGCCGAAGTTGAAAAATTTAAAGAGCATTCTCCGTTCAAAATTGTTGCCGGTGATAACGGTGATGCGTGGGTAGAAGTTAAAGGACAAAAATATGCTCCGTCGCAAATTTCGGCTATTGTTTTGCAAAAAATTAAGGAATATGCCGAAAGTTATTTGGGTGAAACTGTTGATAAAGCAGTTATTACCGTTCCGGCATATTTTAACGATTCGCAACGTCAAGCTACCAAAGACGCCGGAAAAATTGCCGGTTTGGAAGTTTTGCGTATTATCAACGAGCCGACGGCAGCAGCTTTAGCTTATGGTATGGATAAAAAGGCTTCCGGCACCATTGTTGTTTATGACCTTGGTGGTGGAACATTTGATGTTTCTATTTTGGAAATCGGCGACGGCGTGTTTGAAGTTAAAGCCACTAACGGCGATACATTCTTGGGTGGTGAAGACTTTGACCAACGTATTGTAAATTATTTGGCTGACGAATTCCAAAAAGAACAAGGTATTGACTTGCGTTCTGACCGTTTGGCTTTGCAACGTTTGAAAGAAGCTGCTGAAAAAGCAAAAATTGAACTTTCGGCTACTACTCAAACAGAAATCAACTTGCCGTTTATCACTGCGGATGCCAGCGGAGCCAAGCACTTAAATATTAAATTGACTCGCGCTAAATTAGAATCTTTGGTTGAAGATTTGATTGAAAAAACAGCTATTCCTTGTCAAAAAGCCTTGTCTGATGCCGGTTTGAAACCGAGTGATATTAGTGAGGTTATTTTGGTTGGCGGTATGACACGTATGCCAAAAGTTCAGGAAAAAGTTAAAGAAATATTCGGAAAAGAACCGCACAAAGGCGTTAACCCTGATGAGGTGGTTGCCGTTGGTGCCGCAATTCAGGGCGGTGTATTGATGGGCGATGTTAAAGACGTTTTGCTTTTGGACGTTACTCCGCTTTCATTAGGTATTGAAACATTGGGCGGTGTATTTACTCGTTTAATTGACCGCAATACTACTATTCCGACACGTAAGAGCCAAGTATTCTCAACAGCTGAGGATGGACAAACCGCAGTTACTATTCGTGTGTTCCAAGGCGAACGTGAGATTGCCGCACATAACAAATTGTTAGGTCAGTTTGATTTGGTTGGTATTCCACCGGCACCGCGTGGTATGCCGCAAATTGAAGTTACTTTTGATATTGATGCCAACGGTATTGTTAATGTTTCGGCCAAAGATAAGGCAACCAACAAAGAGCAAGCCATTCGCATTCAGGCTTCCGGCGGTTTAAGTGATGAAGAAATCAACAAAATGGTAAAAGATGCCGAAGCCAACGCCGAAGCAGATAAGCAAAAGAAAGAATTGGTTGAAGCGAAAAACCATGCCGAAGGTTTGATTCATGAAGTTGAAAAGAACCTCAAAGAATATGGCGATAAAATCGGAGAAGCCGAAAAGAATAACATAACCAAGGCCGTAGAAGATGTTAAAGCAAGTATGGAAAAAGAGAATCTTGAAGATTTGAAAGCCAAAACCGACGCTTTAATGCAGGCTTCTATGAAGTTGGGCGAAGCAATGTATAAATCTCAACAGGCACAAGGTGCAACCGGAGCTCAGCAGGGAGCTGAAACCGGAAACACCTCCGGCGCTGCCAAAGATGAAAATGTTGTAGATGCAGACTTTGAGGAAGTGAAGTAACTCTTTTGTTAACTCTTTCACTAAACTTACCCCGCGGAGATAAATCCCGCGGGGAAGCTTTATAAAAATGTAAAATCTCCATTAATTTATATAAACATAATTGACATTTTAAATTTTTGTGATATCATAAAACAGGATGAGGTAAAATTCGTCTGAGGTCACTAAACCTCTTGATATTCGTCTGATAGTAGACGTTAAATAGTTTCCGGCTATATGGCTGGAAGGTGGGTGAATAAGAGGATTCTAATAACTCGCGCTATTTAATATCAATAGTTTAGTGCTTCCAGCCGCCTCATTGGGCGGTTATTTTGGTGTTAAAACAGTTAATTAAGTAAAAGGAAGTATACTATGAGAAACTTAGAAATAAAAAATATAAATTGCTATGCTACGCTCGCAATAGCGAAAAGCAAGTCAAGTGATATTCAAATTCAATTTAATCAAGCGGAAGACGCCTTGACGATTCCTGCGGAATCGAAGCTTGGCCACAAGTTTGGCTCTGCCACACAAAGCGGAAGAAGTATGATTGAGATGCTGGGTGTGCTGGCTATCATCGGTGTATTATCAGTTGGCGGTATCGCCGGATATTCAAAAGCGATGATGAAGTATAAAATAAATAAAACGATTGAGCAAATAACTTTAATTGCCGGTAATGTAAGGGCGTTTTTTGCTCCGCAAGGAAATTATGAGGGGGTGATGTGTTTTAGTATTAATGGTAATGGTAGTGGTGTTTGTGGTTCATCTGGTTGTTCAGGTTATACCAGCGTTGTTACAAACGGAATTAACTATACAAATAATGGCTGTCCGATAGTTAAAAAGGCTAAGATTTTTCCTGATGAAATGATTTCAATTGGTTCAGATGGTAAAATTACTTCTATTATCAATCCTTTTGGCAGCGGAGTCAGTTTACAAGATTCTCATAAATCTGAAAACTCTGATAAACAGGCGTTTATGATCAGATATTCCCTTCCCAAAGGTAGTGAGGAAGCATGTATTGAATTGGCATCAAAGAATTGGACTGATTTAGGAAATGTAGTTATATCAATAGCTGGGACAGGTTGTGACGGAACTTGCCCTGTTAATCAACAATATTTTTCTACTCCTGTAAATATAGATAATGCAATTACTGCTTGTTCACAAGATAGTGTGATATGGATAGAATGGTATGTAAATATAGATGTCAATTCAACTTATTGGCAAAACATAATAAATCCGTCGTCATAATTAGTATATATAAAAAATTCCGCCGGCGGGGATATAAACCTCGGCGGCGGATTGTGTAATAAAACTGTTTAGCTTAAAACTTACCTTTTTCGACTTCATTAAAATAGGCAACCGTTTCCGGTGCTAAACCGGCAGTAGCCACCACATCACAAGCAATAATTGCATGTGGATGCTGTTGTAAAACGCTAACCGGCCAAACATGAGTTATAGCCCCTTCAATAGCATTCTTAATTGCTGCCGCTTTATTTTTACCGTTTGCCAAAATAATAACTTCCTTGGCTTCCATTAAGGTAGCAATACCTATGGTTAAAACAGTTGGCGGAACTTTGCTCACATCGTTATCAAAAAAACGTGAATTAGCGCGCAATGTGCTTGGCGTAAGCATTTTGGCGCGAGTATGCGACCCCAAAGAAGAATAAGGCTCATTAAAGGCAATATGCCCATCAACACCAACTCCACCGATGAACAAATCTACTCCGCCATATTTTTTGATAGTTTTTTCATAATTTTCGCACTCTTTGGCAAAGTTAGTGGTTAAGCCGTCTAAAAAATAAACGTGTTCTTTTTTTATATTAACATATTTCAAAAACTGATCCCACAAATAATATTGAAAACCGTGCGGATTTCCTGCGCCAACTCCAATATATTCTCCCATTCCGAAAAATACCACATTGGCAAATGATACTTTGCCTTCTTTATATGCCTGCGCTAAATATTTGAACATTCCGAGCGGAGTAGAACCGGATGGCAACCCGAAAACAAAAGGATTTTTCGGCGTAGGACGATATTTATTAATGCGATAAATAACATAATTGGCCGCCCACTGCGACAATTCATCATACGAAGATTTTATAATAACGCGCATATTGTGTCTCCTTCTATGTTAATAGTGCGGCGGGGGAGTTTCCTCGCTTAGCGGTTTCACTATATCCTGATTTAACATATTTTGCAAGAGCCTATTTTGTTTTTGCAAAACATCTATCATTTTACCTTGTTTAATAACCATTTCGCTCAAATCATCTATGGCTTTTTGCTGGTGTTCGATAACCGTTTCTATTTCAATAATGTGCGTTACAATTTCCTGTTCATTCATAGTTGGCTTCCTTGTTTAAATTATTTCCTTAAATCTTGTTCTTCTGCACCATTTGACGATACAAGCTTTCCCTGACTGAAAGTATGAACAAAACTTAAATTACCGTCAATATCATAATTTTGCATTTTTCCGTCTATCATATTATTAACATAAAAAACTGTTTGTTTAATATTGCCGTTTTCATAATAACTCTGTTCGAGTCCTTCGGCGTTACCTTCAACAAACGGTGTTTCAGTCTCTAACCTGCCGCTTTCATAATATGTTTGCATAATGCCGTGCACTTGACCTTTGTCATTAAGATGAAAAATATAGCGCATTTTTCCATTCGGATAATAACCGATTTCCTCATCTGTTTGTATATTATTTTTAAACGAAGTGCGGGTAGTCAAATATCCATCAGAACTATAAGCTTCGGCCTCTCCATTAAGTTTATCATCGGCATATGTATAAATTTTTTCCGGTCGGCCGTTTTCATAATAAGTAGTAGTCTTTCCGTTGCGTTTGTCATCATCATAATTTATTTCTGCTTTAAGCGTTCCGTTCGGATAATAATTTTTGGCTATTCCCTGCCGCTTACCGGCAACATATGGAGTAATACTGCGTAAACTTCCATCGGAATAGTGTTCTTGACGCATTTCAGGATTATCTTTACTTGTTACATGATGCCAAAAATCCGTAATATCCTTAACTTTAAGCGGAGAAAGATTAAAAACAACGATTAGCAATAAAAAAAATCCAAATAATATTTTCAGATGTTTGTTAGCCATATTTTGTTCTCTTTAATAATACATTTTGCTATTAAGCAATTTTTCAACCGATTGCTCCAAGTTTTTATTTTTATTCTTCCAAATAGTTTGAAAAGCAATAATTTCTTTTTCACTCAAAGGCGCGGCAATTCCGTAATTTTCATAGAACTCCGCACTTTCTTTTTCATATTGTTTGGATTTTGCATAAACACCTTGTTGCAAATAATAATCGGCCAGCTGTTTTTGGGCATTTGCACGTTGTTCGGCGTAAAAATCCGCATCGGCAATATCTAAAACATTTTGATAAGCTATCATTGCTTTATCATTGTTTTTTTTAGCCACAAATATGTCGGCAAGCCTGTTCCACGCATTAACATTGCGAGGAGAAAGCTCCGTTGCCAACTCAAACGAATTATACGCTAAATCAATATCATTCAAACGAGCAATATTGCCCATAATGCAAGCACAGTTTGCCGCATGCGCATAGGTCATCATTTTTATAACACCTTCTTCACTGTCGGCAAAATCCATCTGCTGATTAAGCAAAGACTGCAATAAATATAAACATTTTGCCGAATCTCCGGCAGCCCAAGACAAAAGAGCCTCTTTGGGCGAAGGTAGCGGATTGTTTTTTAGCAAATATGCGAATCGGCCGGCATTGCACAAACCGATAAAATTACGCACCGTTTGAACAACAGATATAACATCTTGAAAAGAGAGCGACGGCATATAATAATAATAAATAGCCTGAATTATTTTACCCTCACTGACATTGCGTCCCAACATATTGAGAATCATCGTAATCAGTGAACCGACATCATTTATTTTTGGGCGTAACGGCTTATCGTTAACAATTTCTTTGGCAGCTTCACGGCGCTTACTTTCCTGTTTTTGTCTTTCATGCTCTTCTTTTATAAAATCCAAACGTTGCATCTCTTGTTCGGCATGATATTGCATTTTTTCTTTGAGTTTTTGATAATCTTCGGAAATATGCAAAAAATCGTCAGAAACAGCCGACTGTTCCACTAACTCTTGAGAAAGCTCCCTCTCCTTTTGTAAAACGTCTTTTTCCTCGTTGCTTAAAAAAACATCCGACAAACTATCATCGTTATCGTTGGCAATAACATCTAAACTGTCATCATTATGTTCAACAATATACGTGCCGTCATTACCGCTTTCGCTATTTTTATCTTCAAGATGGCGTGCACTACGAAATGTGTCGATAATAACCTTAATATAAATAAAAGCAATCAACAACAGAAACAATACAAACAGTGCCGATATATACATTCCGTTCGGCCCTAATTCTTCCTGAATTATATAATGCAGTTTGTTATATTTATAGGCGATGTAAGCTGTCCAGTTATGCCAATCTGTTTGATTAGGCACTTTCCATGTTATAAGAACATCCGATTTAAAAAAATTAAACATCAGACCAACCTTTTTACAACTGTTTTAATTTATATGCTTGAAATCGAAAAGTAAAGCATTATATAACAGATTTACAGCCCTTTTATAAATAAGATTGTTTAATTTTATCTCAAAATAATCCTAAAAAAGTCCTCTTTTGCTAAAAAATTTAAGCGGTGTAATTTTTGCGCATCAGTGCTATCTCTTTTTCATAACCGTCTAAATCGTTAGGTGTTTCTAATATAAACGGTAATTTTCTAACGGTCGGATGATTTATAAAACGAATTAAAGCTTCTTGCCCGATTTCACCTTCACCTATTTTGGCATGACGATCTTTATGAGAAGCAAACGGCATTAAACTGTCATTTAAATGCACGGCTTTCAAACGGCTCAATCCGATATTTTTATCAAATTCCGTCATAACAGAATCCAAATCATGCACAATATCGTAACCGGCAGCAAAAATATGGCAGGTATCTAAGCACACGCCCATTTTTTCCTTCAACCTAACACCGGAAATAATCTCCGCTAATTGGTTAAATTCAGCGCCAACTTCCGAACCTTTGCCGGACATTGTTTCCAACAAAACAGTGGTGTTTTGATCTTGTTGCATAACCGAATTAAGCAGATCGACAATCATCTCTATACCTTTTTCAATCCCCTGACCTACATGCGAACCGGGGTGAAAATTATAATAATTATGCGGAATTTTTGACATTCGTCGTAAATCATCGGCAAAAACCATTTGTGCAAACTCACGGGTTTGCGGATTATCCGAACACGGATTAAGCGTATATGGTGCATGTGCCACAATGGGGGCAAAACCGTTTTCCGATGCGTATGAATTATATTTTTCAACATCGGCCGAATCCAGCTCCTTTGCCTTACCACCTTGCGGATTGCGAGTAAAAAATTGAAAGGTGTTGGCACCAATGGATTTTGCTTCAATTCCTATATGGGCAAACCCCTTAGATATGGATAAATGACAACCGATGTTAAGCATAAATTTTCCTTCCGATAAATATTTTTTTGATTTTATGCTTTCAGAGCCTTTTTGACAAGCATATTTTCAAATTATCCGAAACGAAAATTATTTTCAATGGATAGATTAAAATACTGGTGTAAATTGTATGTTTTGTTGGCGAAAAACGGCTTTGATGCTGATGTTGCAAAAATTTTTGACTTTTTGCATTTTTTTCTTGCCAAAATAGAAAAAATATGTTACACTGCAATTACTTAATATAGAGATTGTGTTTGAAATTTATAAATAATTTAATGAAGCCGGAGAATGTTTGTTTTTGCAGATGTTTTGTGCTTTTTAGTCTTAATCGGTTAACACCTTTAAGCAAATACATATAAAAATTTATCCTTTAGACATTTGAGTACGAGTCGCCTGATGAAGTATAGTAGTTAAGGTTTGTGATAATTTTTGTTGTGTTTTGTTTTGGGGAATCCTGTTAATTGAAGCGGATTTTAAAGTCAAAATAATCGGGAGATAAACTTTCGGAAAGCTTATATGAAATATGAAAAAAATGATCGTAACAATAGTACTCGCAGTCGTTTGCATATTTGCTAACGCACAGACTTTGGGTATGAATCGTGCAAGAATGTACGAAGTCACGACCGTTGAGCAACTTCTTGCTACGTATGGCGATGCTTATATCACTCGCACATATTGGTTGGACACTCAGTGGTTCTATTGCCAGACAGCAGACGGACGTTTCTGGAAAGCTGATGCAGGTTGTGTAGAGGGTTCAGCTCACTACAAGGCCGGTCGGACTATCATGGAAAACTATAACCGTCTCTGCTGCGAGAATTATAGAAACCAGATGAACGAAATAGGTGCCCGCTCACTTCCTATCGGTGGTGTTGGATATCCTGTTTACGGCGGTGGTGTCTATGGTGGTAGTGGAATCTCTGTTCATGTTGGTGGTAGAAATGGTGGCGTAGGGTTTTCTATCGGTAACGGTGGTATTTCAGCCGGTATCTCTGGAAAACACGTTAATGCCGGTATTTCTGTCCGCGTTCCGCGTAAAAACAACAATGTTGTTTTCAACGCAGCAACAGGAACTTTTGCTCAGCGTTAATTCTATTTCAATTAAACAGCCTGTTTTCCCCACAAGGGAATTCAGACTGTTTTTTTATATGGCTTTAAAAATCTCTGTCCGCTCAGTTGACAAATGTATGTTTATGTGCTTTGATTATGCACAGAAAGGAAGAATAATAATGACGACTAAGGCAGATATCAAAATAGATTATGATCACAGCATTTTATCAATAAGTAATTCTCTGTTGCAGCATTTTAATGTTGAACATAAATACAAGTCATTGAGCACTCTTGATAACATTTTGGCGGAAAATTACAAAAATGTCGTGTTGCTTATTTTGGACGGCATGGGCATAGATATTATGAAAAAAAATCTGCCGGAAAATTCGTTTTTGCAAAAGCATATTGTTTGTTCCGTGAGTTCGGTTTTTCCACCAACCACCGCCGCGGCAACAACCGCTATTCATTCGGGTTTGCCGCCAATTGCCTCCGGCTGGTTGGGCTGGATGAATTATTTTCCGCAATATGATAAAATTATTGAAGTTTTTCGCAACAAAGAGTTTTATTCCGGCAAGCCGATTGAACCGCCTTTTCCGGCAGAAACATTGTTAAAATACAAATCAATTTATCAAAAAATTGTCGAACAGAATCCGGATATGGAATATTATAGAGCGTTTCCGGCTTTTGAACCGGACGGAGCCAAAGATTTTGCCGAGATCTGCGCAAAAATAGAAAAGTTTTGCAATGCCGATAACAAACGCAAAATAATTTCCGCTTATTGGACAGAGCCGGATCACGCTATTCATTACCGTGGCGCCGATTGCAAAGAAGTTAAACGCATTTTGCGCAAAATAAACCGCAATCTGAAAAATTTGGCAGAAAAACTACATGACACTTTATTGATTATTACTGCCGACCACGGCGCAATGGATGTTGAACAAGTGCAGATGAATCAGTATGCTGATTTTTGCCAAACCTTTGTGCGACCACCATCTTTGGAATCGCGTTTTGTAAACTTTTTTATTAAAGATGAAAAAAAGGCAGAATTTAAGCACCTGTTTCAGCAATATTTCGGCGAAGATTTTCTTTTATACGAACGTGAAGAATTTTTGGCTTCGGGTATTTTGGGAAATGGTGAAAAAAATCCGTTGGTGGATGGATTTTTGGGCAATTTTATGGCGATTGCTTTCGGCAAACGCACAATTTGGTATTCAACCGGCGAGCTTGCATTTAAGCCTATGATTGCCGAACATGCCGGATTTTCGGAAGCGGAATTGCAAGTTCCGTTAATAATCATAAAACAAAAATAGGAAGAAACAATGGGACTGAAAGAAAAAATAGAAGGGTTGCGAATCGTCTTAAAACGGCCGTATCCTACATTTAAGTTGGCACAACAATTATGTGCTGAAATTAAAATATCACAAGATAACCTGCGACCATGGTTGCCTTGGGCTAATAAAAAATATACCAAAGAAGATGCTTTTCGCTATTTAACCGATTGGTGCGAAAAAAATTGGAATGAAAATAAAGGTTTTACTTATCTGATTTATGATAAAGAAAGCGAAAAAATTTTGGGTAGTATTGATGCCATGAAGTGGGATGAAAAAAATAAATCTTGCGAAATCGGTTATTGGTTGAGTGTCAATGCGCAAGGGCATGGCTATATGGCCGAAGCGTTGGTGGCACTGGAACAAGAATGTTTTGCTGCCGGTATACATCGCATTGTTATTAGCAATGACACCCGCAACACACGCTCGGCAAATGTTGCAAAGCGTGCGGGGTATCATTTAGACGGTGTTCTGCGGCAAAACCGTTGGGACGATTATTCCCAAAGCTTTGTCGATTCCAACGTATGGGCAAAGATTAGAGAATAGAAAAGTTTTTACGCTATTCAAAATAAATACCTAAATAAGCTGTGTTGGTTCCACAATATTTAACGGCATCATCGATAGAAATCGGAAGTGCAAAATCTTTGCAACTGTCAGCACATATTTCTATATTAAAAGCATTTGCAGCACTCCAATCATGAGTTACGACATCTATACAAGCTTCACTTGGCATACTTATTGAAATATAAAAAGATTTTTGTCCGGCATCTAAAAATCTTTCATAAGAATTTATATCGACTGCACTTCCGAATGTACTGACAATATCTTTTATTTTACCATCAGAAATTGTTATCATTTCATCCGGAACTAATTTAGCTTTTTTCACTATTGAACAACCATCTCCAACACAATAATCTGCTTCTTGTTTTGCATTACTGTTGCACCCACAATATATTCCGTCATAATTTCCTTGACTGGCAAAAAATGAACGCACATTGCCGGCGATGAGAGTTATTTGCTCAATGGTTTTATTTATTCGATACTTCATCATAGCTTTTGAATATCCGGCGATACCGCCTACCGATAAAACGCCGATAATTGCTAAAACGCCCAACATCTCTATCATTGAGCGACCATTTTGATTTTTAATTTCAAAGTTTTTCATAGTATACTTCCTTTCCAAATTGTTGATATTACACTAAATAACCGCCCGATAAAGGCGGCCGGAAGTTGAAAGCTATTACTGTTTAAATAGTGTCGTATATTCATATGCTTTATTCTACGACCTTCCGACCATTGTCGGAAAAACTTTACGCTTTTTATAGCGAAACAGTAAGAGGCTTTCAAACCTCAGACAAGTTACCTCATCTTGGTTTTACCATATCACAAAAAATAAAAATGTCAATATATCATAGCTAAAAAAACTTGTAGAAGATTGTAAATTCATTGTAGAAATTACAATCTTCTGCTGTATAATGGCAAAAATAAAAATACTTTATTATAGTATAGGAGGGTATGTGCCGGTAGGTTTATTGTGTGCCGTAATTGCTTTATTTGCCGACCAAGTCAGCAAATATTTTGTGGCCCTTAATATTGAAACAGGTAGTCCTGTTGTTTATGGCGATTATTTTAATATGATCAAAGTATGGAATACAGGTGTTAGCTTTTCTATGTTTAACAATTACGGTTTAACGGGCACAATAGTTTTGTGTGTTGTTTCGTTTGTAGTATGTGGATTTTTGCTTTATTGGTTATACCATGAAACAGACAAAATAAAGCAAATTGCATTGGGATTTATTATCGGCGGCGCCATCGGAAATGTAATAGATCGCATTCATTTCGGCGCTGTTTTGGATTTTTTGGACTTCCATTATCAGGCTCACCATTGGCCGGCTTTTAATTTGGCCGATAGCTTCATTTGTGTGGGCGCATTTATCTTGATTTTGTTGGAAATTAAAAATGAAAAAAAGAAAGGAATAAAAGAATGAGAAAAATTTTTGTTGTTGCTCTTTTGACTGGTATTTTAACAGTCAGCGCTTGCGGAATAACAAAAAAAACGTTAGGTTTTGCCAACGAAGGACCGGATGAAACAAAAGTTAAAACGAATCCACCGTTGACTTTGCCGCCGGAATATAATGTTCGCCCTCAAAAATCAGTAGTTTCAGAAAACTCCGGCGAAGAAAAAAGTATAAATGAATAAGCTTGCTAAAATATTTTGCGCTTTTGCATGTATCCTGAGTTTTCAGGCAAACGCCGAATTATTCAAAGCTTCGGAGTTTACTTTGGAAAACGGTTTGCATTGCGTAGTTGTGGAAAATCACAAAGCGCCTGTCGTAAAGTCTATGATATGGTATAAAGTGGGCAGTATCGATGAAGCCTATGGCAAAGGCGGTTTGGCTCATTTATTGGAACATTTAATGTTTCGTGGCACAGATAAGGTCAAAGACGGACGTTTTAATACTATTATGGATGAAAACGGGGTGCAATCCAACGCTTTTACCAGCTATGACTTCACAGCATATCATCAATTTGCCGACATCAGCCGTTTAGAAATTTTGCTTGCCCTTGAAGCCGATAGAATGCGTCACCTCAATTTTAGTGATGAAGCTTTTGAAGCCGAGCAAAAAATTGTTATTCAAGAACGTCAACAAACGGTAGAAAATAACCCTAACTCAACATTTTATGAGCGACTGAACTTGTTGCTATGGGGCAATTCGCCTTATGGCCAGCCGATTGGCGGATTTACCGATGAAATTAAAGCTTTGAGCGCTGATGATATGCGGGCATTTTATAAAAAATTCTACGCACCGAATAATGCAATATTAGTGCTTTCGGGTGATATTGATGCACAAACAGCCAAACCGCTAATAGAAAAATATTTTGCCCATTTACAAGCCGAAAAAATAGAAAGATCAGTTCCGCCGGATTCCCGTGAATCATATGACGAAACTTTACAGATGGCTTTGCCGGATGTTACAACCGTTAAAATTGAACAACGTTTTATGTTGCCGAATTATAATAGTTTGCAACCTTCGTTTTACGCATATATTTTATTGGCAGAGTATTTGGGAGGCGGCGAAACTTCCGAACTTTATCGCAATTTGATATTGAAAGATAAAACAGCCGTTGCAATCAGCACAAGTTTTCGCTATATAACCCGTGGAAACAGTATTTTTTCAATCACAATGTTACCGCGCGAAGATACATATACAAGTTTGAATAACAGCGTTGAATTGTTACAAAAACATATACATATGGCTATGCAATCTTTTGACGAGAGCAAATTGGAATATGTTAAACGAAAAGTATTGGCTGATTTGGTTTATTTACAAGATAATCCGGAAGATGCGGCATATATGGTTGGATATATGATGGCAAACAACTTTACTCTTGAACAGATTCAAAAATATGAAAATGGCATAAACAGCGTAAAAACGCAAGATGTGCAACAAGCATACACTGAACTAATGAAAGCGCCTAAGTTAAGCGCGGCATTATTGCCGATATCTTTCAAAGGAGGTAATAATGAGTAAATATAAACGCCGGCAAAATATATACAAAAAACTGTTTTGTCTGCTTTCCCTTTTTATTGTTGCTTATTTAACGTATCCCAAAATAGTAAAATATTTCACTTATTTGGATACAGATAAAATTTTGGCACAATCGTCTTTACAGAACAAAAAATTTACACAGAAAACACAAGAAATTAATATGGATGGATTTTCCGCTTATTTAATGGAAGAGCATTCCGTCCCGATAGTAAGTTTGGATTTTGCTTTTAAAAACGCCGGTTCGGCATACGAAGATGAAAATAAGCAAGGTTTAACCTCTCTTTTGGCAGATATGTTGACTAACGGTGCCGGAGAAAATGATGCTTTGGCATTCAAAGATATTTGCGCGGAATATGGTATAAAAATCGGATTTGAAGCAAGTAATGATTATTTTTCCGGATATATGATTACGCCTAAACAAAATTTGCCGATAGCATTGAAATTGATGCAAGATGTGTTGTATCATCCACTTTTTGATGAAGATTATTTGCAACTCGTTAAACAACAACTTTTAACCATATTACAAATGCAAAATGAGCAGCCTACGTCAATTTTGAGTAATAAATTCAATGAAAATATTTTTGCCGGACACCCCTATTCTCGCCCCGATTTGGGTAAATCTGAAAATATACCCGACATTTCTACCGAAGATTTGCGCGAATATATGCAAAATAAATTTGCTAAAAACAATCTGTTAATCGGTATGGCCGGTGATATCACAGCGCAAGAAGCGCAAGAAATGCTAAACACTGTTTTTGCCAAACTTAATCAATCTGCCGATACAAACGGTTTAAGCAAACTTTCATTGCAAACAAACGGCACTGAATATAATGTCGCAAAAAAACAAGCGCAGGTTATGACACAATTTGCCGTTGCCGGAACATATCGTAACAGCATAGATTTTTATCCGTTATATCTTGCAAACTATATTTTTGGCGGTTCCGGTTTAGGCTCACGAATATCATCAATTATTCGTGAAAAAGAGGGATTGACGTATGGCATATACACTTATTTGCTCATAAACGATGCCAGCGCTTTATTAGTCGGGAGTTTTTCTTCTGCACCGGAAAATTTCGACAGAGCAAAAAATCTGCTTTTGCAAGAATGGCATAACATGGCAGAAAAGGGAGCTACACAGGAAGAATTGGCACAAGCCAAAAAATCGTTATTAGCATCTTATAACTTGCGTTTTGCCTCAACCGGCGATATTTCGTCTATGTTGTTAAGTATGCAAAAATTTGCCTTAGGTAAGGATTTTTTGGATAAACGTAATGATTATATTGAAGCCGTAACATTAGAAGAAGTCAATGCCGCGGCTAAAAAATATTTCAGATTGAAACCGGATTTTGTAATTTTAGGGAATATAACCGAGGAGGAAAATTAATGTTTGGAAAAACAAAGTCAAAAGCTTGGAAACAATTAGAAAATATATATAAACATTTTCAAAATACACAGATGAAAGATTTGTTTGCAGCTGATGCCAAACGCGGAAGCAAGTATTGTTTGCAGTTGGAAAACATGCTGTTTGATTATTCCAAAAACAGAATAAATGATGAAGTTATGCAAGCTTTGTTGGCTTTGGCAGAGGAACGTCAACTAAAAGAAAAAATTGTAGCCATGTTCAGTGGCAAAAAAATAAATGTTACGGAAAACCGCGCAGTTTTGCATATTGCTCTACGTAATCGCCAAAACACACCTATATATGTTGACGGGCGCGATGTTATGCCGCAAATAAACGAAGTTTTGGAGCGGATTAAAGATTTTTCCGAAGATGTGCGCAACGGACGCTTTACAGGGTATACCGGCAAAAAACTGACAAATATTGTTAATATCGGAATCGGTGGTTCCGACTTGGGGCCGTTTATGGCCACACAGGCTTTGCGTCATTATTGGGCAAAAGATATTAAATGTTATTTCATTTCTAATATTGATGGAACTTCTTGCGCAGAAGTTTTAAATAATATCGATCCGGAAACGACGTTGTTTATTGTTGCTTCCAAAACTTTTACCACCATTGAAACACTAACTAACGCTAAAACCTGCCGAAAGTGGCTGATTGACGCATTGGGAGAACATGCAGTGGCAAAGCATTTTATTGCACTTTCCACCAACAAAGAAGAAGTGGAAAAATTCGGAATAAATCCGGATAATATGTTTGCGTTTTGGGATTTTGTAGGCGGACGTTATTCAATGTGGTCGGCTATCGGTATGATTATTGCCATTGCCGTCGGCTACAAAAATTTTGAACGTATGCTTGAAGGTGCTAACGCTATGGATAGGCACTTTGCTGAAGCTGATTTGGCGCAAAATATTCCGGTAATTTCGGCTTTAATTGGAATTTGGTATAATAATTTTTATAACATTCATCGTTATGCCGTTGTTCCGTATGACCAATATTTGCAATACTTACCGGCTTATTTGCAACAGTTAGATATGGAGAGTAACGGTAAAGCCGTAACCATGGATAATAAATTTGTTGATTATGCTACCGGTCCGGTTTTGTTTGGCGGTGCGGGAACAAATGTTCAGCACTCGTTTTTTCAGTTGTTGCATCAGGGAACGGAAGTTGTGCCGGTAGATTTTATTATTCCGGCAATCTCGCATAACGAAATCGGTAGTCATCAACCAATTTTAATTGCCAACGTTTTGGCGCAAGGCGAAGCCTTAATGCAAGGAAAAACCGAACAAGAAGCCATTACCGAGCTACAAAAATCAGGTAAATCTAAGGCAGAAATTGAACGCCTTAAAAAATATAAAACTTTTAGTGGCAACAGACCGTCAAATACTATTGTTTTGAAAAAAATAGATCCTTATTCTTTGGGTATGTTGGTTGCTATGTATGAACACAAAGTTTATGTTCAGGGAGTTATCTGGAATATAAATTCATTTGATCAATTTGGTGTGGAACTCGGCAAAAAGTTGGCTAACAATATTCTGCCTGAGTTAGAGGGACGAGCTTTTGGAGCAGAGCACGATAGCTCAACCGCAAATTTAATCAATCACATAAAAAAAATTCGCAAATAAGGTTTTGTTATGACTATTCGCATTTTACCATCTAATTTAATTAATCAAATTGCCGCCGGAGAAGTTATCGAAAGACCGGCTTCGGTAATAAAAGAATTAGTGGAAAATGCCATTGATGCCTGTGCATCTAAGATAGAAATATCACTCGCCGGCGGCGGCAAAAATTTAATAACCGTCAGCGACAATGGTTGCGGAATGTCTCCACAAGAATTATCCTTGGCTGTGGAACGGCATGCCACCTCAAAATTGCCTGATGATGACTTGTTTCAGATAAATTTTTTAGGCTTCCGCGGCGAAGCTCTGCCGTCTATTGCTTCCATTGCCAAACTAACAATATATTCTCGACAAAAGGAGAGTGAAAACGGCTGGCAAATCAGTGTTGATGGAGGCATAAAAGGAGAACTCAAACCATCAGCCGGCAATCAAGGCACCAAAATAGAAGTTCGTGATTTGTTTTATACCACTCCGGCGCGTTTAAAGTTTTTAAAATCGGACGGAGCGGAAGCCGCCCAGTGTGTTGATATGTTGCAACGTATTGCACTGGCGAATCCGCATATTTCATTTTATTTATATAGTGACGGGAAGAAAAAATTAGCCCTCAATGCCTGCCAAGGCGAGCTGTTTGATTGTCGGCAACAACGCATGTGCGATATTATGGGACGAGAGTTTACCGAAAATTCGGCCCCGATTGCAGCGCAAAATGATTTTTGCCAGATTAATGGTTTTGTGAGCTTACCTACTTATAACAAAGCAAACTCACTATCGGAGTTTTTGTTTGTAAATAATCGTCCGGTTCGTGATAAACTTATTTTAGGCGCTATAAAGGGAGCGTATCAAGATTTAATGATGGCAGGACGGTATCCTGTTTGTGCTGTTTTTATTCAAATAAATCCTCATTATGTTGATGTGAATGTGCATCCAACTAAATCCGAGGTTCGTTTTTATGATAACGGAGCCGTACGCGGACTAATAGTTTATGCCGTGCGTAGTGCTTTGAATGTAGAAAGCGGACACAGTGCCGAAACAGGCGGATTAGAACACCTGTTGGCACAAAGTATAACGTCGGATTCAAATTTAACATCGGATTTTATATCCGGCAGAGATATGGATTTGCGTTCTCCGGAACCTAACGGTTTCCGATCTTTAAATCTAACACCGTTAAAAAATCGCACACGAACTTATGATTTGCCGGATTTAGAGCGTCAATATTCGGTGCGTGTGGCAGATAACCCCCAAGAGCAAACACTTGAACAAGTAGGCGAATTAGGTTTGGCAAAGGCACAATTTCATAACACATATATAATATCGCAAACGGAAGACAGCATAATAATTGTCGATCAACACGCTGCTCATGAGCGGATTACCATGGAGAGAATGAAAGAGGCTTTGCAAAAGCATGAGCACCCGCAAACACAAATTTTGCTTCTGCCGGAAGTAGTTGACTTAAATTTGTTGGAAAAAGAAAACATTTTAGAATACGCACCAACTTTGGCAGAGGTTGGTTTGGTAATTGAGGAGTTTGGCACAACCGCGGTTTTGGTAAGAGAAACTCCGGCACTTTTGGGCGAAACAGATGTGCAAAAACTAATTAAAGATTTGGCAGCTGAGATTGCCGAATGGGGCAGTGCCTATGCTCTTAATGACAAAATACACCATATTTGCGCCACTATTGCCTGTCATGGTTCAGTTAGAGCAGGACGCGCATTGAATATAGAAGAAATGAATCGCTTGCTTCGTGACATGGAGCATACCGAGCATTCCGGACAATGTAATCACGGTCGTCCGACGTATGTTAAAATCAAGCTAACCGATATTGAAAAACTCTTTGAGCGCCGTTAAAAAATTTTCTTTTGACTTAATAAACTTTATCATAATACTTACGCCGGAACAAAAAAGTTCCGGCGTATGGCTCGCGAGCCTTGCATTTACGGCATAAGACCTTTTTAGAGAAGTTTTGAATAAGTTATTTAAGGCCTTTACCGCAAAGGAATTGCGCCAAAATAAGTTTCCTTATCCGACGCTTATCTTATTAGTAAAATTTCAAAAGTAACGCATTTTCGTCACCATCACA
>JAFUSA010000028.1 GCA_017480745.1 Alphaproteobacteria bacterium
ATGATTATACATTCCCAGCAAACTGCACAGCGCAAGCCAAAACCAATCGCCGCGCTTGTTGTTATAGCATATACACAGCGCATACACAAACGCACCGGCAACCAACAGACCGGATAAACAATATCCGCGAATATCCGTAACAAGGTAAAATGACGGCGGCATTATAAACACCAAAGCACAAAACAGCAACGAAACCCTATCGCCAAACAGTCTCCTTATCGGAAATACCCCCAATAAAGATGTTAAAAATAAAATAAAGAAGTTGCCAAAGCGCGACCAAAAAACATTTAATTTATCATTGTCAAAATAATCCCAAAAACGCTCATAAATATAATAGAGCGGAGGATTACCGTCATCAGCAATAACTATTTTCATCATCTCATCAAACGGCTCACGCACCATAAGCAGTGTCCACATCTCATCATGTGTATTAACATAGCCTCGCATAAGCGGTAAATAAGCGAACAATGCTAACAACAAAAGCAAAAAGTATTTTTGCAAAAAACTTAAACTTTTGTAAAGTTTGACATAATCAGACCAAATTTCTTTAAGGTATTTAATCATCACTAATTCCGTTTTTCATCATATTTTTTATTTTTCCGCGCATCAAAGAAAGCCTGAGCACATTAATAACCGCTTCTTTGAAAATATTGGAGCTCATTTTTGATTTACCGTTCACTCTGTCGCAAAAAATTATCGGCATTTCTTTAATTTTGGCTTTCATCAGCACATGGCGAAATTTCATTTCAATTTGAAAACAATAACCTTTTGAAAAAACAGTATCCAAATTAAGACGTTCCAAAAAGTTCTTATGATAGCAATTGAACCCACCCGTAAAGTCATGAACATTAGCAAGCAAAACAATCCGTGCGTATAAACTACCGCCCTTAGAAATCAAACGGCGAATAAAACCCCAGTTTTGTGTTCCGCCGCCTTTTACATAACGTGAGCCTATAACCAAATCATTATTTTCGGCCAAAGCAATCATCTCCGGCAAATACTTAGGATCATGCGAAAAATCGGCATCCATACTAAAAAGTAATTCATACCCGCGTTGCATTCCCCATTGAAAACCTTGTATATAGGCAGTTCCAAGACCTAACTTACCGGAACGATGCATTACAAACAACCTATCATTATAAGTATTATTCGCTACCAAATCATCAACAATTTTGCCTGTGCCGTCAGGAGAATTATCATCAACAATCAAAACATTAACTTGGGGAACAGACTTAAAAACCTCCGAAAGCAGTTCGGTTATATTATCTTTTTCATTATATGTGGGAATCACTATCAAAACAGACTTCATGGAAAACTCCGTTTATTTATACCATGTTGAATCGATATTGTTTTTTTGTATTTTTTACAAGCTATTTTTACTTTCATACACAGTAAATTCAACCCGCAACAGAGTTTTCCCCATACAAAATTATTTTTACATTTCTGACTTGACTTAGAGTAAACTCAAAGGTTTATCTTGCAAATATTCGAGTTAAAAATATATAATAATCAGAGGAAGAAAAAATGGCTATGTGGATAATCATTATGTGGACTGCGCTGGCTCTTACCGGTTCTGCGTTGGTTTACATTAGTAACCGCGTTTGTAAATTCGGTTTTATTCGTAAATTAACAAAAGATAGTGAAAAACGCAAAGCTTTCATTGGTGGAGGAATCGTTTTCGGAGCATTTTTTGTGGTTGGTTTACTTATCAATTTTGTCAATGCGGTTGTGTGTATTATATATTTTGCCATGTTCTGGTTGCTCAGCGATTTTATTTTTTATCTGATACATAAAATCCGAAAACAAGAATTTGAAAGTTATTATGCCGGAGCCTTAGCCTTTTTTGCTACTATTGCGGCTCTATCCGCCGGTTGGTATTTAGATCATAATGTTTGGCAGACCGAATATAATTTATCTACCGATAAAAAGGTAAAAAATCTGAAAATTGCCGCTATTGCCGATTCACATACCGGAACAACTTTTAATGCCGACGGTTTTGCTAAACACTTACAGACAATACAGGCGCAAAATCCCGATTTGGTTATCGTTGCCGGAGATTTCGTTGATGATGATACATCGCGACAAGATATGATAGAAACAAGCAAAGCTCTTGGCGATTTGCAAACAAAATACGGTGTTTATTTTGTTTTCGGCAATCATGATAAAGGCTATTATGGTGCAGAAAGACGGGGATTCAGCAGCGCCGATTTAGTAGCAGAACTTGAAAAAAACGGGGTAAAAGTTTTACGTGATGAAGCTGAATTGATTGATGACACATTTTATATAATCGGCCGTCGCGATTATTCCGTGGAACGTGAACAGCACGGTGCTCGTAAATCTATGCAGGAATTGATAAAAAACTTAGACACCAGCAAGTATATGATTGTTGCCGATCATCAACCGACAGATTATGCCATGCAAGCGCAATCTGGTGTTGACTTGGTAATTTCAGGTCACACACACGGCGGACAGCTATTTCCATTTAATCAAGTTGGTAAATGGATTGGAGCAAATGATAGAGTTTACGGTTATGAACGTCGCAATAAAACAAATTTTATCGTAACATCGGGTATCTCTGATTGGGCAATAAAGTTCAAAACCGGCACAAAATCCGAGTATGTTTTAATTAACATCAATGCAGAGTGAAAAAAATAAAATTGATGCTTGCTTTTTTTCTAAATATTGTTAAAGTATAACAACTTATTTGTGAAGGAATATGCCATGAATATTAAAAGTGTAGCGTTTTTTTTGATGATTGTTTTATTACAAAACGGCTCAGCCACCGCGCAGGAGCTTGATGCTTTCGGTTTGGAAAATATGAATGCCGTTAAAATATCTACGGATCAGGCAGCGAAAAATAATGTAAAAACACCAAAAAACACCACCGAAGAAAAAAAGCCTAATAAACTTGAATCAATAAAGAAAAATCTAAAAATGCTGGTTAAACGCGGTCCTGCTACTATGCCTGAAACAGATAAAAGTCAATCAGACGAAGAGGAAACATTGACGGAAGAAGAACGCGAGTTGGCAAAAATTATGAATCCGGAAGAACCAAAAGTTGAAAAAACTCCGATAAACGATTCGCAGCAAGAAGCGGCCGAGCAAAACACCACTCACGCACAAGATATTGAAAACATAAAAGCCGATGAACAACCTGTTGAACAAAAAGATGCTTCCGACGATGCCGAGGAAAGCAAAAACACAGCAAAAGACGAACGCAGTTTGGAATACTTAATGTTTAACATGAACTTATCGGATGAACAGCTTGTTAAAATACAAAAATTGAATGAAGAAAGTTCACAAAAAATGGCAGTGTTGATGGAAAAAATAAAACAGCTTAGACAAGAAGTTCGCAACGTTGAAAGCGCAAGTTTAGACAGTTTTGAAACAATTTTAAATGAAGAACAAAAAGAAAAATTCAAAAATTTGCGCCTGATGTATGAAAGTAACCGCACCGATATAAAAAAGCTTGATCCGGATGTGCTTTCTTTGGGAGAATAAGCCGATTTTGAGAAAATTACAAAAAAATCTACACAACCTGAAAAAAATATATTGCATTGTTAATTTTTTTGTGATAAGAGGTGTAACCGTAAGATGAACGGAGTGTAGCTCAGCCTGGTAGAGCGCTACGTTCGGGACGTAGAAGTCGCTGGTTCGAATCCCGTCACTCCGACCAATATGAAAAAGCCACCTTTGGGTGGCTTTTGCATTTGCAGATGAAACAGAAGATGGTATTTACACCACTGCCTGTGTAAGAAACAAACTTAATATGCTTAAAACATTCCACCGTTCCAGCCCCAAAGGTCGACAGGATGGTAGGTTATGTAAACATTTGCGCTGTCAATCCCGTAATCGCTTTGCAAAATGTCACAAATCTCGCCGGTTAAACCCTGACACGACGATTTAGAGGCTGAACCAAGCAGTCGTATAGCAATATAAGCACCTTTTTCAATCTTGCGTTCTGCCATATACAGCGCTTTATCGTCCTCAATACACGCCATAATATAGGCTTTCGGCTTGCCAAATGCGACAGAAACGGCATCGGTCAGCTTTTTTTGTAAGTCATTTTTCTGATTTACGTCCAGTTTAATACTCATTTTTGCTTCAATATACGGCATTTTCTTATCTCCTTTACCAAAAAAATAATAATTGTTTTAATTATCACCGCAAAATGCAAGATGTCAAAAAAATACGCGAAACTCTTTCCACCGCCTCTGACAGACTGTCGGAGCTAAAAATTCAAAAAGAGCTTAATGTCGCTGAAAAAGAGCTAAAGAAAAGAGAAGAAGGTCTGTTTTTAGACCAAGCACGCATAGATATTGCAACAGAAGACGAAATTGATAATACCCGCGGCACCGACGGCATAGAGTTCAAGCTATATCAGATTTTTGATGTGGAAATAGAATGAATTTTAAAATTTCAAGCCTGACAGCTACAAATACAAAAAACTTCCACTGGGGAAGGTCTTTTATATTTTTCTGTCTTTTTTTAGCATTAATTCTTCTTGATAATAACGATTAACAATATCTTTGTCATACGCTTGGATGCGACCGGATGGTAACATTAACATTCTATCAATTTTAAAATCGCCTAAGAACTCTAAATCGTGTGAAACCATTAAAATTGTGCCTTGATAATCTTTTAATGCGTCAGCCAATATCTTTTTAGTGACTAAATCTAAGTGGTTTGTCGGCTCATCCAACAACATAAGATTCGGTTTTTTCATACATAACTTGAGAAGCGCCAAACGGCTTCTTTCTCCCGGTGATAAAGTTTTTACCTCTTGAAACACTTTATCGCCTGAAAAATTAAACCGCCCCAAGATACTACGGATTTGCTTTTCGGTATATTGTGGACACATTACCTCGTCAATAACACGATTGAAATTCAAAATATTTTCCTGTTCTTGAGCATAGTACCCAATAATGGCTTTGCTCCATATATTGATATTTCCTTTTTGCGGTTTCAGCAGACCGTTGAGTAATTTTAAAAGTGTTGTCTTTCCAGCACCATTTTTACCAACAATAATGAAACGTTCATTGGGATAAACTGAAAAATCTATATTTTTCAAAACAGTATGGCTTCCATATGAGAAAAATAGCCCAGATACGCTTAGCGGTGATTTCTCTGTAGATGTTTCAACATCAAACGAAATATTTGCTTTTTTAGATTTTTGTGGAGCGATAATCATTTCGGCTTTCATCTTTTCCAACATTTTTTCACGACTTTGAGCTTGTTTTTTTCGTTTACCGGAAGTTCCTTCCATCTTTTGAATAAAAGCTTCTACTTTTTCAATTTTTTTCATCTGATTGCGAAAAGTCTTTAAAAAATACTCATCGCGCAATCTGATAATATCTAAAAATTCATCATAGGTGTTGGTAAATAATTCACCGGTACGCGTCTTATCATCTATCATTAAAATTTTATTGGCAGTTGCCCTTAAATACTCTTCATCGTGTGAAACGGAAATAACAGCACCTCTATAATTGTTTATATAATCCATAATCCAATCTTTAGTTGCTTTATCCAAATGGTTTGTTGGCTCATCAAGCAATAACACGTCGGGATTGGAATAAAGTAATTGCGTAAAAGCTACTCGCGATTTTTGACCGCCGGATAATTCTTTTAATTTATAATTCAATATATCATTAACGCCGCAACCTATGGCTAATTTAGTAATATCTGTTTCAATGGTGTAACCACCTTTTTGTTCAAAAATATTTTGTAATTCTTCGATTTTACCGTATAGAATTTTTTCTTCTTTTTCGGATATATCAGGCCTGGATAATGATATATAAGTTTGATTGATTTTATCTTCTATACACTTGAGATTGCGCCCTTTTTCAATAAAGTCAAAAACAGTATCCTCCAAAAATTTCTCATCTATTTCTTGCTTTAACCAACCGATATTTTTAAAACCACCGACCAACTCAATATTTCCCTCGTGGTCGGTTTCACCTGATATTGCTTTCAAAAGTGTGGTTTTTCCGGCACCATTATTGCCTATAATAGCTAAATGATCTCTTTCTCCAATCGAAAATGAGATGTCTTTCAGTACCAAATCTGCACCGTAATATTTTGTCAGTTTATTTACAATCAGCATTTTTTTCTTTCATATATCGTTTATAAAAAAGTTGATACATTTGAACAGAATACTTCGGGTATTTATTATCGAATAAACTTCTGATTTGTTGATCTCTGATTTGCATATAATCATATGATAATAAATTATTATCTATAAACATGGCAAAGATTTTATTTTTTTCTGCCGCAATACTTAATAAGTACCTTTGAATTTTCGATAAGGTTTTATTTTTGATAACCTTAGGTGTAAACAACGAAGAAAAAGACATATTTTGTGGCAAAATTGGCAAGGATTTCAAATAGGCATATCGTATACTCAACCCCATTGGTAACAACATATCCAATAAAAAGTACAACGAAAGGATTATTTCCTGCCGACGTAACTCATTTTTCAATGATTTATTATTTTTAATATACAAACATTCATTAAAGACTTCTTCGTAAAAATCGTGAATCTTATCATATTGGAAATTTTGAGCTAACTCTGAGGCTCTTTCAGAATATTTCCTAAATATAGAAAATTGATTAAAATTTTGCCATTCGAAATACCAATGATACTTATTGCTATTAGATAACTGAATTTTATTTTTGTATTTTTCCGTCAGGCGTTCTGCAACGGTTTCAATGGTTTTTGTCGGAATATTACTTTCATAATACAGAATATAATTACCAAATGTGTTTTCAAATAATAACAAGTTTTTTTTTCTTTTCAGTTCAATCAAATTGGAAAAATCATAAAAAGATGTCCAATCAATATCAGAAGTTTTATTCCATAGATTATTACCATTAACCTCTAAGATATTTTTATAAGTGTTTATATAAATATCATCACCGGTTTTTATTTTGGACAATAAATTTTTTATACCGACCAAACAGGGAATATTCAGCTCCCTAGAAGTAATCGCACTATGGGATAATATATCCCCTTCAACAGTCAATATTGCATTTGCTTTGTTAATTGCAGGCATAAAGAGGGTATCTGTATACTCGGATACCAAAATATCATTTTTTTTGAAGTCAAAAATGGCTGATTTAAGTTTATCCGTTGGCAAAGAACTATCTATACAATAGGCTTTGCCGTGAGCCAAACCATCAGAAGCAACAACACATTCTTGTGTTTCTTTAGAAAGATAAATTTTTTTAGTAATCGGACGAACTTGAACAATCCACGGATGCCCATTTTTATCCACACACCATTCTATATCTGCATTGGGATATATCTTATCACGAATTTTTTGAATGACCGGTAAAAGATTGTGTAATTGCTCGGTATATTGATATAACCTCCCATTGATGGAAAAATTCATATAGTTTATTTTATTGCTTTTTATTTTATATAAGGCATTGGTGGCTTTTGCTTTGCCGTCGACCAATTTATTTGCCAGCCCTCTGACAAAAGAGATAAGGCATAATTTTTGATTATATTCATCAATTACTTCAGAAAAACACACGCCGGCAATAACTGGTTTAATCATCGCTTGAATAATAACGTTCATATTAACATCAGCTTGTGCAGACCGTTGTGCGCTGTCATAAACTTTTTTGATGGCACTATAAATCTCTTGACGGTTAATTTTTACATTGAGTACAGTTGAAAAAAAACCGGCATAAGACTTCACCTCGCCGTCTTCCTTATTTGCTGAGGAGCGAATGGCTAATTCATTTTTATCAAATGTATTTTTAATTTTTTGATAAATATTTTCCATTTCATTGGCATCATTTAAGAGCAGAAGCACATCATTTGCCGGTATAATCATAAATTCAGGAACAGGAATTCCAATTTTTTTCAATGATAATAACCCTTCTGCTTTACCGCCCAAAGAATCTATATCACTAAGAGACTTCATGAAGCTTTATCCTTATGATTGGAAGAATAATATTTTGAATGAGATATTCAAAATTTTCAAATTCTTCATGGCAAAAACGATCTTGATTAGTATAGCAAGAAACACTACATCCTCCGCCACAATAACCACCAAGAGGGCAATCCCAACATTTAGGTAAAAAAGAAGAACGCTGAAACATCTTAACATTTTCAACAATTTCACCGCTGATTTTAGAATGAAACTTGCCGCCATCGCTGAACTCATAACCGACATCATGAACAAAGCCAAGCAAAAACATATCTTCATGGAATTCTTTATCATTCGGACGTAAACGCTCAGCCAAGCGTTGTGCAGTGCGTGCAACTTTAATAATGTGAGTTAATCTTTCATCGGTTATCATAAAAACACCTCATAGTCATAATGGTTTAATATGGCATTTTTGAAAAACAGTACATCATCTTCACTAATTGGGCGGAAATGGTTGGCATCAACCCCGACATTTAAGCCGTTGATACTTACCTTTCTTAAGCCGTGGATATGTCCGAACAAGTTGAACATATCCTTTTTGCACTCGCTCGGTTTATGGGTTAAATATACCGGTTCGCCATTTTTCAAAGTCAAGGTATTGTGCGGCAAAACGTCGGCAAAGCATTTTTTTAGTTGTTGCTCCAAATTGGCGTTTTCTTTCAAGGCATCGGTTTCGTAATTGCCCAAAATAAAATGAATCTTGCCGTGCAAATACGGACGGACATTCAAGTCGCCGAAATCGCCCAAATGATATACCACGTCATCGGAAGCCACCTCATTATTCCAATTTAAGATAAGCGCGGCATCCATTTCCTTAACCGTCATAAACGGACGGCGCGAAAGAGTCATCGCCCGCGAACTTCCGAAATGCGTATCGGAAGTAAAGAAAACCCGCCCGCCGCTTTTTAATAACGAGCGAACTTTACTGAGGGTTTCGGCATAAGTGGAATAAACCGGCACATTTTCCGCTTGTAACCGCTTAACAATATAACTTTTGCCGAAAAAGGCATCATCAATCCCGACCACCACTTGCTTGTGCGTATGGTTATAATGGGTTTTTGCCATCCACTCCGCCAATTCAAAGCGCGAAGTTTGGGCATAGTCGCGACCGGAAACATCTGTCTCTTTCGGCGGAATCCAAAACATAATCACATCGGCCGCCGCTAAAAAACGGCTTTCCCAATTAACCTGCAAATCAAGATTGAAGTTGACGACATTTTCACGGCGCGGATTGGCAACATACACATCTAAATCCGCCAAGTCTTTAATGGCTTGAGCCTGCCAGTCGGGCGCACCTTTAATCGGTCCCGCCAAAAACACGATTTTTTTATCGGCATAATCCCTTTCCGGCGATATCGGAGTTATCAGTTCCATTTTTACCCTCTATTTATTTCTCGCGTTCTTTCATATTTTCCATAACCATCGTCATGTCATCGGCTTTGGAATATGCTTTAAGCTCGCCGGTCAACGCCAAATATTCATTATAGTCATACTTTTCGTTTGTCAGCGGCTTTTGGATAACCTTATACACTTTTTCCAACCTCTCAGCCGTTTTATCGCTCATCGGCAGGCAGTTTGCCGCCATGTCGTTCAGTTCGTTAATATCGCCACTGCAATAAAGAGCCAAATCACAGCCGGCTTCCAAAACTTGCCGAGTTCTTTGGCCGATTGTGCCTTTCAGGGCATCCATTTCCATGGCATCGGAAATCAGTAAGCCGTCAAAACCGATTTCTTGGCGAATAAGCGTGTCTATGCCTTTTTTGCTGATTGTAATCGGCTTTTGGTCATCCACCGCCGCAATAACAATGTGCGCCGTCATCGCCGCCGGAGCATTGTGATTAACCATAAACGGATAAAAATCGGTTGCCAATTCTTCCAAACTCTTACTGACAGCCGGCAAACCGAGATGTGAATCCGTAACCGCCGAGCCATGCCCCGGGATATGCTTCATGACCGGACATACGCCGTTTTTCATATAAGTAGAAATCATTTCGCGCCCGAGTGCGGCAACGAGTTTTTTATCACTTCCGAAAGAGCGTGAACCGATAACCGAGCTGGTATCGGAGCGTAACACATCTAAAACCGGAGCGCAGTTCATATTCAACCCCAACTCCTTAAATTCTTCGCTGATTAAACCGGCGTGCAGGCGCGTAGCCTTGGGCGAAATCTGTCCCAATCTTTGCTCCGGCGCGTATGTCCTAAACTCTTGCCCCGCCAGACGACAAACCTGTCCGCCTTCTTGGTCAATATAAAGCAATATTTTTTCATTGTCGGTAACATCTTTTATTTGGTCGAGCAGTTTTTTGAATTGCTGTTTATTTTTGATGTTATTATCAAAAAAACTTACGCCGGCCGGTTGATTTTTAGCAAGCCAGTATTTTTCGGCATCGGTCAACTCATATCCGGCAACGGAAGCAACAATCGGTAACATCTTTATGACTCCTGTTTTGATTTTGTTTAGTTCATCTATAGCATTAACTTTAACTCTAAAACAAGAAAAAAATAAAGTTTTGTTATAAGGGGATTGCTTTTATTGTAAAAATATGCTACAATCGCCGAAAATTAAGCCTTAAATCAAGGAAGATAAGATATGGAAAAAATTAAATGTCCGTCTGACATACTCTACGAAAAAGAATGGCGTGCCGCTTACGGCAACCGTTGTAATGCTATTTTCTTAAGCAATCTGATGCATGATGGGGAATCAATGCGGAAACTGTTCCATAATGAAGGTGGTACCCACTCTTTACCAGTAGAGGTACAAATTTTTTATGAATATTATAAAGACCACGACAAAGAAAAAATGCTGAACCGTATAGAAGAAGTAACAACGGATAACAATGGTTATGTGGATTTCTATCTACATCCTTTTCACATTGATGGATATCTGAAAAATAAAACCTTGCAAGATAATAGAAGTTCTTTATGTGCTTTTTATGGCGGCACACATGAATCTTCTTGGGCTGATCTAAGTAATTATGAAAAAAGAGCCACAATGAGAGTAACCGATGAATTCAGTTCCGGACAAAGTGTTTATTATGATAATAAAAGTGTTGCCGAAGTCTTAAAAGATACGGTTGAAAAAACAACATTTTTAGAAAAGAAAATAGAAGAACCGACTAAGAATGAACAGTTGGATTTATTGGTGCGCAATCTTATACAAAATCGCGATGAAAAGCTTCATATACCAACGTATGCGAAAGCATTGAAATTGATAAATAATGATTTGACTTCGGCTTTTGAGCAAAAAACAGAACCGCTTGAGGCTGATGCCTATGTGCCGGTAATCATCATGCTTGATGAGATGTCGGCAAACATTTTCAATCAAATAGACTATAAACAACAGCGCACGTTTCATAAATCTGATTTAGGTCAGGAAATGTTGAAGTTTTCGTATCTCACAACCCAAAATATGTTTAAAAAAGGTAACTCATACAACGGCTTTTCTGCAGATGCTATGAATGCTTGGTTGTCCGACATAAAAAATACCGATTTGTGGCAAGTAGCACAACGCAAAATCACAGAGGCGATTGTTGAAAGATGGGCGCATCGGGTTGAAGTCGGCAGTTTGCTTAATAACAGAATGATGGAATTAGCAACAATTAAACCAAAGCCTAAGGAAGCGATGTATGCCGATTATTGGCAAGAAGATATGAAACGCTCAGGATATATGAACTTATACGTTAAGCCGCAAAATATTCGATAGCCGCACAAGAGGTAGTTAAATGACAGATAAACGATACACCGCTGTGTTGGCGACTTTGTTCGACTCGGCTTCCGATGCCACGCTGGACTATGCCGTCAGCCGTCACAATATCCATAAAATGGTATTTTTGCTCTCGCTGATTGCCGGTATCGGGCAAGTGGCTATCGGCGCGTTTATTGGTATTGAATGCACATTTAAGGCCTTGCCTTATGTCGCGCTTCACGGCATATTGATTTTGCTCGGCTATATCTGCTTTTTGAAAGCCCTCAAATATACGCCGATTGCCCTGATTGGCTTGGTGCAAAGCAGTGAGCTGTTTTTTACCACGATTATTGACTGTATGCTCGGCTATTTATCGCTTTCGGTGCGTTTTTTGGCGCTATTGAGCTTGTTTGTATTCGCCATCGCGCTGTTTTATATCAACTGTATCAAAAACGAAAAAACTTCGGTTAAAGAGATCAAGCCGGTTGGAATTATACTCACTCTCGGCACAATGTTTTTGTATGTGGTTGCAACTTATCTGATTAAGATATCGGCGGCATATGGCGCAAGCGAAATCACGCTCAACCTCGGCTATTATGTGGCAGCGTTGCCGTATTTCGGCTACCTTGCGCTTAAAGGTAAAGATGACGATAAAAAAGACACTTCCAACCCGCGCTGGTATAACGGCTTTTATTTTCTGGCCTTTGCCATCGGCATTTTGGAAACGATTTTCTATGTGTTGGAAACATTCAGCTTTATCAACGACACGCCGACCATCGTGATGGCCATTAAGCAAATGGGGATTTTTGTGATGTTCTTCCTCTCGGTGCTGTTTAAAACGGATAAATTCACACCGCAAAAACTCCTCGCGCTTATCCTCGGCTTTATTGCCATTACAGGGTTATATTTTAATTGAAATTCACATTGCCAAAAATTTATTATAGCAATATCTTTATACGACCTTTAGAATCCTCACAACAAGGCGTGAGCAGATTAATTGGTTAAAACGAAGTCCATATAAAAAACTCAGTAAACGTACTTCAAGGCGCAAGCACAATATTAAACGTCCGACTAATGTTCTGCGATCACGTGGTGGAAGAACATTGTGATTTATTTTATATTAAAGTAACCCTGCTGATTTATGGAAATTGGCGGGGTTTTTGCTTGTTTTTTGCAAAAAAATATTTGACTTTTTAATTTTTTATGTTATAGTGAAGACAAGATAAGGTAACTTGTCTGAGGTGTCGTAACCTCTTAACGTTTCGCTGAATAAGCGTTAGATTTCCGGCTTTGGTCGGAAGGTGGTGGAATAGCTTATGAGAATACACTACACTATTTAAACGTTAATAGTTACGAACTTCCGGCCGCCTATATCGGGCGGTGTCGTTTTTATTAATGATTTAGTTAAGTGAAAGGAAGTTTACTATGAGAAACTTAGAAATAAAAAATAATGATTCTCTCGCCCCTTGCGGGAAAGAGAGCCAATCAGGTCTTACACTTCTTCCGGAGAGTGGTGCAGATGCGCCGACTGTTTTGAGCGCAGTGTACACAGACAGTACACCAGCGAAAAACAGACAAGCAGATGTGCCGCAATACGGAAGAAGCATGATAGAGATGCTTGGAGTTCTTGCTATCATCGGCGTGCTTTCTGTCGGTGGCATTGCCGGATATTCAAAGGCGATGATGAAGTATCGTATTAACAAAACTATTGAGCAAATAACTCTCATTGCCGGAAATGTAAGAACCTTTTTTGCCCCGCAGGGAAATTATGATGGATTAACTTCAGGTGATGACACAGGAAAAGCAATTATCAAAAAAGCCAAACTTGTGCCCGATGAAATGTGGGAAAATAGACAAATAACTACTGCACTTGGAACAGACTTGGCATTAGACTCAACAAGTAAAGCCGAAAGCGGTGATAATCAGGCATTCGCAATCTTTACAAATTTTGAGAACCCAGAGCCATGTATCGAAATATTATCGCACGATTTTACCAATATGGGAGCCAAAGCCGTTGTAGGAATATGTCCTTTATCGGAACCTTTTGCCTATAAAACACCTGTCAGTGTAGATAAAGCCATTGAAGCATGTTCAATGTGTGACGAAAATCTGAATGTAGCAATATATTTTGATATAAATATCGGTTCTTCCGAATGGCCGGAATCCATTTTCACAAATTAAAAATTTATACCTATATACAAAACGGAGCCTGATTTTTAGGCTCCGTTTGTAAAATGTTAGGTTTTGAATGCTTTAACGAACAGCTTCAATAACTTTTTCGGTTATATCTGTTCCACCGGCGATAATCCCCGATTTATTCATAACCACACTATAACCTTCTTTTTTTGCCACTTCGGCAATTTTTTCATTTAATTTTCTATCAGAAGCCTGTAATGCCGAAGCATACATGCGATCAAAACTCTCCTTTTTCTTGTTTATTTCAACCAAAAGTTGCTCAGAAAGTTTTTTCTTTGCTTTTTCATTCTTTTCATCGCTTATTTTTGCATTTGCCTCCTCGGCCATTTTTTGCAATTCGGCAATTTGCATATCGCGCTCCGATTTTAGGGCGGCAACTTCCTTGGCAACAACCACTACGCGCTGCAAATCAACTACGGCAAATTTTTCCGCTTTATTACCGGTTAATTTACAAATAGAAACTGAGATAATTACGGCAATCAAAATTGTCAGGCCCAAAACCGCCCAAAATTTTGAATTTACGTTTTTTAACATTTTGTGCTCCTTAAAAAATTCAAACTAAGTCTATGTTATGTATTTTGATTTAATTTTCAAGAGTTTTGTTACAGATAAAAACAAATTTGTTAAAACATATTGACGAACCGTAAAATTATATTATGATACGAACAAAGGAGCCGACCATGAAAGCACAAGATAAAGGAATTAAACGCATTTTAAAAGCTTTTACGTATTCATATGACGGTTTTAAATCCGCCTTTCAAAGTGAAGAAGCTTTTCGTCAGGATATTGTTGTATTTATAATTTTTTCCGCAATCGCTTTATGCCTAAAAGTTCCGTTATGGGCGCAAGCCTTACTGATTTCGGCTTTGATTTTGATTTTGCTTATGGAATTGGTGAATACTGCCATTGAAACAATTATTGACCGTATTTCTGATGAATATCACGAACTTTCCAAAAAAGCTAAAGATATAGGCAGTTTGTTGGTTTTGCTGGCTTTTGTAAACGCAATTTTGCTCTGGGGCGCCATAATCTACGAATTTTATTTTTAAGCAACAGCCTATGTATGACGCAAACGAATTAGCAATATATATTCACTGGCCATTTTGCAAAAGCAAATGTCCCTATTGTGATTTCTTCAAACAAATAAATCCCAAAGTAAATCAGCGGGAAATTATTGACGAATATATAGTTTCTCTGCAAAGATATAAAAACATTGTGCCGCAACGTAAAATAAAATCGATATTTTTCGGCGGTGGTACTCCATCACTGATGGAACCGCGCTATGTGGCACAAATTATAGATGAAATTTCTTCCTTATGGAACGTTAAAAATGATTGTGAAATTAGTTTAGAAGCCAATCCTAACAGTCACCATAAAACTATGTTCAGAGATTTACATAACGCCGGAATAAACAGACTTTCTTTGGGAGTTCAAGCGCTAAACGAAGCAGATTTGCGTTTTTTGGGGCGAACGCATTCTTTGGAACAGGCACGATTCTGTATAGAGGAAATTGTAAAAGAATTTAATAATCATTCGGTTGATTTAATTTATGCGCGTCCGGAACAAAAAATTGCTCAATGGCAAAATGAGTTGACGGAAATATGCGGTTATGGGCTTAAACATATCTCACTTTATCAATTAACCATAGAAGAAGGAACTGTTTTTGCAAAAAAGGGTATTAAGGCCTTAAACGAAGAAGAGGCCACGCAACTGTATGATTTTACACGCGATTTTTTAGGAACTTACGGTTATGAGCATTATGAAATATCAAACTTTGCTTATTCCGGTTTTCAATCAAAGCATAATCTTACTTATTGGCAAGGTGGCGATTATATTGGTATTGGGCAATCAGCGCATGGCAGATTACACCTAAATGGAAAACATATTGCCACGGAGTATCCGTTTGCAGAAGAAGAGCTTTCTGCCCAACAGCGCGCTCAAGAGCTGATTATTATGGGATTGCGCTTGATTTCCGGTATTAATAAAGCCGATTTTAAAGCTATATGCGGATTGGATTTTGATGTGTTTGTTAATAAGGAAAATTTGCAACAGCTGGTGGAAGCCCAATTAGTAGAAAATAATACTGAATTTATTAAAACCACCAAACATGGAATATTGCTGACAGATGAGATAATAAGGCAGCTTTGTTTTTAGAAACTTTTGGCGCTTGTGAGCAACGCGGGCTTTTTACAGATTTTGTTAAAAATATTGACATTACACATAATTTGTAATATATTTTACACATAATTTGGAACATAGCAGGAGAGATGTTATGGAGCAAAGTGTTTTTCTCGGAACAAGCAAAAAAGATAACAAAACGCAGTTTGCAGTTTTTTCGGAGCATGCTCAAAAAATAGAACTTTGTTTATTTTCCGCAGATGAAAAAACGGAAACAAGGGTTCCCCTGACCAAAGGTAAAGATAATGTGTGGGTGGTGTCGCTTGATAACATTCGAGAAGGACAAAAATACGGTTACAGAGCTTACGGTGAATTTGCTCCGCATAAAGGGTTGTATTTTAATCCGCATAAGTTGCTGATTGATCCTTATGCCAAAGAGCTGTCGTCAACATTTACTGATTGGGAAGATCCGGCAATTTCGTTAACAAATAATGCAGACAGTGCTTACGCTGTTCCAAAGTCGGTAGTTACATTTGATAATCGGGAAGAAGATAAGAAAAAATATCCCTATTTGCATCAAAAACCTCATCGCGCATGGAAAGACACTGTTATATATGAGGCTAATGTGAAGGGATTTTCCGCACAACATCCTGATATACCAGCAGAAGACCGTGGAACATTTCGCGCATTTGCAAATTCTGAAATTATTCAATATTTAAAATCTCTTGGAGTTACGCACCTTGAACTTATGCCGGTTACCACCACCTGCGGTGGTTTGCAGTTGCAAAAAGAAAAAGGGCTGAGCGATTATTGGGGGTATAATCCGATTAACCATTTTGCTTTTGATCAACGTTATGGCTCACGTGATGATTTTAAAAAAATGGTAAACGAATTGCATAAAGCCGGAATAGAGGTCGGTTTGGATGTAGTTTATAACCATAGTGGTGAATATGGCGCTGAACATAATTTGCTCTCTTATAAGGGTTTGGATGCACCTAATTATTACCGTATGACCTCGAATGGGCAATTTATTGATACAACCGGTTGCAAAAATAGCATCAATACCAATACAAAAGCAATGGAAAATTTGTTGAGAGATTCTCTTAGTTATTTTGCGGGCGATTTAGGTGTTGATGGTTTTCGTTTTGATCTGGCAGGTGATTGCGCGCTTGACAATAATACACGTTTTGATTCTGAGGGGAGTTTTGCCCGCGTTATTCGTGAAATTGCTAAAAAATATAATGTGAAAATAAGTGGCGAACCATGGAGTGCCATGGGTGGATATTATCGTGGTAATATGCCTGAAATTATGATGGAATGGAATGATAAGCACGAAGCGGCAATCCGCCGTTTTTACCGCGGAGATGAAAATGTTGTGCCAGAGTTAGCCGGTCATATTTCAGGTGGCGAAGGTTTGTGGTATGGGCAGAAACAATCTAAATATATTCGTTATGTGGCGGCGCATGATGGTTTTACGGCATATGATGTGGTGAACTATAACGAGAAAAATAATTGGGCAAACAATGAAAACAATAATGACGGCAATAATAATAATCACTCTTCCGTTTCTCCAAACAAAGAAATTGCTTTTCGTCGCCTTAAATCTATGATGACGGCCAATATTTTATCACGCGGAGTACCGATGATTTGTGCCGGAGATGAGTTGGCTCGCACTCAAAAAGGCAATAATAACGCTTATTGTCAGGATAATGAACTAACGTGGTTGCAGTGGAAAAATTTTTCCAAAGAACAGAGAGATTTATATTTACATATCCGTAAATTGACCGCTTTGCGGGCAAAACATCCAACATTTGCCAATTTAGATGTATTTTCCGGTAATATTGTGCCATCTAATGGCCGCAAAGATATTGAGTGGATTCGCGCAGATGGACAAGAAATGCAAGAAAATGATTGGCATAATCATATCAACCATATTTTGGCTTGCGTAATTAACGGTAAAAACGGAGAAGTTTCGCAAAATCCGGCATCGCATAAAACTACTGATGATGATTTTATGATTTTGATGTGCGGTAACACATACGGAGTTGTTGATTTTAAATTACCAACGCCACCGAACGGGCAAAAGTGGGAACTGGTGTTTGATACCACCGGTAAACACAAAAAAATTAATGATAACGGTACTTATAGTTTAGATGCGTATAGCTATGTTTTACTAACCAGCCGTAAGCCGGAAAGCAAGCAACTTGTCAACAATATGACAGCGAATCTGCTCAAAAACAAAGGGCAAAGGGAGTAAATATTAATGACATTCTACCGTTGGCGCTCGTAAGGAACGCAGACTGGGTTTTATCGCACAATATCTCCCCTACTTTGCTTCCAATAAGGTTGACTAAGATCAATTGCTGTATTTCGCGAGTTTTTCACATTTTCTTGTTGCAAATTATGCTCGGTTTGCAAACTTTGTTGCTTATGGCTACCGGCAGGCAATATGTTTTCAAGATTTTTAAGATAATTTTGTTGTCGCTCTTGGTCTGTATGTATACGCTGTACCAATTCTTCTCTACTCATCGTTGTATGAATCTCTGTATGTTTGATAGAAGCGTTAACCCCACCATTGATGAGAGTACCACTTTGTTCATAAAAAGCAGCCTTAATTTGGTCATCTGCAGAAAAAACAATAGCAGCACCGAATGGCTTACCGTTTAATATAGAGATTGTTGCCTTTGTACCGTCTGGTAACTCATGCTCCTTAAAGCTAACAGAATGATCACCTGTAATTTCGCAACCATGATCATAAAGCTTATAACTCGTAACTTTACCATCTTTATCACGATACATCTCAACACCATGTTTTTGGCCATCTAACAATGCAACTTGAATGGATTCACCATTAGTATCATTAATGACCGTTTGAATTTCCGCAGTTTTATATTGTGGATTAGCGATATATTCCATTCTTTCTGTTGGTAATGCTTGCGAGTTAACCTCATACATCGGGTAAACTTTTTCAGAAGTAATGCTTATCGAAGACACTTGTGTAGGTTTATCTGTTTCAGTTGTTGTGTTTTCATCTATTATCTGTGCATTTGAAGTATTTGGATTAATCATATTAGAATGAGGTTGTGTATGGTCATCTAAATCAGCACGCATAGTTTGTGTCGTTAGAGATAATTGGTTTTGCTCCTCCACAGCATCCATATGTGCTTGATAGTCTGCTTTATGTTCATTTACATATTTTCGTGCGGCTTTATATAAGCGCTTTTCACTATGGCGAATGCTGCTAACTTTAGCTATGGATTCTTCATCTACGTCAACACCACTTTGATACCAATCGGTTAGTTCATTCAATGTTTTTGCTGCATGTGAATAAACACGTTTCTGCGTGTTTTTCATATCTTTAATATATTCTCTAAGTGCGGCTTTATCCTGAGCTGTCAGACTTTCACCATTAGCTGATTTATCGATGATATCGCTAAAAGCCTCATTATCCGGTAAAAGCTTAAGAAATTCAGCTATTCGTGTGCTGAAATAATCTTCTTCATCCGGATAATACCTCCTATTGTATTTATATGGTTTTTCGGTTAATTCACCATGCTTATAGTCATTTTTGTCTCTTTTATATTCATCCAGTGATTCTTCATATATCTTAATATAATCGGCATAAGCTTCATACAAATCCTCATCAAACGGTGTAATATTATTGCTCATCTCAACCTCATATATTTACCAATCCCCATATCACGTATTATATCACAATATCTTATTGGATTCAAGATATTTATTCAACTATGTATCAGATTGTAAAATAAAAACAGAAGCCGAACAAATTAAGTGAAACAAAAATATAGTGATTTTCTTTTTACAGTGACTGAGATGACTAACCTTAAAAAATTAACCGTCTCTAACAATAATATTAGGCTTATAAATTATTTCACCATTTTTGCGATATCTTCTGTAATATCAACACCACCGTAAATTACAATATTTTTAGCAATGACCATAGAATAGCCTTTTTTCTTTGCTTCTGTCTCAACTGTTTGTGAAATACTGTTGCTTATTGCTTTAAGTTCTTGTTGGTACTGCAACGCAATGTCTCTTCTTTTCAAAGCAAATTCGGCATTATATTTTTGTAATAACGCTTGCTGTCTTTCTTTATCTTGCTCTGCATTTACCTCATTTTGAGCATTTTGCAACCATATATTCAGCTCATTAACTTTAGATGATTGTGCTTCTCTTAAAGATTTTACCTGAGCGGAAGAATTGACAATTGCTTGAACATCAACCACCGCAATATTCGTTGCATTAGGCTGTGTGCTTGTTTTATCTTTTGCATTAGTCTGATTTTTCATTTTAATACCTTTCTTAAATAAAATTCAAATGTTGTTATGCCGGCATTAGAACGGCACTGCGATTAAATCAAAGTGAAAACTTGTGTCAGATTCGTGATATGTACCTTTGTTCATCAAAGGAAAACCTATATAAAATCTGGCAGATAAATATTTATTAATAGCTATACGCAAGCCGACACCATCGCTTAAAAGGAAATTCGTTCTATGCGGTTTTCCTTCATGCGGAAATATTCCGCCATGGTCCAAAAAGGCCGCAAATTTAACCGAATCCCGCAGATGGAATGTGTCATCACTTTTGCTAAAAGGAATATTTACAGTCTCCGGTAAAAACGGTACCGGAAACAGCATTTCCAAACTGGTGTAATATGCGGAAGGCGCCATCAAAAGGCTCTCGGAATAACCTCTGACACTTGAAATACCACCAATTTGATATTGCTCAACATAAGCAATATTATCCGGCGAATATTGTCCACCGGCTTTGACTGTGCCAATAATTCCCCACGGGAGATAGTGGATATAATACGCATCTGTATTTATTTTTGTGAAATGATCGCTTTTGTGCCTAATTTTATCTCTAATTACACCGTTGGTTGAATATAACGAGCCATAGAACATACTCTTTGTAAAATTATAATTTCCACCAAACCCAACAGCAACATTTGTATCCTTATAATCGGAATATTTAATATCAGAAATTTTTGCCGTTGATGTCTTAAAATTAAATGACGCGTTAGCATTCAATTTACCTTTTACCGTATCAATCAACGGATGTGAGATATAACCGCTATATGTGTTAGTTTTGGCATTTAAATCAAAATCTTTATATTCACCGCTGGTCACTTTACTTTTACCAAACATATACGATACACCGGCACGAGTGCCGTATCTGTTGATTGGAACATTGTAGTCGATATAAGGATTAAACGAAGATCGTGCAGCATTGAATGCCATTGATAATCTATCTTGAAAGCCGATAAGAGAGTCAGTTGAAGCAACTATTCCTCCTCGATGTTCACCGGTTGTATCACGCCCAAAATTATCAAATGAGGCCGACAAATGGTAAGGCATTGTTTCTTCTGCTTTCAAGTTAACATCTGTTGTGCCGTATTCTTCACCAGGCTTTAATTCCGCACGCATTTTAATGCTACGAGCATTTTTGTTGAATATTTTCAGTTCTTTTTGTAAATCCTGCAAATTAAAAAGTTCACCGTCTTTATGACTAAATTGAGAGCGCAAATACCATTCTTTATTGTGTTTATTACCATCAACAGTCAATTTTCCGATATGTGCTTCCATCAACTCTATTTTCAAAACTCCTTCAAGTTTTCCTTCAGTAATAAAAGCACGGGCTGTGATAAAGCCTTTTTTCAAATATCGAGCATTGATGAGATTAACCAAGTTGTTAATATCCTCAATAGTTACATCTTTCTTTTCAACCAAAGACTTGAACTTGTTAATTTCAGCAGATGAGAAAATTTCAGAATCCGAAATATCCACACGATAGATATGTACACTTGGTGCATATTTATTTATTCTCGCCGGAAGTTTTATTTCATCTTCCGTTGTATCAGTCAAGGTTTCGGCAGCATTCTCTGTCTGTACATTACTACGGCTTTCTCGTGACTGATAATACCGTCTGATGCGATTCATATCAGTCATCTCATCAACAGCTTCGTTTGGTGTTAAAAGATTTTGATTCACTTCTGCTACTTTTTCTTCATGATTAGCTTCTGCATACGCCTTACTGCTTATCAGAAACACACCTGTCGAAATAAAGGAGCCACAAATCAGAGCTTGCCAAAACATTTTTTTTGAGTTCATTAACATAGTTTCAAGTCCTTTTTATATTGACATTTATTGCTGTATTCCAAAAAACTACAGTACTTTTTTCTTTTTTGCATCTTCGCTATATTTTTCACCCTTTAATCTGTCATCTTTCGTCTGATTAATGATGCCCATTATATTAGATTCGTTTACTAATTTATTATGAAAATCGCTAACAGGGTTATCACCATCACTCGAACCGATAACAGATGAAATATAGTCAGATACCGTTGGCAAACGATACAGCGAATCATCTGCTTCGGACATAACTTCTTTACCATGATACAAAACTCTCAAAGCATTTTCCGAAGCCAACGTAATTTCACCTTCCATACTTGATGTATAGGCCTCCTTATTGACCAAAATATTCTTATCGTGTCTGGTTACATTTCGAGATTCTGTGCGAATATTGTTACTGCCATCAACTATCAGATGCATCGGCTTTTTAGTCAAATAGAGCTGGGCTGTAACATCAGGATACACTGCCAAGCTTGTATTGTCGATAACAATATCCTTGCTTGCTGTTTCAATTGTTCCTTTTGTTCTAACATCACCAGTAATATTAACATTTTCAGAATCTGTTATTAAAGCCAATTTATCTGTATTAAGATTAGCAATATTCACATCGTTGATTGCCGTAATTACTGTATCATTTGCGGTAACGTCGTTATAATTTGCCACTGCTCCGGTATTGTTAAGTCTTGCAATATTACTTGCGTTAATATTTACATAGTTGCTATCGGCAAATTCAATATTCAAAGCTTTGTTTTTGCCAATAGAATCACCGGCTGTCAGATTAATATTTTTAGCAACTATATTCGTGTCATCTACACCCAAACCATTAGTAATATCTTTAGACGAGGTAATATTTGCAACATCCGTATAATCCGCAGTATTACCTCTGATTGAACCGATATGCAAATCGTTGGAAGTATTAACTGCCAAATCATCAACTGTGGCATAGATGTTTCCACCCAACTTCAATTCTGCAATTTCAATATTTTCAGCATCTGCGGTCAAATTACCATTGATATCTGCATCTACAATTGCGATATTTCCATTGGCATCAACATTTGCATCACATTTTACATCTAATTTACCGCTGACAGCTGTATTAGCAGAAGTATCAGAAAAGTTACCGCCTACGGTCAGTGTAGAAATCTCAGTATCTGCACTACTTACAAAATTTGTATCACCATGAATAACAGTATTGTTGACAATAACATTACCTTCAGCATTCACCTCAGTCATAGCTTGGTTAGTTTCATTACTGGTTAATTTATTAACATCTGCGTTTTGAAGTGTCATTGTTCCGGCAGAATCAACATCTAAATGATCCGTTGTAATATTATTTGCAATGACTATATTATTACCGCTCACGGCAACATCTGTCGCTTTAGCGTTGCTTAAGCTTACATCTGCACCGCCGCTAACTACAATATTCGCTGAGTGCTCGTCATTATCTGCCGTTATACCATTAACATTTATATCTGCGTCGCCGAAAATTTCAATATCTTCAGCGGAAATGATATTATTTGCAGAAATTTTCGTATCTTCCTCAGCAAGAATGACTGCCGTACCTGTGTTTAGACCTTGAGTAATACCCAGCTTATCGCCAACACCTTTGATATAGGCTTCATTAGCTTTATATGTTAAACCTTTATTCGCATATTCAGATGTTGTTTCAACAACCATGTAGTCATCTAACGAACCGATATTCTTTTTAGCGTTCAGAATGATATTATCTGCTCTGATATTAGTTATATCTTCCTCAGACTTTTCCGCATTATCAAGAATATGGCCTGCCGAAGTAAGAGATACAGTTCCAATCGAACCGTTGCCGTTGTAGGTGTCAATGGTTACAATTTTCATTCCGTAATCAGCGTTATTAGCTGATAAATAGATATTATTACCTTTGCTGTTAAAGGCTGAAATTGTTCTATTGACCTTCATATTAACGGCTTCATTTTCGCTCCCGATATCGCCGTTTGCATTTAAAGTAATTCTTTCACCTGTAACCCCAAAATCAGCATTATCAGAATAGCCATAATCTTGTTTTATGCCCTTTTCACTGGATAATGTTACGTTATTACCGGCTTTAATGACACCGATTTTCAAATCTTTCGCATTCACATTAAACGCATCAATCTCAGCTTGAGTACTGTCTTCCGTTAATGGTGTTTGCGAAACTTGTGCAATGTTAATATCACCCAATCCAGAAGCATATGTGGAAGCATTAACAGTTCCATCTGCATTTAAAGCAATGTTTTCAATACTACCGCCCCATGCCGATAAGTTAATATCTTTTCCAGCAATATTATAGTACCTGCCTTCATCTGTGATGGCTGATGCAATAATTCCACGTTGCGAACCGAGATCAACATTTCCTTGTGAGGACTTGATTAAATCAACATAAATATCACCGGCTGAACCCAAATATATATCGTCTTTTGCTTCAACATGGAATATGCCGTCACTCGCAAATTTTAAGATATTTTCTTTTGTTGCTATTGCTCCATTTACGGCTTTCAACACAATATTTCCGCCGTGAATATGCTTATCGCTGTATGTACCGGTATCGGCAGCGGCAACGATTGAACCTTCTTTTGATTCAATCGTCACGGTTCCTCCATTTTCACTCACAATTGAAGATACGACCACATCACCTTTGTTAGTGATTGTAACATCATCTTTGGCACGTGCTTTCAACTTTTTGATGTCAATATCAACATTTTCATTAATCGTGGTATCCAAACCAACGTAGTCGGCATGCAAATCCAAAGCATCAGCCTTAATGGAAACTTCTTTCTTTGTGCCATTTTGAGCTACGCTATTGAAATCTCCGGCAGCCGTTGCCAGATAAACGTTTCCGTTACCATTGCCCGCATTGAGATTTATATTACTGATTTCCGTATAAGGGAAATTAACATAGATATCGTTTTCAGACACAGCAGTCAATTTACCATTATCGAAAATCGCTATTTGAATCGGTCTGTAAACGCTACCCTCAATAACTTCTTCACCGATGTTACCTTTGGCGTTCAGAATTATGTTGTTTGCCGAAATAACATTACCACTACTCTTAGTTGTAATGCTACCATTTAGGGAAGTAATATTAACATCACCGGTCAATGCACTGATGTTGCTATTCATTACAATATTGCTTTTTGAGGCAACATTTATCTCCGGCTTATCAAAACCTTGGAAGTTAACGGTAATTGCATTGGCTTTAACTCCGTATTTCGGACTTTGATAGTAATATCTTGTTTCATACTTTTTACCGCAGAAAAGTTCCACAATCCATGAACGTTCAACATAAACCTGATATGATACTGTTTTACCCTGCTCTGTGATCATATAAGCATCAGTTCCAGGGGTATAAGTTGTCGAATAAACATTTGCCCCGTCATCTCTGACGGAAGAAGATATGGCTCCCCAAGAACCATTACCCTCTGTAATATTTGTTGCTGTTGTGATAATTTGCCCATTTTCACCAACTTGTGCAGTATATGTACCGGCATGTTCTGCCAAATATTCTGGTGTTAAACTTTCTTGCGTTATTGTATCATACGTTGTGTCAGCACCTGATGCAAACTTAAAGTCGTTGATGGTCAACACACCTTGAACTTTATTATCGGCATTCAATGCGCTGGTTACCAAATCGTAATGCGAATTGTTAACCACATCTATGTGTCCATAGCCGTTAACCAAAACTATTTTTCCGTTGTTGCTGTCGCTGACTATGTTACCTGTCAAAGTAATATTTCCTCCGCCGATATTAGCTTTGAATAAGTATATTTCGCCTTTGATATTACCATCGGCATCAACAACAGCGTTACCATCCGAATCAAGTTGCGGCTTAAAATAGGTCTTAACCTTTTGAATGGAATTCAGGGTATCCGTGTAATCAAGCAACGACAAATAGTAGTATCCATCCGTCATTTCGCTTGGTTTCATTTCTGTTTTTTCACCGCCTACGATTTGATAATACTTACCATCTTCCAACGTAATTGAAAATTCAGGGATTTCGATATTTTTAATCTCGCTTCCGCTTTGAATGAGACCGTTAATATTGATTGTCTTAGCAGCATAATTGATATCGCCTCCGGCAACTATCGGACCGGTATTTTTTTCATTTGGCTCATAAACTTGACTAAGCTCTCCGTTCGGTGCTTTCATATACAAATCTTTGGCAGTAATTGAGGCTTCTGAAAGAATACTGCCCGTATAGTTAGTTATATCAACAACACCATTAACGTTTTCAACATTACCTTTCAGCCAAATATCCCCTGATTCTCCTTCAAAATTAATGGTCGGATCAGTCGCATCAACATGGTTGGTAATGGTGATTTTTGAATTATAATTTGGATTAACAATTGTCTTTGTTACAGATGAAACATCTAAGGCATTGATATGAATATCTCCGTCAAGATTCCTGTCAATAATTAAATCACCGTATTGAACCGCATTCACGCTGTTGTTGTCGACGGTAATGGTAAATGTATTGCCAGGAGCCGTAACAGAACCTGATCCTGATAAAATACCTGTATTGACATTGGTTTCACCGGAATGAATTTTAATATTATCTACGGTCATAACGTAAATATCAATTGTTGTTCCAGCCTGTTTTTGAGCTTCAAGCTTGTCAATCTCTGCCTGCAACATTGTAATTTCATTCAAGTGCTTGTTTTCGACTATATTTTTCTGATTTTCAGCAGCAGTTTTATTTTCTCCGGCTAAAGCTATTGCCTCATTATACGTCGTAATCGTATTGTTATTTTCTTTTATTTTTTGATTTAATTGGGCAACAGTCGAAGACGGTTTTGCATTATTTAATGCAGTTTTAGCTGCTGTAATTGCTTCAGAGTTACCATCATTTAATGCTGTTACAAGATTCTTAATTACTCCAATTGCAGAATCGGCATATTTAGCGGCAAAATCGGTTGCATTAATGTCAACAATTGCGTTTAATATCGTTATACTGTCCTGATACTCGATATTTTGGTTTTCTAACGTTGTCTTAGCTATCGTATTATCTGTTATCGTTTTTTGATAACCGGCAATCAACTTATCTTGCTCTGTTACAAAATCTTGATATTCAGCATTAGCATTATTTATACTGTTTTGGTAAATTGCAATATCGGTATCAATATCCGCTGATGTAATTTCACCAACTTTCAGCATACCTAAAACATTCACACCGTCAGCTTTATAACCGTCTTTATTAATGGTAAGCTTTCTATTGGCACCCAAACCGCTCTCAACCGCTCCATTGATAGTAATTCTTGATGAGTTTTTATTTTCGGTATGTGTATTGCCTTTGCCTTTATACGGAATTCCCCATAATTGGTAAGCAATGGCATCTCGTGTGGCACTGAGCTTTTGTGTTGAGCTCCATGCTGTCAAATTCATTGCATCATAAGATTTAACTTGTGCACCTGATTGAATATCAATTGAAGCTTCGGAATCATTATTATAAGCATAAGAATCACCGGAAATAACACTTGCTAAACCGCGTGTTCTTTCATAAATATGTGCGGTCAGGCTCTTATTGCTCAAGGCGTTGATACTGGTGTTTCTGCCGCTTTTTGACTTAACATTACCGGAAATAACGACATCGGCATGTTGTTTAGAACTCTGAGCTATACTATCGCCACCGGTACCAGCAACACCACCATAGGATTCCACATTGGATTTAGTATAAATCTCAACATCATTTCTGGCAACATAATTAATGTCGTCATCATAATTTGAAACTTCTTTATTAGTAATTTCTGTTTTGGCATTGGCCGTCAAATAAACAATCGAATCCGTATCCGCGCCGACAATACCACCATGTGCATATAAATCGGCTTTTTCGCTTATATCGGCAATATTATACGCACTAACATCAACACGGCCGTTTCCGAAATTACCTCTAACTTCAGCATAATTACCACCCAATTTGGCAGTTGTATTCATCGTCAAAGTGTCTTTAATCGACCCGCCGGCACCGCTTACCAGTCCGCCGGCACCACCGTATAAATCATAACCGGATACAGACGCTTTGTTAATTTCATTCACGGCTTTCACTACTAAATTTTTACTCGAATTAATATCGGCAAAAGATTCAGCATCAACCGTGGAATCTACATGGTTTCTAATAAATGGTATTGCTGCTCCGACAACACCGTATGCCGAACCATCAATATATCCCTTGTATTGACTAAGGGTAGTTGTTTGCACCGTATAACCACCATCAGTTGTCGTTATCCGGTAGTTTTTGCCAATATACCCCTCATTAGAGGAAGTTATATCTGTTGCTGCTTCTGAGCCGGAAATACCAACTGCGGCACCTGCACCGGCCGTGGTTATTGCTTCAGCCTTGTTGTTGACAGTAGATGAAGCTTCAAAAGCTTTTGCCATTATGCTACTTGCTACATCTGCATCAGCAATTTTCACACCTGAAATTTGCTTAATATCAGCATAGGATGTCGCTCCACCGGCACTCACTCCGCCATAGGCACGCCCCTGTGCATCTGCATTGGATACATTTTTGGCTTCTGAAGTCAGAGCAACATCACCATTAGCATTAACGATGAAGTTTTTGCCGATGTTAATGGTTGAATCTTTACCCGTGGTCGCTGTTGAATCTGCACCGGAACCGCTCACAACACCACCTGTTGTAGCAGTAGATTTGGCATAAGCATCTTCATTTGTTTCGGTTGATATGTTGATGCTTGCTTCGGTTATGAACGGATTATCGTTTTTATCTTTTATTGATTCTCCTGTACCAACAAGCGTAACATCATCACCAATATCAATTCTGGTTTTGCCGATACTGTCCGCTCTGGCTACGGATACACCGACCGCACCGGTAAAACTTCCGGCATAAGCATCGGCAATCGCATCAATATTTGACGCAGATGAAGTTGTGATATCTATACCGTTCTTTGTTTTAACTAATGTTTCTTCATTAACATATGTGTTTGTCGTTTTATCTGAATTAATAATAGCCGCACTGCCTGAACCGCCGAATGTTGTTCCACCCGCTGCCGCTATGGTATTAACATTTTGTGTATCTTGCGAATTTGCACTCAAATTCAAAATGTCGGCATCAATAACCACATTGTTGGAAATAAACGAATTTGTCGTTGTGTCATCATTAGATACCGCAACAGATACACCAACACTGACAGCTCCACCGGTATAACCAGATGTTTCAAGATTAACATTGTCAATATTTTCAGCATTAATACTCAAGTTATCAGCTTTAACACTTGAAAGTGTATCTATAAACGCAGATGTTGTACCATTTCTCCCTTCGGCAGAACCCGTAATAGATGAGCCGGAATTCGCGGATTTTGCAAACAAATCATCAACTGCTCCATCCATTGTCTTAATTCTGGAATCATCGTTCACTTTATTTTCGATTTTTGATAAAGCATCGCCGTAAGCGCTATTGTATGCCGAATTTGCACCGGAATTCTTGGCACCGGCATTGCTTACCATTTCATCTGCCTGCTTTTTGGCAGTGTTCAAAATTTCCTTATCTGCATCCGTTAAGTCATTGCTTAAAGCATTATCTTTCTTTTGACCGATGGTAGAATATAAAACACCGCCTGATAAGGCAACAACTCCTCCACTGACAATCGTTGCATCGCCATCAACTTTTTCATTGCTTTGAGCCAAAATACTGATATCAGCGCCTGCCGCATCAATATTTGACGATGCACCTAAATATGCCAACACTGTGTTATTAATTGAACTATAACCAACAGAAGCCCCCAAACCAACAAGTCCGGCACCACCCGAGCCGATATTCTCGAAAATGTGTGTTGTGTCTATAGCTTCAATATCAATGCTGCCGTCCTTAGCCATTTTAAGAGTACTATTATTACCCACATAAGCTGCAACTTTATCTTCAACGCTGTTATACATAACTGTTCCGGCAACACCGGCATAAAGTCCGGCTGCACCGGCAATCGCCAACAACTTACTGTCTTCTTTTCCTAAACTGTTGGTAGAGTGTGCATTTATCACTACATCAGTTGAATTAATTTCAACATTATTGCCTGTGTATGCTTCGACTGTGTTTTTGAACTTATTCACTCCGACTGTTGCACCAACACCGGCTGCCGATGCACCTATTGCAGCAGCACCGATATATGCTCTTAAAGCCGTTTCATTTTCAGCCACCACCGAAACTCCGGTGGTGAAGGAATTTGCTTCGTCATCCGAATATATTTTAGCATTATCTTCTATATAAGCCTTAACGGTGGTTTCCACTATATTAGCCAATGCTGTTCCGCTGACGGCGGCCGTTCCTGCTGCTGAAAAACCGGCAACAAATATACCATCAAAATTTTGCTTGTCTTTTGCATGAACAACAATATCATCTACTTTAATATCACCACCGATATAAGCCTGAATTGTGCTGGTTACAGAATTGACTTCAACAGTTGCGCCCACGCCGGCAGTTCCGCCTCCGGCAAGCACGCCTGAATAAGAATTATTGAATGTAACAGTATCAGTTGCCTCTATAGTTGCAACATTACCTTCAAGATTTCCTGTTGCATAAGCCATTACATTATTATTTATAAGGTTAACGTTTTCAACACCTGCAACACCGGCTGTTCCGCCTGCGGCACCCGAGACGGTTGAGAAACTGTATATGCTGTTAGCATTAGCCTTAATTTCAAGTTCATTAAATTTTGCACTTACCCCCGAGGCTTTTGATTCTTCCGTATATTTTATAATATCATTAACAGCCGATAAACCGACACCGGCACTACCACCAACGCCGAGTGAACCGGAAATTGTTTGCATATTTGCCGTTGCCTCAGCATCAGAATAAATCGTACTGCCTGCATCCAAATTTGAATTTATATAACCTGCTATTAAATCCGATGTAATAACATTTGTATTAACCACACCAGAGCCACCGAATGTTCCGGAACCGGCACCGGCCACAACCGTAGTGAAAAAATTATCTGTTTCAGTTGCGCTTGCGCTGATGTTACGTGTTGCCTTAATTTTTGTATCTTCTGCATAAGCTTCAACATCTTTATCAATAATAATTGTGTTCACGGTTGCACCTATGCCGACACTTCCTGTGCTGACACTTGCCGCACCGTCTATGGCAAATATATTATCTTTTCCGCTCGCTGCTATCAAAACATCGTTACTTGCGTTAATGCCATCTTCACCTTTTTTACCCTTGATATGTGCATCGGCAGTGCTGCTCAATATCATTGTGGCAATAACACCTTCAACAGTTACATCTTGCGAAAATCCGCCGGCAACAGTAATAAACGGCGCATCTGTGCTACCGATTGTTTCATTGGCAATTGCACTGACAAGAACATCTTTTAGAGCTTCAATTTTTGAACTTTCTGTAAACGCCTTAACTTCGTTATCTATAACACCGGTTACCACCGAAGCACCTAAAGCAGCATTATATAAAGATATACCTGCCGAACCGGTGCCACCGGTAATATCCGTAGTGCCTGAGGCGACAACTTTAACATTGGAAGATTCTGATTTAACGTCCGAATCAGTAATATACGCATCCGTATCAGAGGCCATAACCATCGTATTTATCGAACCTGAGGCTGATATGCCGTCTGATGCTGCAAAACCAACTGATATAGACATGATATCTTCATCTGCTTCTGCCGTAACGTCAATATCTCCTTTAGCTTCAACCTTTGCACCGCTAATACCGGCTGTTGTATCACTGTTGTCAACAACCGTATTGATGGCGGCACCCAACGCACTGTCATTAACCGATATGCTAACTGCACCGTTGATTGTTTCTATATCAATATCATTTTTTGATTTGATATTGATGTTACCGTTCTGACTTTCGACTTTTCTGTCGTCAGTTTCCGATAAGATATAAGTATTAACATCCGCCGAATTGACTACCGAACTGGCCGCACCCGAGGCTGCAAAGCCCTTACCTCCTGAGCCGGCAAAAATAATGCTCAAGCTGTCAATATCCATATTTGAGCTCATATTTATGTCATTTTGCGTCGTAATAGTAGAATTTTTGATGTATGTGTTAATATCATTATCAATAACACCTACATACAAAGAACCTCCGATTGATTGTCCTTTCAAATTCAAAGTAGCCACACCGGTGACGGATAAGCTATCAAAAAGGGCATCAGAATCCATCGTTAACTTGTTTGAATTTATGGTAGAACCTTCAATATAGCTGTTTTGTACCGCGCTATTGACGGCAATGGCAACAGCACCTGAAATAGCATTTTCTCCTTTAGAAATTGCACCGGCCGCCGTCACAGCAAGATAATCGTATCCGGAATCATTATCAAGTAAGATATTTCCGTTCGTTTCTACGATTGAATTTTTAATATAAGAGTTTATCTCATCACCAATACCATCAACTCTGATGGACGCATCAGCTGAATTTCCATCACCATATGCAACGGTTCCGACAATTGCCAAGTCATCAAATGTGCTTGAAGCAACAACGTTTATATTGGCATTTTTATTTTCTCTGCCCGCTATCTGGTTGATTTGTGAATTTTCAATATAAGCTTTTTCTTCATTGATTGATACGTATGCACCAAGAGTTCCAGAGTATGCCGAATCGCTTGTCGAAACTGCGCCTGCCACATCTACCGTAATTAAATTTGTTTCATTAGTGGCTTTGACGCTTAATTCTTTACCGGCATTAACGTCTGCTCCTTTAATATAAGCACTGATTTTATTTAAGGCAATATCACCATCCAATGTTCCGCCTTTTGCCCCGCCGCTGTCAGAGCCACCGGCTTGTATCGATACCGAGCCGACACCTTTTATAATACGACTCTCAACACCGGCTGTTACATTAACCGACTGGTTGGCATTATCTGTATTTGTATTGATTTTAGCACCTTCTTTAATCGCCGCAGTTACTGTATTGCTCTGCAAATCAAGTGAAATATTGCCGGCAACGGATCTATCTTCACCTTGTGCAATACCTGCCGAACCGGCAAAGAGTTTCAAATCTTCTTTGGCATTAACATTGATGTTACCTAAAGCATCAACAACAGCGTTGCCGATATATGCCTCAACCTCATTTTGCGTCCACTGACCGATAAAAGCTCCGCCCATACCTGATTTTCCATGAATAGCCATCGCAACGGCACCATTAATCAGCATATCCTCAGAAGTTGCTTCAACTTTAACATCATTACCGGCCACAACATGGGCTTCATCAGCAATATAGGCTTTAACTGCCGCCTCGGAAACACTGACGGACAACATACCTGCTTTGGAGGCTGTTTGTTTATCCGGATTTAAGGCTCTGGTAAAATCATAGTCGGAATTTGCCAAGGCTTCATTACCATTTCGGGCATTCCACATTGAGCGGAAAAATCTGAAATATTTGGTGTTATCAGCTTGTAGCATATCAGCCTTATTCAAAAGCTTATTAGCCTCATCCATATTCATCTGACGCTGTTCATCAGATATATTTCCATATCTTGGTGTATCTGTACCTGACTTCGCATAACCAAGATTAAGCGCACCATTGATAAACAGTTTATCATAATCAGCATCAACAATTACATTGCGTGCAGCATTGACATTGCCGGCAATATAAGCTAATGCTTCGTCATCGGCATAGTTTACGGAAATACCGATGCCTTTTGCATCTTGAGCCGCTGTAAAGCCAAAATTAGCATTGATATGGGTTAAATCTTTGTCGGCATTTACTATAACATCTCTGCCGTTGATAGCATTGGTAACATTTGAAGATTTAACAGCGGCTTCAACTTTTCCGCCATCGATGGCGGAAATGGAAATTGCACCGGCTAAACCAGATTCATCTGCCGCACCATTGGCAATAGCCACATTGATATCATCTGTTTCATCTAAAGCTTTAACAATAACATCACCGCGCGTTTTTTCTTCTTCGGTCGCAACCGTAACATTTTGACCAATATTTGCTATCGTTTCCGGACTGCCCCATTGGAAAGACAATGCACCGCCCTTGGAATCACCATCGCGTGCCGACGTGCCGCCTAAACCGCTGGTAATATTGTTAATAATACCCAACAGAGCTGCACCTGACCATAATTGATCATTGGTGTAAGCACTTATGTTTAATGTATTATTTGCTGCGGTACCGGCCTTAAATAAAATGCTGGAATTATCATCTAATACAGCCTTGGCAACCGTATTATGCACCGCAATGGCAAAAGCACCCGAATATGCTGAAGTTGACGATTCTTTGGCTGCTGCCGTTGCAGAAGCATTAGCAAACGTATTAAAGAAATTGGCAATACCTAAATTACTGAAATCAATGGCATTCAAAATGTTCAAATTACCGGCACCGTCAACCTTATCTTGAATATCTTTTGCTTTTGTGGTAGCGCTCAAATATTCGTTAGCATCTTGAGATTGAATAGATTCTACCTGAGGGTTTTTGATTTTGCTCGATACCGTATCAAATAAACCGTCGACCCAATCAAATAAATCAGGCAACCAATCAGCATACGCCATACCGTGCGTTACTCTCGTATTAGCTTCAATATTAAAGCCGTCGATTTGTACAATTACTTTGTCGCCGACTTGACCCTCAACTTCTGCTCCGTTTGGCAATTTAATATATGTTGTCTTTACCCCATTAACTTCTTTTTCAATGACATCATCCTTAGTTGCGGTGAAGACATAGGCGCTATAATTTTGGATAAGTTTATCACCTTCTTTGGCGGCAATTAACTTGCTGCCGTCTTGCAATAAGAGAGTTTCGTTGTCTTTTTGCGCCACATATTCAAAAGTCGAACCTTTTATTGTAAAATCACCATGTGCATTGGCATCAGATGTTAAATTTTTAATATTTACCGCTACTGCACCGGAAATAGACGTTTCGGCATTATTTGATGTTGATGTTGCATATAAAAGACTTTTATTGTCTAACAGATCGGATTTTAAAACAATATTACCGGCCTTGATATTTGGCTTAACGTTATTTTCCTTATCACCGATACGTGCATTATTGGTTACATTATCTACCGAAACTCCGACTGCTGCTGCAACTTTCACCTTATCAAAAGAACCTTTTGCTCTGGTGTACGATCTTTCGTTTGCCGTTCCGGTATTAGCCAAAGATCCTCTATCAACCATAAACATAAAAATCTTACCGACAATACCGGCTTGAGAACTCTCGCCCTTAGCCTCAGCTATACCTGAAATCGTATGATTTGTTGCACCGACATAATTTGCTTCTACATCAAGAGTGCCTGTAATATCGGCGCTACTGTCCATAATTGCCTCATTTGTGGTGTTGCCTATAAATATACCGGCACTGGCCCCTGCGGTTCCGAAGTTTTTATCAATAACAGGCAACAAACCGTTTTTGGTTGTTCCGTTATATGTTCGATACATCTCAGCATCTACCAAAATGTTTCTTAAAATATCTAAATCAACTGCTTTTTCAATAACCGCACGATTTGAAATATCGGCCAAGGCAATAGATACGGCATAAGCTCCGCCATGACCAAATGATTTATCAAATGCGTCAAAAGCCATCTCTACAATATTTGTTGATTGCGTTGCCGTAGTCAAGCGCACATCCGTTGTTGATAAAACATTCAAGTTTTTAGCCTTTATTTCAGAACCTGAGCGTAAAATTGCTTCCGTGACAATATCAACGGATGTATAATTAAAAGCCAAGTTTTCCATAATAGATCTGGCTGTTGCCACAAAACTTGTGTTTGCATTTGCACTGAAATCACCGGTAGCGTTAATCTTTGCACTATCTAAAACTTCAACCGAAGACTTCATTTTTGCCTTATGCACAAAATCAGAAATAATGAAGTTAGCCGGAGTTTCCAACCATTCAAGCCATTCGGCATCTATATTGGCAATGTCATTATTAAAATTTGTTGCGATTGTTCTGGCATTTAAAGCTATATCATTACCGTCAACTTCACCGCCGACAGTAACTTTTGAAACTGCAACCTTAGGTTGTGTATCTTTGTTATAATCGCTTACATTTCTGGAACCGGAGTTATAAATTTCTGTTTGGGCAATAACATTACCACCATTTGCATCAACTTTGCCGTTCAAATTAACGATTGCCGCCAAATAATCATTGTCAACCTTCTGATTTTTAGAAACAATGGTAACCCCGTTACCGCCGTCCATCGCCAATTTATACTCAAGTGAAACTTCTGTCTTGCCGTTGCTGAGTTCTTTTTCTGTTTTCGTTACCGATGTCGGTGTAACGTCTGTTTTCTTTGTTGCCGAAACATTGCCACCGGATACATTAAAATCCATATTGGCATTTAATTTAGCATCTTTATTTATGTTAATCTCTGTTCCGCCGTTAGCAATAGTAATACCTGCACCGGAGTTAATCGTACCGTCAATACTGATTTCTGCCGGATTTAATTCAACCTCGGTTTCTTCTCCACCAAGCAACAAATAATCAGTACCACCCATATTAAATGATACTAAAGCATTCAAATTATCTTCAACAACGGCATTATCTTTAAACACTTTTTTCATAGTGTCTTCAGTCGGTGTCATCATTGTTAAAGAACCGACATTAAATACACCGGTTTTACCAACAACAAAACCGTTCGGGTTGGCAAACAATACATCACCGCCAATTTGCCCGTTTTTATAGGAATTAACTATACCATCTATTTGTGAAGCTGAAGAATCAAAGACAAGGTTAACTAATTTATTCTGCTGATTTATTAAATTTAAATTGGCGGTATCGCCCTCGCTAACATTAAATTTACCGAAAGTGTTAATACCGATATCACCGGCACCGTTTGTTGTGGTTGTACTAATATTGAAAATATGCGGATTATTATTTTCAATCGTTGTGTTTGTTTGGAAAGGTACGCCGTTCTGATTGATTTCCGTAGCATCTGCAACAGCAGGTGCACCAAATGTTCCGGTCATTATCGCCGCATTCAAAATCGCACATTTAATTAAGACTTGTTTGTACCATCTGGTAAGTTGGGTAATCGCTGAACGAGAATACTTCATAGTCCAAATTCCTTTCTATTACTGAATAAGCTAACCTTCAATGTTCGTGATATTATGTTCGTGGTACTTTATCAGAAATAATTTTTATTTGCAATACTTTTTTACAATTTGTTAAATTTTTATAAAATAAAAACAGAAAAAAACTTCTACTTAATTTCTGATGAAACTATTGATACTATTCAAAAAGCTATCAACGATAGACCTCTGAAATTACTCGATTGGAATACCCCTTCCGATCACCTGATGTTCGTTTAGCAACATATGCGGATACCGTAAACAAAACGTCCGATATTTTCACCACGAGTATTTGTTTCCAAAACAAATTTTCCTGCTGTTACCTGCTCATATTGATTAGGTAACATTATGTAAACGTAGCATTCTCTAAAAGCCATTATCCATTACCTTTCTTGCTTTAAAATTTCCTCTTTTTAACTCGCTAAATGTTATTGACTCTCCATATTTCCGCGCTAATAATAGAACAGAAATAGAACATTAAAGAGGTAAAATGCGTCAGCACGTTATAGCTTTGGTTGATTGCGACTGCTTTTTCGTTTCTTGCGAACGAAAAGATAATCCTGATTTGCAGGGCAAGCCTGTGTGCGTAATGACCGGCGCAAGCAGTAAGGGCATAATCGTATCGCGTTCAAAGGAAGCTAAGGCGCTGGGGATTAAAATGGGACAACCGTATTTTCAGGTTAAGCCGAACTTCCCAACCGCGATTTGTATTCCGGCGCGCCACCACCGCTATACCGAAATTTCCAAAGTTGTGATGGACACGATTAAGACTTTCAGTCCGGATGTGGAAGTGACTTCGGTTGATGAGGCGTTTGTTGATTTGACCAGCCTCAACAAGGTTTATCACTCCACTTATACCGACATTATCAAAAATATCCGTCAGACGGTGTGGGATAAGGTCGGTATTCCCGTTTCCATCGGCTTGGGAACTTCCAAAACGCTGGCAAAATTAGCGAGCGATAAGGCAAAAATGAGCGGCGGGATATTTGTTATTCCACCCGATAAAATCTTGGATATTGTCGGCGAAATGCCGATTGAGGATGTCAGCGGTATCGGGCGCAAAAACAGCGAACACATGAAGTTCAGCGGGATTTTTACGATTAAGGATTTTGTGGAGAAAGAAAACGGTTGGATCAGAAAAGCCTTTGGAATCAACGGCTTAAATCTCAAAAGCGAACTGACCGGCATTGCGACATCGTTGGTTAATAACGAGCCCACCGCCCCGCAGAGCATACAAGTTACCAGAAGTTTTGAGGATTTTACGCAAAGTTTGGAATATTTGGAACACGCGCTTAACGGCCACGTTCATGAGGCGTGTCAGAAGTTGCGGCGGTGGAACGGATTTTGCCAGGGCGTGGAAGTTATGCTTCGCACCAAAGACTTCAAATATCTCGCTATTGAGGCAAAACTGCCCAACCCGACCAACGGCGACCAAGAAGTGCGTGCGACCGCCATAAACCTCTTAAAACAACTGTACCGGCCGAATTTAATTTATCGCTCGACCGGCGTAACGCTCAAAAATCTGACCTACGGCGAAGTGCAACAGTCGCTGTTTGAGGAAGTAAAGCCCCACGATGACAAACTCTCACACCTCGTTGACGAACTGGAAGCCAAATTCGGCAAAGGTATTGTTAAAACCGGGGTGTAGTAATTTTACTATAATTTATTTAGAAACATATACATCTTTAGAATCATTTTTATGTATTTTTTCCACATAAAAACGACATTTTTTAAGTTTTTCCCGCATATATAAATTAAAGTATGTATTTTCTATTGACTAACGAAAATAATCTGCATATTGTAAACCAAAATATGTAAATAGTTGATAATATTACGGGGACAAGATGTTAAAAAATTTTTTGATTTGTTTACTAAGCATTATTCTTTGTTTTTGTTGTTATTACGGCTTGATTTATTACAGACAAATTACAGATAGGACGCCCCAAAATTTTGTTGTTACAAATTTTTCATTTCAGAATGTTATTGATAAGGCTAAACAATTATCAAAAATGCCTTATGCTGTACCAGATACAATTAGCTCTTCAGAATTGTTAAATCTGTCATATGATCAGTATCGTGATATTCGCTTTGTAAGAAAGAATGGGCCTTGGTATAACCAAAAGCTACCGTATGAAGTTCAGTTTTTTCATTTAGGAAGTATTTTTAAGATTCCGGTTAAAATAAATGAGGTTGTCAATAACGTTTCAAAACCAATCAATTTTTCAGCCAAATATTTTGACTACGGAAACAATAAATTTAATGAAAATGATGATGAAATTTTAGGTTATGCAGGTTTTAGAATTCATAGTCCGCTCAATACATCAGCATATTATGACGAGTTGGTAACTTTTTTGGGAGCCAGTTATTTTCGCGGTTTAGCAAAGGGGCAAAAATATGGTTTATCCGCTCGTGGATTAGCAATTAACACTGCGGAAATGATTGGAGAAGAATTTCCTATTTTTAAAGAATTTTGGTTGCAAAAACCAAAAACTAAAGACAAAGTAATTACCTTATATGCCCTATTAGATAGTAAAAGTGTGAGTGGAGCTTATCGCTTTGAAATTATTCCTGGTACTAATACAATTATGAATATCGAAGCTCATTTGTTTCCGCGTGAAAATATTCAAAAAATAGGAATTGCTCCCTTGACATCGATGTTTTTGTTCGGAGAGAATAATAAAAACGATTTTGACGATTTCCGCTTAGAAGTGCATGATAGTGATGGATTATTGGTCCATAATGGTCATGATGAGTGGTTATGGCGTCCGCTTGATAATTCTAAAAAATTGCGTATCAGCAGTTTTGTTGATAACGGATTAAAAGGGTTTGGTTTATTACAACGAGATAGAGATCTATCAAATTATCAAGATTTTGAGGCAAATTATCAAAGTCGTCCGAGTGCATGGGTTGAACCTCTTGAAAATTGGAATGATGGTTATGTGCAACTTGTTGAAATTCCGTCTCGCCAAGAAATTCATGATAATATTGTTGCCTATTGGGTACCGAAGACACCTATTGAAGCAGCAAAAGAATATAAATTTTCTTATCGGTTGATTTGGCTCAATGATGTGATGAAAGAAGAAGATATTGCTTATGTTTCTGCGACAAGAACAGGACAAGGAGGAATTTCCGGAACAGAGGGTATTTCCGAATCCAGAAAATTTGTTATAGATTTTATAGGTAAAAATTTAGGTGCTGACTTTTCTGAAAAAGGTATTAAGCCTGCTGTTTCTACAATTAATGGCAAAATAATCAATGTAAGTACAATTTATAATCCTATAACAAAAGGTATTACGGTATATGTAGATTATTCTCCGCAAAGTGACAATGATGAAATCAGAATATCGTTAGAGCAAAACGGAAAAGTGATTTCTGAGGTATGGAGCTATCAATGGTTAAGATAAAAGTTCATTCACGTAATGATATTATAAAAGCTTATTTAAGAGGACTTGGTTATGATGTTGATATCGATATTTCCAAGCTTTTAACGGCATATACAAGCTTGAACGAGCAAGAGGATATAAGCAAGGCTTTTGATGATATAATATATAATAAAGCTAAAAAAGTTTTTTCTAAAGATTTATCTAAAATGCAACTTGTGGCCTTATATAAGGCACTGTTTATTGAAGGTAAAAATGCTGAGAAATACGGAATTGATGCGCTATTGCCTGATTTTACTAAGGCTGATGAGTATTTCAAAAATTCTGCATTTACTGTTGTTCCTCATTATAAAGTATCGGTTATTCCAACTCAAAAAATAGAACCGTTTACACTACATAAATAGTCAATATTATCGGGAGATTTAGAGTGTTTAAAACTCGCTTAATTACAGAATCAACAATTAGATGGCGCCGAATTATTGTTTTTGGACTAATGGCTTTGACGACGACTTATTTAACTTTTAAGTGGACGCTATATATGCCAAGTGAATCTTCAATAGCCGTCAAATCTATATTAACATTACTATATTTTCTTACCACAGCTTGGATATCTATGTTTTTCTGGTCAAGCATCTTAGGTTTTATTGAATTATTACGATATAAAAATCAAGCAGGATTAAACTGGCCTGAAAAGGAATTCACGCTATCTGCAAAAACAGCGGTCTTAATGCCTATATACAATGAAGATTCCAAAAGAGTTTTTGCCAATATTGTATCAATGGCACAATCAATCGAGCACACAGGTCAAGCAAAAGTCTACGATTTTTATGTTTTGAGTGATACAAATGATCCTAAAATTTGGATTGAAGAAGAAAATACTTGGATTAATGCGCGGAAACTTATGCCAAATGATATCAAACTTTATTATCGCAGACGTTCAAAGAATACTGCTCGTAAAAGCGGCAATATTGAGGATTTTTGCCATAAATGGGGTGCATTATATGATTTTATGGTTGTGTTAGATGCAGATAGTTTGTTAAGCGGCGAAACAATTGTTAAAATGTCGCAACTTATGGAAGTTAATGAAACCGCAGGCATTATTCAAGTGCCTCCGCTATGTATTAACAGTAAATCATTATTTTCACGCATTCAACAATTTGCCGGAAAAGTATATGGACCGATTGTAGCTGTCGGCTCCAGCTTTTGGCAAGTACATGATAGTAATTATTGGGGACATAATGCTATTATAAGGGTGCAGGCATTCATAAACTGTTGCGGTCTGCCGGTGCTAAAAGGTCCTAAGCCGTTTGGCGGATATATAATGAGCCATGATTTTGTCGAGGCAGCTCTGATACGCCGTGGAGGGTGGTTTGCTTGGCTGGTGCCGGAATTATCCGGTAGCTATGAGGAGTGTCCGCCAAGTATGTTGGATTTTACAATTAGGGACAGAAGATGGTGTCAAGGCAACATACAGCACTTAAAGATTCTGTTTTCTAAGCACATTCATCCGATAAGTCGCATACATTTTACAATAGGGATTATGTCATATCTATCTTCTCCTTTGTGGTTTTCGTTTTTAATTTTTGGCATTTTAGTAGCCTTAGGACGAATTTATTTTCCTCCCGAATATTTCCCGGTAGAGGAAACATTATTTCCCAATTGGCCCATTTTCAACAAAATGGGAACTATTACATTATTTGCAATTTCAATGTTTATGCTGATTTTTCCGAAATTTCTTGGTCTAATTATATATATTAAAAATCACAAGAAAAAAGAAATAGGCGGTATTTTTGGGGCAATAAAAAGCTTTATATTTGAAATTTTATTTTCGGCCTTAATTGCGCCGATTATGATGGTTTCGCAAACAAAAATAGTTTTGGAAATTCTGTCTGGCAAGGATTCTGGTTGGAGTGCGCAAAATCGTGACGGGCGAACAAATTTAAAAACGGCTTTTAATAGATATATCGGACACACGATTTTAGGAGTTGCTACAACCTTGCTCGTTTATTTTCAGCTTAATTCGCTTTTCTATTGGGTTTTGCCGATTACTATCGGATTGATGCTGTCAATCCCTCTCGCGTCACTTTCATCATACGAGAATATTGGTCTTAATCTATTAAAGCGAAAGTGGTTTGTTATTCCTGAAGAAATACACGCTCCGCAAGTTGCCAATCAAGCTAAAAGAATTTATGCTACACTCAAAAAAGATAAGAAAATTAATGGTGTGTTAGATTTAATTGAAAATAACTATTTGCTTGAAGTTCATACATATATGTTAAAAACAAACGGTCCGGCTCCTGAATTTGGTAAAAGTGTTCAAAATGAGGCGCGTATAAAATTGCATAATTATGTAAATTATGGGAAAATTCCGCAACTTACGCCAGATGAAGAATTTTCAATACTTTATGATGCAGATGTATTACATGAAGCAAATCTATTGCATTATTTGTATAAATAAAAAAAGCATACTTTCCAAAAACGATGGCAGGCTATATATCATCACTCTGAGTATAAGACACTAAAATCTATGCTCTAATTATATAAGACATAGTCTATACTTTGTTTTTTTATAATACGATCATAAAAAAGATTTATGCATGATGATTGACTTGCTTGATGTTGAAAAAGCTGAACCGCAAGGAAAGCCTCTGACGATTGCCAAGTTTGCAAAATTGGCCGGACTTCCGGTTTCAACCATCAGATATTGGATGAAAGAAGGCAAAATCAAACCAATCACCTATACCGCCTCCGGTTATGCAATGTTTGATGAAAAGCAGGTCACTGAGGTTAAGAAGGATTAGCTGAATTTTCTTCAAAAGTTTTTCAATTTCAGCGCAAAATTTTCATCTGTAAATATTGTATTCCACTTACACAAATAAGTTTCTTCAAATTTTGATTGGAAAACATGCTTTTTAAGTAAGCCTGTAAAATGACAATAGTTACCTTTTGAAACGTCAGGCAGATATATTAAAAGGTAGCATTTGTCACACTTTTTAAGGTAATTATCAATTTTTTTGTTCTTGTTATCAATCTTCTCCTGAAGCTCATCAAAGGGATTTTCTTTACTGTAACATTCATTATTAACGGCGCAATCAAACTTACCATCCATGTCAGGAAAAGCGGTAATCGAAATATTAAAATATTCATCTTGAACGTTTATACTCTCTTTAACGAAGCAGGGCCACCGTTTTAGATTCTCGATATTGCGACTTATTATATCTTCTATACCAGATTTTATCTCTTTTTTATTATAAATATCCCAAAATCCAGGATTATATGCGGCTTCCATCATTTCTTGATAAGTTCTCGCCTGATGTACACGCTTATCAAATTTATCAATCAAAATTGAAATGTTTAACCCATATTGCTTTTGAGCATATTTACAAGCCTGATTTCCTATTGACATTAAATGTTGTAAAGCTCGACCATGCATACTTTTAACAATAAACTTTGTTATTTCTAAGCCTATTTTTTGATTATCTTCTGTCATAAAAATAAAATCTGGGTGTTCTGACTCTTGACAAGATATTATTTTATTTTTCTCATACCACTTTTTACCTTCATCTGAGGCTAAAAAGTATTCCAAGTACTCGCGTTCTTCTGATTTCTTGTCTTGCGCCATTATAATTAACTCCTTTTTTTAGAAGCATAACCACATATCCATATAAAAGCAAGAAAAGATAGAAAATCTGCAATTTTTCTGCATATTTCACTGGACTGACGGGCAATACCAAGTGCAGTATAACATTGTTGCATTTGCTCTGCAAAAGCGTTATGCTCGGACGAATGCGGCGGGAATAATGCTCCTCAAACGGCACATGCATGGATTTCAGTATCTCGCGCGTGCTTGTAATACATATGTACTCATAATATTATCCTTTCATTTATGTTTATTGTTTTAAATCGATTTCAAGATTTTTCCCATCAAGCTGAATATATAACTTGGTTGGATTCTCTCGTTTATCTGCACTAAGATGGATTATTTTGTCTGGATGCTTTTCATAATCAACGTATGTTCCCCAACGATCAACTTGGATTGAACTCCATGGCTGATTTGATAATTTTTCTGTCACCGGTACTGATGTTCTGTATTCAATATTTTTATTTATTTCTTTTGTAAAGTAAGCATAATTTACTCCGCATAAACTATATTTTCTGGCAATCACTCTATAATCATCACTTGATTGTCTTCGCATTTCAACAGGAGTATCCAATTCACAATGGTGAACTATATGTATTATATAAAGAGACTTTTTATTTTTCAGAGGTATAATTTCGTATGCTGCAGTATATATTACTAATTTTCCTTTGTTTTTAGTAAGTAAAATATCCCGAGAAGCCGACTGATAACTTCTAAAAAATTTCTGTGTATAGATTCCTGACGAAATTAAATTTATACTATGAGCGCGTTCTGGTTGAGGAATCATATAATCCACAAGATCTTGTCCTCGCTGTAGCATTACTCCATATTTTTTATTTTTGTATTTATCTATCTTCATCAGAAAAGCTTCATTTGAGAATCTTGTTCTATCATATATTTCTTCTTTTATGTTAGGGTAAGAAATTACTTCTCTATAGGGATAGTTTAAAATTATGGATTTTTTGTTCTTAGATATAAAATATTTAATGTTCCTGTATCTATCAGTTAAATCTACAATATCCATCAATGCATACTTTTCCTCCACACATTTTAGTAAATCGTCCATTGGTTGATCAGCATCGCAATTAACAACGGGACCATACGGATCATCAGTTTCAAATGCACCCACCACACTGCATGACATCATAACAGTGAGTAAAGGCACAAGTAAAATTTTAAAAGATACTGTAAGGTTAAAAGAATGATCTTTTGAATGATAGTCCGATGGCATCCTTAAAACTGAATCTTTATCCTTCATATTTTTTTCCTTCATCTTATTCATATGTTAATTGAAAATCATTAGATATATCAACCTCAAATATATCTTTACCTATTTTTAAATAAATATATTTAGGGTTAATCCGTTTATCTAAACTGATGGATACTGGAATATCACCAGTTTGATGATCTTTAACGTAGTAAAATCTATAGATTCCACAAGAATGAAGAGTATAGTTAGGAACTTTGCCTCTCCACCATTGTGGTAATTCACCCTGACAAAAGATGTTTATAGTTGCCACGACTAAACACTTATTTTGCTGAAGTCTAATATTTTCACCGACAGCAACGTATACAATAGGATAACCTCCTTGTTCAGAAATAATGATATCTTTATTTTTAAGTTTATTACTACGAACATATTTTGTCGGCGTGCTACTAGTTACCACTTTCCATCCACTTCGTCTGTAATGAGGTGGAAGATTATTGTTATATTTGTAATCATAATAACTCTCTATGCCTATATTTCTCGCTTCTACATCGATTCTTATTTTATATCCATTATATTGATCATATACAGATATACCAGGAGCACCGGCAAATTGCTTTAACATACATCTATCTTTATCATAACATTCTTTTATTGTTTTAAACTCAAAAATCCTATTATAATTTGTATGCAATATAGCATAATCATTTTTATCCCATTGTTCATATTTTTTTAATTCTTTTATTGTGGGCGTCTCATAAACTCTATCCATCCATGCGTATTCTTTTTCTACACATTTTAGTAAATCGTCCATTGGTTGATCAGCATCGCAATTAACAACGGGACCATACGGATCATCAGTTTCAAATGCACCTACCACACTGCATGACATCATAACAGCAAGTAAAGGCACAAGTAAAATTTTAAAAGATACTGTAAGGTTAAAAGAATGATCTTTTGAATGATAGTCCGATGGCGTCCTTAAAACTGAATCTTTATCATTCATATTATTACTCCTTTAATATTGATCGTTTTGGTTTTATATATTTCTTGTACTTATTTTCAGCCAAATAAATATCATATTCAGCCTCACCTAGATGGCAAGTAAACGTATATTTCTTGTTTCCAATGAATATCCTTTCTACAATATTACTATCAATCCATATTCTATTTTTATCACATATTCTCAGAAATTTTTTGGATTTATAACCTAATATTACATTAATTATTAAACAACCATCTTGAATATCTCTACAAAAACATACTTCCCTATTACAAAAATCCGGCAGATATTCATAATCACACCATATTTCAGTAGCATTTATACTCCCACCAGCCCCATAATATATTCCTCCACTTAAGCTGGGACGGTTTATATTAGGTTCTAACAAAGAAATTCCATCAACAATTTCTTCATGAAAATATTTTTGGTCCAAGTATAAATCGTCTGCCAATATAATACTTTCTTTATAGGACATTGTTTTGCAATAATCGTATATTTTAAACTGCTTTATAAAATCACAACAAATTACCGATATAATAAAACATAGCAAAATCGATAATATAAATTTACTAAAACTTGTTTTTCGGACATAAACATATAATGATAATACTACCGGAATAAACATCCATGGGTTCAATAAACATACAATCGTAGAACAATAAGCTTGTTTTTGAACCCTATATAAATAGAACATCACCAACAAAATTGCGAAAATTGTTTTTTTGTATTCACCTAATGAGAATAACAATACAACAAAAAATAATATAATATTAATAAATGTAGAAAGTACAGCAATAAAACTTTCCTTTAATTCAGCTACGTTCATCTGGAAATTATCTCTATTATTAATGAAATTTAGATAACATATATAAACATAGTAGACTATTATAGGAAGCAATATAGAATATAAAATGATTCTATTCCAATAAAATTTACCATCATTGTATAGTAAAAAACGGTATATTTTTTTCCATATACTACTTGTTGCTGTTTCTTTATTTTTGGTCCTATGTATTTTCACAACAAGTCTCCTAAACAGTTAAACTTGTCTTTAGTATTAATCAAAGTGCTAAAAAATCAAGATATAAAAAAAATTTTTGCATTTATAGTTAGCTTTACCCCCTTGATTATCCGATTATACAAGGATTTAATGTAAAATTTTACTTATGGATAAAATAAAATACAATCTATGGTTTGTAAAAAACATTGCATAAAAGTTATTTTTTCATGAACTTTTTTCTGTTAGCATTAATAAGTTGTTAACAATTGGGAATAACTATGGAACAAATTAAACAAACATTTGATACAGGACTCGCTTGTTTCGCAATTATGGCAAGCTATTTTGAAAAGCCCATTTCCATTGAACAAGTTAAGCATAAGTATGATCGACAAGATTCAAATTTTGAAGAATATGAGCTTTTGCAGCTGGCAAAAGAATTTTCGTTAAAAGCTCGTTTTATTGATACATCTTGGGATAGGTTAGATAAAATAAATCTTCCGGCAATTGCACAAACCAAAGATAAACAATACTTTGTTATCGGTAAAGTTGCTGATAACAAAATTCTCATCCAAAATCCTCTGCAAGGTGCTCATCCGGCTGTTTTGAGCAAAGAACAATTTTTAGAAACTCGGAAAGTGCCGGAAAATAAGGGATATAGAGGGTATAAATTGCGCTAAAACCGCACCCGAGAATTTAAAAAAAAGGGACCCGCCGGCTTAGCCGGCGGTTCTTATTAGACGCCTATAAGGCTCACATTACCAGCCATGACGCCTAAAGGGCGTTCGACAGTCTGACCGGGCGATTATTACTTGCTACCCGTAAACGGGTCTAAATCGAAT
>JAFUSA010000029.1 GCA_017480745.1 Alphaproteobacteria bacterium
ATTCGATTTAGACCCGTTTACGGGTAGCAAGTAATAATCGCCCGGTCAGACTGTCGAACGCCCTTTAGGCGTCATAGCTGGTAATGTGAGCCTTATAGGCGTCTAATAAGAACCGCCGGCTAAGCCGGCGGGTCCCTTTTTTTTATATAACCACAAAACATTTTTTATATTGACTTTTATGGGATATTCTGTCATCACTATGATATCATAGACATTCAAAAAAAGGATACATCTCATGGATATTATATCTTTATGTGTTGGAGCTGCAGGCGTTTGGTTGTATAGCAAACTCAAGAATAAAAATGACACAAACAAAGAAGGTGAGAAGTCTTCAGACAATCAAAGCAAACCGTCTAAAGATAATAACGACCCAATACTTAATAAAGTTATTCAACTGATTGATGGTGGCAGGAATATTTTTATAACAGGTGGAGCAGGAACCGGTAAAAGTTATATGCTACAACAAATTAAAAAACATTATCCAACAATGGTGCTCACGAGTACAACAGGTGTATCAGCTATCAATATAAATGGCCAAACAATTCATTCTTGGGCTGGTGTCGGAATATGCAAACATAGTATTGAAAGCGTTGCTAATAGTATTATAAATAATAGTGTTAAATACAAGCAATTACTATTATGTAAGATGTTGGCTATTGATGAGATTTCTATGCTTGCCAGTGAAACAATGGAATACATAGATAAGGTATTGAAAATAGTTCGAAATAACGATGCACCATTTGGTGGAATACAGACTATTCTTATAGGTGATTTCTTCCAATTGCCACCTGTAGTTAAAGATAAAGAGCATCCAGAAAGAAAACTTCAAGATAGTGACTATTGTTTTAATTGTAAAACTTGGAAAGATTTGGATTTGGAACCTATTTTGTTAAAAGAGGTAAAACGCCAGACAGATAAAGAGTTTGTAGGAGTTTTGAACAATCTTCGTGAAGGAAAAACAGGACCAGAAGATTTAAGAGTTATATGGCACAGAGAAGTTGATGTACGTGATTTCATAAAATCTGATGAGGCTAAAAGTATTTTGAAGTTATTTTCTAAAAATATCGATGCTGATAATTATAATAAACAAAGACTAATGGAGGCAGAGGGGGAAAGTGTCTCTTTTATTGCTAATGACAGCATAATTTGGTATAATGAAACTGATGATAGAATATGTTTAGAAAAAAGAAATGATGAAAGTAAAGAGTGGAAAGATTTTGACAATGATTGCAAAGCCCCTCTAAAATTACAGCTTAAATGTGATTTGAAATTAAAGACTGGTTGTAGGGTGATGTTACTTAAAAATCTGGATGTTGCAAATGGTTTAGCCAATGGTAGTTGCGGTACTGTTGTAAATATTCAAAATGATACAATATATGTATTGTTTGATACGAATAACCAAATAACACCTGTTCAACGAACTGAATTTGAAAAGTTAGTGGATACGAAACCAACACCAAAGAAAATCAAAAATACTAATGATGAAGAAGAAAAAGTCTTAATGACGAAGAAGAAAATTGTCAGAAATCAATATCCTTTGCGATTAGCTTACGGAATTACTATTCACAAATCACAAGGAATGACATTTGATAAGCTAATAGTTGATTGTGGAAGCGTTTTTGCTGATGGACAAGCATACGTAGCATTAAGCAGAACACGTTCTCTAAAAGGATTATATCCGATAAATTTTGACCATACAACAGTAACGGTCAGTAAAGCTGTCGTTGAATTTTATAAGCAGTTAGATGATATATCGGTTGTAAATAATTTAGCCGATATGAATGTGGAGATAGATGAAAAGGCAGAACTTATAAGACAAGCAATAGAAGAAGGAAAAAAATTAAAAATAAAATATCATTCAAATTCACTATACAAAAACGAAGACACAGTAAGAATCGTTGTTCCTCAAAAATTGGCTTATGGGGCAGATTTAAATAGCGAAAATAGTGAAAATCCATATCCATTTGAAGATGATAAATTATACCTGAAAGCCTTTTGTGAAATGCGGCAAGAAAACCGTTCCTTTAAGGTTGATAATATTCAGGATATAAAAATTTTATAAGATTTATAGGAAAAGTTTTTACTTTATACAGCCTCTGATGGCACCGTTGGCTTCTCTTAAACGTCCTGCGGCATAGATAAGTTTTTCATACTGTTTGGCTTTTTTGATTTTTTCCTGCTGGCGGAATATATAGAACAGTTTGTTTTCTAACATTTCGCATTCTTCGGCCAAACCTTGCAGAATGTCATTTGTAGAGGCGGTATCATCTTCTTGTAAAATCTCGTAGCTTGCGATATCACCGCAATGTCTGCCCAAATAAGCATCCATTTCCTCATGGTTTTTAAAGAATTTATAACCTCTGCGGTTCCTAATCGTTTCAATCAGCACTTTCATAGCAAATCCTTATACCTTATAAGAATATTTATGAAAAAAAAATTTCCGATTCAACTCATTGAATTTAAAATAAAATCATGTAGAATCATGGACTTATGTGTATTTTTTGTGAAAAAAAAAGTACTTGACAAGCGATTCGGCGCATGTTTAAATCAAATCGTAAACAGGAAGTGCCGTTAAGGCATTTCTACCAAAGTGAATTTATAAACCAACTTGTCCCACTTTAAGCGGACTAAAAGGAGATTAAAATGGAAAATAATATCAAAGTGAGTCCGTCTCACGAATTACTTGAAGAACTTAAAACAGCCGTATTTAATTGCGATATTGAGGCCGTAGAAGCCGCCTTGAAAAAAGGTGCAAAACCGAACCTTCCATATAGTCATCAGGGCTGGACGCCTTTCTTACGGGCTTGCCGAGCATTCTATGAACCGGAAGTGATTAAGTTGTTTTTAGAGCACGGTGCCAACATCAACGGCAAAAACAAAGATGGCGAAACCCCGTTGCACATTATGGCGCAGCATCGGGCTAATTATGATTGTTTGGAACTTTTGATTGACGCCGGTGCTAATCCGGATGCGCAGGATAATGACGGGTGTACCCCGCTAATGGATGCCGTTCGCCATCCGCAGGCAATGATGCGCAAAGACCTTATCCGTAACTTGGCGGAGAACTCCGACACATCTATCAAAAACAATGCCGGCAAAACGGCCTATGATTTGGCCAAAGAGAATGAAGCCTTTGATGATGAAACGCTGCTGCTGTTCTTAAAGCCTGTTGAGGATTTAACCGAAGATGAGTTCCATAAGATTTCCTGCGCAAATATAAACAAAACTGCGAGCAATCTATCATATTTTTTCGACAAATGTCAACAAAAAATAAATTTTGTACCAATGAACGACAGTTCTTTCAATTAATAAGTTTTTTATGTATTGTACAGGCTCTGCGTCTTACACGGACAAGAATTATTTTTAAAAAAGCAATTTATAAATGTTGTAGGATTGCCTGGTAAAAGAATAAATATTGACAAAGTAACCTTTTTAGTATAAAGTGCAAAAAAACGGAAGGAAATATCATGTCCAATGTTATGAATATTAATTTTTCCGGAGCATCCAGTACAGGAAAATCCACCATAACGAAGTATTGTGGTGAAATTTATGAAGAACCTTATTCTCTTGAAACAATGCCGGCGTATTTAATTCAAAACAGCATGCGTATTGAAGACATAACTAATGAAACATTTCTGATATGTTCAAAAATGCACAGTGAGGATATTGAGCAAAAGCAAAAGCAAGCGCGTAAATACCTTTTTATTGATAGTGGTCCGTTGATTTTTTATTTGGGTAATATATATTCGTTTGGAAGGGATTTTCCGGTTCTGAAAAATATGGCAATTGAGTTCTATAAAGAGCAAGACAGTGTTTTTGTATGTGATAACCATATTCCGTTTGATACAAAACAAATGAGGGGAGATGAAGGAACCAAGGATATATTGCATAACGAAGTCATTAAGTTTCTGAATGATTATGGTATTGATTATACAACACTTGCCGGTACGGTTAAAGAAAGGGCCTGTGTTGTCAATAAAACATTATGGAATATTGAAAAAGAAAAAAGTATGTTGTTAACGCAACTGAATGCCGACGAAATCCTTCCGCCGCTAAAACTTTTGGGATTGGCATATTTAGAAACACATGGCTTGTGGAGCAGAAAGAAAAGTGCAGTCAAACGTATCATTGATACGAGTGAGTTTCTCAGTCAGAGATCTTCGGTAGGAAATAAAGTACCGGATGTATCTGTCATAAAAGGGTTGCGCGAGTTGCAGCAGAAACAGATTTTGGGTCCGAATTTTGAGATAACAAATCAGCGCCTGTTTATGAAGTCGGATTTGTTCAGTTCATCACAAGGATTAGGATATGTGCGGAATTTAACCGATAAAGTTTCTTATCAAAATTCGCAAATTTCCATGCTGTGTGATCGAGCATTATCAAGAGTGTAAAGGAGAATTATATGGATAAAATTATCATAGCTGTCGGTGGCGGGGAAATCGGAAGGATCGAAATCCTGCCGGACGGTTCTGCGCATCAAACAGATATAGAAACAACCAAAATAGATCGGTTTATTGTGGAAGCATCGGGAAAAACGCATCCGAAATTACTTTTTATCGGAACTGCATCTCGTGATAAAACGACATATCTGGAGGTTATCAGAGAGCATTTCTTAAACCGGTTGGGATGTGGTTCAGTGGATCCGTTAAATTTGGTGAATACGACCTTGTCGGCAGACGAAATTCGGCATAAAATCATGGCTGCCGACATTATTTATGTGGGGGGTGGCGATACCACCAACATGCTGCGGGTGTGGCGACGGTTGGGTGTGGATAAGATGTTGTATGAAGCATACGAAAAAGGGATAGTTATAGCGGGGATTTCGGCCGGCGCCATTTGTTGGTTTGAATATTATGATAATATGGATGATATTATCGATATCAATGATTTAGATATTTTGCCGGGGTTATCTTGGGTTAAGGGCTTTGGCGTACCGCATTACAACCAATTATCCGCCGATGAAAAAAGAAGAATTAATCTTAAACTCAAAGAAATGAATATTAGCGGATGGTCGATAGATGATTGTGTCGCTCTTGTTTTCAGAAACGATGAAATGAGCGTTATATCTTGCCGCCCGGACAGAAACGCCGTGCAGATACCGTGATTATAAGTGGGGGATGGTATTGAAAAAAATAGCCAGAGTTTTAAATGTCCGAAAGCATAAATTCGTTGTATTTGTAGATGCCTATACCAGTAATCAACGAACTGAGCAGATATTGTTTGATCGTGAAACTTTTATAAATGCCCGTTTGAAAACGGGAGATTGCTTTGCAATCGACGGGGTCGAAGGAATCAGTAAAAGTGGTCAGCAAGTTTTTAATGTTAATCAAGTTTTATGGGTTTCTCCGGCACAAAATTGGAAACCGGCTCAAAATATACCGGCAAAAGAAAAAGGGTATGATCGATATGCCCGGGAAAATGCATTGAATGGAGGAGATCAACTTAAAGTTTTCAGATTAAAGAATGAACTCATCCGTGGGATGTCCACTCTTTTGGATCAAGATGGATTTGAATCTGTTAAATGTCAGGTGTTGGAGCCGGAACGCACAGGTTCTGCAATACCCGTATTTGAAACAAAAACTCATTTCGGAAACGAACCCTTATACTTAAGAATTACACCGGAAAACCAACTAAAACAGACTGCCGCCATGTTATTGAAATCGGTATATACAGTCGATCATGTTTTTTATAACAAACACGCGGATGCAAGGCATCAGCCGGAATTTTGTACATTGGAGTTTGTTGCACTGGAATATTCTAAACAGGAATTATTAAGATTTATAACACGTTTAAGCCAAATATCTCATGATTTATGTGCAAAATATGGTTATCAGACAGAAAAATCCAAAATACCGGAGATAGTTGACTATACGGATATGGAACGTATGAATATTAAGTATCAACGACGTATACCGGAATTCGAAAATACTATTTTGACAAATGTGCCGGTAAATAATCCTTTCGTTCGTTCCAATTTGAACGGGGTGCGGACTGAAACCAGATGGTATCTGAATGGCTGTTTAACTGCTCACGGGTATGAAGATGAGGTTGATCCTCAAAAAATACAGCAGGCTTTAGAAAAACAAAAAGAGGAAAATCATTGCGATAATGTAAATGAAATGCACTATTTTAAGTGGGGCTTGCCTAAATCTGTCAGTTTCGGTCTTGGAATTGATGCGCTTGTCTGCCGTTATCTGAACTTGGAACATATGACACTAGCTACCAACCCATTGGGCATAAATTATGCACATCCAAACAGAGCAATCCAATCAGATCCTTTAGTAAAACAAATGTTGACGCAAAAAGAGAATTCTAAATAAAAAAGGCGATTTTTCTGTGTTCTTAAATCTTTCAATAAACTTCTTTTCATCAAGAAAATAAAGTCTATCTTCTCCCCAAAATCCCGTTTTTATATCTTTGGGAGCTGAAATTGCATAAATGCTTGAAAAATAAGGAAACTCATTGTAACTGGTCCGTGTAAATGGCGGGGAGAGGCTGTTTTTAAATGAACTCACACGGACCAGTAGATAAGCCTTGAAAACAAAAGAAAAAAGCCACCTCAAATGGTGGCTTATCTACTATGGCTGGAAGATTGATGAAGAAACAGAACAAAAATCGGCACAAATCTATTATATGTTTATTAATCATCGTTCAGAAATCTTATCTATGAAAGAACAAGTCCAAATGATAAAAGGTTTGCTTGCTGCTTAATCCGAGTTTCCTCCCTAAACCTCAAGGAGAAAATGGTAAAATCATTGGAAAATAAGCCGTTCTTAAGCGGTTCTCGGTTAATTCAATCCATATCGTTTTATAAATCTTGATAAGGTCATATACTGCACATTCATAATTTTTGATATTTGGTTCTTGGAAACCCCTTTGGCAAGCAGGTCTTGAATGCGTTTGAGGTTCTTCGCCAGTTTCAATCTCTTTGATTCAGCTCCGATTGGTCTTCCGAGCTTTATGCCTTGCTCCTTTTTGGAGGCAAGTGAACACTTTGTCCTTTGGCTGATGAGGTCTCTTTCAATCTGTGCTGCTAAACCGAAAGCAAAGGCTAATACTTGAGATTGTAAGTCATTCCCTAAATGGTAGTTTTCCTTGATTGTAATGACCTGACAGTTCTTGTTTAAGCAGATTTGTAATATGGAAAAGGTTTCTGGGACTGACCTTGAAACTCTTGAAAGCTCCGAGCAGATTAAAACATCGCCATCTTTAATTTCTTCTAGCAAAGCTCCAAGTTTCCTTTTGTTCAAAGGCTTTCTTGATGATATTGTTTCTTCAACCCAAACATCAATTTTCATATTGTGCTTAGCGGCATATTCACTGATTTCATATTCCATATGTTCAAAGGATTGTTTCTCGGTGCTTTTGCGGATGTATCCATAAATCATAAAATTCTCCTTTTAATGTATTTATCAGGAGAATCAAAGGATTGAGAGCAAAATGTTCTGTCATTTTAACGAACATTAAAATCAACTAATTTTTTAAGTATTTTGTTGAGGTGTAATGCGGTTCATTTATGGCTATATAATTCCTTGAAATGCACGGAAAACAAAGGAGTTTCAGAGGATTTAATGATAGCATGATTGGACATTTGCTTTATATTGCTTACTGGTTCAACACAAATGTTCGTTTCTGTTAAGTCCGAAATAAGGAAAACTTAACAGGATTGGATAATGGGTAAAATTTGTGCATTTTTAGGCAATGATTACGATTTCATGCATGGCAGAAAGCGTGAAAGAAGACCAAGAATTTGGTTAAGAGAAAAGGTTAAGGAACAAATTATCAATCTGATAGAAAACGAGGATGTTACAACCTTTTTCGTGGGAGAAATTGGCGGATTTGAAGAAGATGCTTATGATGCTGTATTAGAAGCAAAGGAACTCTATCCGCATATTCATATTACGCTAATCATATCCAAAATAACGGAATTACATCCAGTTGGCGAGGATATTTCAAATTATATCCATAAAGGAAAACCATGTGATGACTTTATCTACCCAGATAAAAGTGCAACAGGTTATAAAAGATTAAGCATTGTCTATCGCAACCGCTACATCATAGAAAATACCGATTTTATTGTCGCTTACAATGAATATCACGGCAAAGCCTATGAATTCTGCAAACAAGCCAAGAATAAAGGGGTGAAAGTGATTGAATTAGCGGAAGAAAATAAAAAAACGTCTAATTTAACGAAATAGTAATTTATTGAGAGATAAAATAATTGATATTAACTAGTTATTAACTTTTATGAGCGTGATATGACAAATTTGTTATCTTTTCTTGGACTATTGGGCTTTCAGCCTAAAAATGGTACGGATGGAGTTTATTCCAAGTTCTATAGTGGTTATGAAATAAAAATCAATTATAATTCAGATTCTCCTGAAAAATCAGAAATTGACTATGGAAAAAAGATATTTTGTAATCGTAAGACAACTTGCAATTTCCATCAAGAAGAAACATTCGTGGTATTAGAGTGCGTTAATCGCTTGCTTGAAAAAGGATATAAACCCGAAAACATAGAATTAGAGAAATCTTGGGGTATGGGGCATACCGAAGGATATTTAGATATTCTCGTCAAGGATGAACAAAACAAATCCTTTGCAATGATAGAATGCAAAACTTGGGGCAAAGAATACGACAGGTATGTCAAAGAAACATTTACTCATAAAAATAAAGGTAAAGAAAATGATGGCGGTCAAGTTTTCACATACTTGCAACAAGAGCCTAAAACAACCAAGGCTATTTGCTATTATACTTCTCATATAAGCGGCAAAAGTTTTGAGTATAAAAATGCTATTATTCATAATAAGGAGGATTGGGCAGAATTAAATCAAGTAGAAAGATTTAATCGTTGGTCTAAAACATTTGAAACTAATGGATTATTTGAAGATGATATTCCTTTGTATAAGATTGAGTCCAAAGCAATAAGAAGAAAAGACCTCAAAGAATTAAAAAGAGAAGATTCTGAAGGAATATACAATCAATTTGCTGAAATCTTAAGACACAATGTTGTTTCAGATAAGCCGAATGCTTTTAATAAAATCATCAATATGTTTTTATGCAAAATATGGGATGAAGACAATACAGCAGCAAATCAAGAAGTAAAATTTCAAACAAGAACATTAGGGCGCGACAAGACAGATGAAGAACTGCTAGAGGATTTGAATGACTTATATAAAGCAGGAATGAATGCTTATCTTGAGAAAGATGTTTCAGATGTCACTAAAGATGACTTTGAAGTGCTTTTGAACTTCGTAAATAATCAATCAAAGAAAAACGAATTTGAAGAATTATATAAAACGCTTCGTCTCTACAAAAACAATGAGTTTGCATTCAAAGAAGTATTTGACAAGAAGTCGTTTAAGGACAATGCCAAAGTTGTCAGAGAAGTTGTTGAATTGTTACAGGACAAGCAATTAAGATATTCTCATAAACAACAGTTTTTAGGTGATTTCTTTGAAAAATTACTTAATGATAGTATAAAACAAGAAGCAGGACAATTCTTTACTCCTGTACCGCTGACACAATTTATTATCAAATCACTTCCAATTAGGGAAATTATCCAAAATAAGATTAAAAATAATGAAGCAGATACACTTCCGTATGTAATTGACTATGCATGCGGAACGGGGCATTTTTTAACAGAAATAATGGATAATATTGATAAAATAATCAAAGAAGATATTGATGTTGAGAGCATTACAAGACCTGCAATAATGCGTGACTTCAAAATATGGAAGGATAGCGAATTTGAGTGGGCTGAAAAGTATATCTACGGTATTGATTTAGATTATAGATTGATTAAGGCGTCAAAGATTAGTTGTTTCTTAAATGGTGATGGTAAAGCCAATTTATTGCACGCAAATGGGCTTGCCCCATTTAATAGCGATGATTATATAGGAAAGTTACGCAGCAATACAGATAAGCAAGATAATCAACAATTTGATATATTGATTGCAAATCCTCCATACTCGGTCAAAGCTTTCAAACCGACAGTTAAGGATGGCGATAAACTTTTTGAACTGTTCAGCAACTTTAGCGAAAATAGTTCAGAAATTGAATGTTTATTTGTTGAAAGAGCAAAACAACTTATAAAAGAAGGTGGATATGCAGGCATTGTCCTACCTGTGAGTTTGCTGACAAATGATAAAGTTTATATCAAAACCAGAGAAATTATCCTTAAATACTTTGATATTAAAGGAATTCTCGCATTACAAGATAATGCTTTTATGGCAACAGGAACAAAAACCATTATTTTACTGATGCAAAGAAGAAACAATAATTATTGGGAACAAATTAATCTTGCAGTGAAGGCTTTCTTTGAAAATTATCGTGATGTCACTGTTGCAGGGATAGAAAAAGCATTTTCTAAATTTGTAGAGATAAATTATGAGGATTTAGCTTTTGATGACTATATTTCCATTATAAAAAATAGTCCGACCGAAACAGCAAAACAAACAGAATTTTATGAAGAACATAAAAAATTAAATAATGATGCTCTTAAAGCATTGGAGCAAGATAAAATGCTGTATTTCTTTTTAGCCTATAATTCTAAGTTAGTATTGGCAAATTCTGGAGAAAAAGCGGAAGAAAAGCAGTTTTTGGGTTATGAATTTTCCAACAGAAGAGGACAAGAAGGTATTAATATCTATAAAGATGATGAAGGACATATCCTTTCAAGCCTTTTCTCGGATATTGATAACTTAGATAATGAAAAATTAAATTCCTTTGTATATAGAAACTTCGTAAATGAAGGTATAGAAAAACAGATAATTGATATAAATTTGCAAGAAGAACATTCTTTGAAAAATCATATAGATTATTGTCGTTTGTCTGAATTGATTGATTTCTCATTACCTAAATTTGAAAAAGTAATAAATCTAAATTCTAAAAAAAAAATAAAGTTTGAAAGCAAGTACATATTAAAGAATATCGGTGAGATTGTACCGACTATTGAAACTGGTTCTCGTCCTTCAGGAGGAGTAGGAAACAATAAATCTGGAATTTTATCTTTTGGAGGAGAACACATAGACAATTTTTCAGGACACTTAAACTTGTCATCTCCTAAATATGTTCCAGTAGATTTCTATAATAAAACAACACAAGGAAAATTGTGTAAAAATGATTTGTTAATATGTAAAGATGGGGCATTAACAGGAAAAGTTGCTATAGTTCGTGATGAATTAAACGGCATTAATGCGATGATAAATGAACATGTATATCTTTTAAGAACAGGAAATCCTATAACTCAAAAGTATATATTTAATATTCTTTATTCCGATGTTGGGCAAAATATATTAAAGTATAGTGTAACAGGTGCAGCACAAGGTGGATTAAATTCAACAAATCTAAAAAGGATAAAACTTCCTTTTCCTGACATAAACATTCAAGAGAAAATTGTTGAGGAAATTGCAAAATACGAGAATACAGAGAACGAAAATAAAGAGATTATTGAAAAGATAAATCAAAACATAAAAAATTTGATGAATACTTCTGCTAGCGAAGAAAAATTAGGAAAATTTGCACTCTTATTGAAAAGAGGAAAATCTCCTAAATATGCCTATAGTTCTGAAATACAAATTATCAAATCGGGACAAATTAGAGGACTAAAAGAATTTGACTTTAGTAAGAAATTTTACGCAAACGACTCAATGGAAAAGGATGAGAGATTGTTGGTTAAAGGCGATTTGCTTATAAATTCTACAGGAGTAGGAACAGCAGGTAGAGTTAATCTATTTGATTTGAATGGTAACTTTTTTGTAGATAGTCATGTTGCCATTTGTAGATTAAAGCAGGAAGAATTATTGCCATTATATGCTTTGTATCAATTATATTTTAAGGTCGGTTTCAAGAATATTGAGAAAATGGCTACTGGGCAAAGTGGTCAGATAGAACTTGCTCCTGATACAATAGCAAACATAAAAATTCCTGTTCCAGACATAGAAGAACAAAAGAAAATCGTTGCAAAGGTATTGCCATTGGAAGCAGAAATAGAAAGGCTTCAAAAAGAGATAGAAGCAATTCCTGCTAAAAAACAAGCCATTTTAGACAAGTATCTTAAGTAAAGAAAGGACTATCAAATGATATTATACACAAATGATAAAGGTAATTTGAAAGAAGTTAAGGAAGTTCCTTTCAAGTTAGAAAAACATTTACAGAAGTTATTTGAAGATAATCTTTCAACAATTCTCGGGCTGACTGTAGTAAAGAGTGAATTTGTTATCAAAAATAAACGTTTTGATACATTGGCTTTTGATGAGGAAAATAAATCATTTGTAATCATTGAATATAAAAGGGATAAAAGTTCTAGCGTAATAGACCAAGGCTTTGCTTATCTACATATGATGCTTGAAAATAAAGCAGAGTTTGTTTTGGAAATTAACGAAAGATGTAATCGTCATTTCAAGCGTGATGATATAAGTTGGGAACAAACAAAGGTAATATTTGTTGCTTCATCATTTAATGATAATCAGAAGATTTCAACCAAATTTAAGGATATTGCTATTGAATTAATGGAAGTTAAGCAATTTAAGGATGGTCATATCATTATTAATTCGCTTAAAGATGATAGTTCTCAAGTTAGTGTTAAAACGATAACAAAGAATGACAAAGTTTATGATAAAGTTGCTCGTGAAATAAAGGTATATACAGAAGAAGACCACTTAAATAATGGAAGCGATAAGACTAAAGAACTTTATGAAGATTTGAAATCTGCCATTCTCAATCTTGATTCTAACATCAAAATTGAAGCCAAAAAACTTTATATAGCTTTTAAGCAATCTACAAATATTTGCGATATTGAAATACAAAAGGATAAGTTGAAAATTTACCTCAATGCAAAATGGGGAACTATAGATGACCCCAAACACTTATTCAAAGATGTACGAAATGTTGGACATTGGGGAAATGGTGAATATCGTGCTGAAATAAGCAATGATGATAACATTGGCTACATTTTAGATTTAATTAAACAAGTTATTCAAAAGAACAGTTAAGTCATCATTGAATAGCAACCGCTTGTACTTCTTGGTTTTCCTTAATCAGCGTGTCAATATAATCTCTTGGGCATCCTTTTGATAAAAAGAGGTTTTCTAATTGGCTAACCCTTAATTCACTATAGAACAGTTTGTTTTGTAGCTCTGAATTCTCTCTTTCCAATGTCTCTATGCGGATTTTAGCTAATTCAAGCTCGTGGGCGGAATATTGGGCTTCTCTTTCATAATATTCCTTATCATCTCTCAAGGATTTTTTATCAATATTATTCATATTCTCAATAATTGGTGCAAATTCTTTACCGGTATAGACCATATGGCGGCGTCCTTGCTTATCATAGCCCAATTGTAAATATTCCAGCTTAACCAGTTTAGCGATTGCCTTTCTAACGGTATCAGGCTGAACATCAACACATTTGGCGATGTTTTTATTATCTCCGAAAAATGTCGGATGTTTAGGATTTTTAGTGCGATAGATAACTAATTGTATGATTAATCTTTCTGTAACAGACAATTCTGTTTTACTTCTACTCATATTGTTTCCTTTAATAAATTCCTATAATTATTTATCAGGGAAAATAAGGCTTTGGCATTTATATCCGCCCCCTTGGCATCTATATCCGGATTTTTGAGGTTTTTGGCACGTATATCCGGTTTTGGTGGCATTTATATCCGGTTTGGGCGGCACGTATATCCGGTTTAGGCGGCACGTATATCCGGCTTTGAAAATTCAAACCCCTTGTGAAATAAGGTCTAAAGGGCTATTTTTTGCTCCTAAAATATAATATAATATAATAGAAAATATATTTTAAAATAGAGCACTTTTTGTCCGGAATTAAAATAGAAAACCAAAGTAATTTCCTGATGAATTAATAATAACAAATGAGCAAATAGATTCGCAAAAATAAAATCTGCAATTAATGACGAAAATAATATTGACGACAAATGACTCGTATAAAAATTGAGGTTCAATTTAACTGATAACAAAATCAAAGGAAAATGGAAATTCAGTGGGGAGTGGTGCTCTTTGCTAGAGGACAAAGCAAAGGCAGCACACTGGGACATGCTGCCTTTTTGATGAAATTTATTTTGAAACAATTAAGTAGTGATTAGCTACATAGATATTTATCAGCAAAAATGTCTGTAGAGTAATTCCAACAAAGCAATTGACTCTGTAATTTTTTGTTTTATCATAGAACAGAATAAGAACATAAGAGAGTGAAATGCGGCAGCACATTATAGCATTGGTGGATTGTGATTGCTTTTATGTTTCCTGTGAGCGGAAGGATAACCCCGATTTGCAAGGAAAGCCTGTATGCGTTATGACTGGTGGCGGCAGCAAGGGGATTATTGTATCAAGAGCTAAAGAAGCCAAAGCCCTTGGTGTCAAAATGGGACAGCCGTATTTTCAGGTCAAGCCTCAATATCCCAATGCAATTTGTATTGCCGCTCGGATGCACCGCTATTCCGAGATTTCTAAAGAGGTAATGGATTGCATAAGGACTTTCAGCCCAGATGTGGAAGTAACTTCGGTTGATGAGGCATACATTGACCTAACAAGTCTTGATAAGGTTTATAAGTCCACTTATACCGATATAATCAAGAAAATCCGTCAAACCATTTGGGACAAGGTCGGAATTCCTGTTTCAATTGGTTTAAGCTGTTCCAAAACATTAGCTAAATTGGCTTCAGATAAGGCAAAGAGCAATAATGGGATATTTGTTATTCGTCCCGATAAGATATTAGATGTGGTTGGAGAAATGCCGATTGAAGATGTTTGCGGAATTGGCAGAAAGAACAGCGAACATATGAAATACAACGGTATCTTTACCATTAAGGACTTTGTAGAGAAAGACAACGGATGGATAAGGAAAGCCTTTGGAATTAACGGCTTAAACCTTAAAAGTGAATTGACTGGAACTGCAACATCTTTGGTTAATAGTGAACCGTCAGCTCCTCAAAGCATTCAAGATACAAGGAGTTTTGAAGATTTCACGCAGAATTTGGACTATTTGGAGCATGAACTGAACGGACACATTCACAACGCTTGCCAGAAGCTACGGAGGTGGAATGGCTTTTGCGGATGCGTGGAGGTCATTCTCAAGACCAAGGACTTCAAATATTACGCCACAGAAGCGAAATTAGAAAATCCGACTAATGGTGACCAAGAAGTTCGTATGACCGCTGTACGGCTCTTAAAATCGCTTTATAGACCTAATTTAATTTACAGGGCTACGGGAATTAACCTCAAGGACTTGTCTTATGGAGAAATTCAGCAATCATTATTTGAAGAAATCAAACCCCATGATGATAAACTCTCGCATTTGGTAGATGAATTAGAAGCCAAATACGGCAGAGGAATTATAAAAGCTGGGATGTAATTTATTCTTCTCGGCTTTCACCTATTAAAGCGGCAACGAATAAGATTAACCATATAATTGGTATCCAACCTAAAAACAAATTAACCCTGTATATCTTATTCGCATTTTTATTATTAGCGGCAATTCTTGAAGGTAAAAGATAGAAAAATAAAGCAATCCAAGCTATAATAACAATAAGGATTATACTAAATATAACTTCACCAATAGAACTACCATAACTTTGAGTAGTTAGAGACCTTTTGATAACAAAACCTTCACCTTTGTCGGTTTGAACTTTTACCCATTCGCCTTTATCTTCTAGCAGTTCAACAGATTCTCCTGAAGTTAACTTTCCTAATATTTTGCAATCAGTTCCTTCACAGGAGCGCAAATTTAGCACTTCTGTATTAACATAATATGTTTCTGCAAAAGCGTTACCGCTAATAGCTAAAGCACACAGGAATAGAAAGACTTTCAAATATTTCATCGCTAAAATCCTATAAGACACATTACTTTTTTATAACAAAAAATAATTTTTTTCAATTTCATTTTTATTCAAATCAAAATCAGCAAATTACTCCTAATAAATAATTTTGTGATGAAAACTCACGGAATTTAACTTTTAAACAATAGGAGTATGATGATGCTAAAAACTTATAATAAAGAAAATAACACCTATAGTCGTTACTTCCACGTTTCAGAAATAGAAGCTGCTCTAGAGAAAATGAAGCAAATCAGCAGCCGTGTGGAATATAAGCCTTTTGACGAGATTCCTGATAAAAACCAATTAGAAGATTACCACGTAACCATTGATGATGCCAATAGCTTGGAAAAGATGTTTGCCGACAATCCTGCTTTCAAATTGGAACACCCGATGGATATAATGAGAAGAACCATATTGTTAGTGGCTTGCGGTATGAGTGAAGATACTGAAGGAATTGAATACCTTATTAACAAAGGTGCGGAAATTAACCGAAATGACTTGATGGGCGAAAATGCTTTAATGTATGTCATTCAGAACCCAAATATGCCAACAGAAGAAAAACTTAAAGCTGTTCAATTACTGATAGACCACGGAATTGATGTAAATTGGCTTAATAGTCGCTTTGAAACACCTTTGATGATGGCATTAAATCAGATAGAAATTGAAGTTGCCGAGCTTTTAATAGACAATGGTGGAATTGTTTATCAACCACCCAAAAGACCTAAAGAACCTGATACAAAAGAAGAAAAATAACCAATCCTTACATTATTTTGATATTAAACCGTCATAACTCCTGTGGCGGTTTTTACTGGACATTACAAATTATCTACTGTAATCTGCGCTCATAATAATAAAGGAGTTTTTGAAATATGAACTATAAGGTCATTGATAAAGAGACATATTATCGCAAAGGTGTATTTCGTCACTTTTCTGAAGACTGTAAATGTTCTACTTCTATGACCGCAAGAATAGATGTAACCGAACTTGTAGCCTACTCAAAGCAAACAAATTCAAAATTTTATTTGAATTTTCTATACATTCTTTCCAAAGTAATGAATTCACGTGATGATTACCGCATGGGCTACCTTTGGCAGACAGGCGAACTTATCTGCTATGATATAGTTAATCCAACGCAATATGTCTTTCATGAAGATACTGAAACTTGTACGCCCGTTTATACGCATTATTATGAAGACTATGGCACATTTTATGCTAATGCATTGAAAGATGTGGAAGCTGCAAAAAAAACGCACGAATATGGTTTAGATATGGAAAATCATCCGAATTGGTTTGATGCCTCATATATTTCGTGGCTTTCATACGATTCATTAAATATTGAATTACCAGATGGACATTTGTTTTTTGCCCCAATTATTAATTGGGGAAGATACCGAGAAGAAAACAGCAGACTTGTTATGCCGGTAAGTGTTCGCCTAAATCACGCAATTGCCGACGGATATCTGGTGGCTAATGTGTTCCGTTTGCTACAAAAAGAAATTGAAGCATTTATTAATCGTTGAGTTTATAAGATAATTAACTATTTTACTGCTTATAGCAATGGCGGTTTTTGTTATCTCAAGCACTTTTTAATGGCGGTCAGAGCATCGTGCATTCTACCGGAAGCATATATCAGTTTTAGAGAATACTTTTCATCTATTGGTTCAAACTGTCTGAACAACCAAAACAGCTTTTTCTCAATCAAATCACAGTTTTCTATAAACGATTGGAGCATTTCATTGGTTTCTTCAACAGCATCATCTTCTTGTAAAATTTCATAACTTACAATGTTTTTACAATGATTTCCGAGAAAATCATCCATTTCTTCCTTATTTTCAAAGAATTTATAACCTTTACGGTTAGTAATTGTTTCAATCAGCACTTTCATAACAAATCCTTATATTTTATAAGAATATTTATAAAAAAAGTTTTCCCGATTCAACCTATTGAATTTAAAAGAAAATGTCCTGAAATCAACCAGTTATCAGTATTTTTTATCAAAAAAGTACTTGACAAGGCGATTCTGGCATGTTTAAATCATTCCAGATTTGAGATGATAACCAAATCAAAAGTGAATTTATAAACCAACTTGTCCCACTTTTAAGCGGACTAAAAGGAGAATTAAGATGACTAACCCTCAAGACGCATTGCGTCAGCAATTAATGCATGCACTGCATAATGACGACTTTTCAACCGTAGATAATCTATTACAACAAGGTGCAAATGTAAATTTACCATACAATCACCACGGATGGACACCATTTATGTGGGTGTGCAAGGAACATTGCAATCCCGAGATAATTACAAAGTTTTTGATATGTGGCGGTAAGGTTGATAAAGCCAATAAACACGGCAAAACACCTCTGCATATTATGGCTCGTTATCGTAGCTCATTTGATTGCTTACAGATTTTACTTGCTAATGGAGCTAATCCGAACGCCCAAGATGAAGACGGCAACACACCATTACATATTGCTGTATCCCACGTTCAAGCCGATATTCGTATGGATGTGATATGGAATTTGTTCCTTAAGACTGATGATACCATCCGCAATAATGACGGCAAGACCGCCTATGACCTTGCTAAAGAAAATCCATATTTTACCGATGCGGAAGTCTTAAAGATTATGAAGGAGAGTTGCGATGCCTAATACAACCGAGATAGCTCTTCAAAATGATAACTTCCGCAAGCATATATCGCAAGGAACGCTCGTATTAACACAAGGAATTCGCTGTAATACAAAAGAAGACCTTGAAGCAATCATAACCAAAGTAAGGACTTTTGATACCTTTGATGAAAACAATGACCCTTACAATGAGCATGACTTTGGTGCATTTGACTATAAAGGCAAACGAATTTTTTGGAAGATTGATAATTATGACCGTGAATTCCTTTATCTCTCACCGGATATATCAAATCCAAGATTAACAAATAAGGTTTTAACCGTAATGTATGCGGAGGAATACTAATGAAATATGATGTTTTAGCAACGCCAGACCTAGAAGAACTTTGTAAATGGGTTAATAAGAAACTCAAGCAAGGATGGCAATTACAGGGCGGAATAGCCACAATGGTGCATCCGCCGAGATACACGGTATTTTACCAAGCAATCGTGAAACCAAACAAATAAAAGCAACCGAGAGATTGTGGGACTTTATTTCCTTTCAACCACAATCTCTCAAAAGGAGGTAATTATGACCAACTCTGAATTTGTAGATGATAAGAAGATTAAAGACATTCTGACCTATATCAAATCAATGAAGCATTCAGAGCAAATCAGAATGATGTTTCTGTTTAGCTTAAACGGATTGCGGTCAATAAACTTTGCATATTTGCAAGTCAAAGACTGCTATACCGACCAATTAAAACCCAAAGATGTAATTAGCTTGAACAATGATAAGAACAAAGGCAAACATGCCTGCGAATACTTTATGAATAGCCAAATGAAGAAGGAATTGGCTGATTATTTGAAATATCTTCAGAATAAATGGGGAGAAAATTTATCCTCTGAAACATATCTGTTCACATCGCAGAAATTGAACAAACCTTATAACAGAGTGAGCATCAGCCGCTTGTTCAGTTCGGTTTATAGTAAATTCGGAATCAAAGGGGCAAGCCACTTGGGAAGGCACTTGTTTGTCAGCAAGTTGGTTAATAGTGGTGTTTCAGTATTTGTTATCCAAAAACTCGTGAACCATCGCAATATTACGACTACTCAACGCTATTTTAACCATAATGAACAGATGTTAGCTAATGCCGTAGAGAACACAAGGATTTAAGAAATGGCTCAAATTCTTGACCGAGCGTGGCTGTTAGGTCACATTGATTATATTTGGAACAATCGGCACAAGCTACAAAACAGACCTTGTGCCGATTTTGTGCTGACGGGATTTGTAATTAACTCCTTCGCTTGCCCGTATTACGGCTATGCTATTGATAAAATTACCCTCGGAAATTTAATTACACTATGGGATAAAGGCTTTATTTATAAGGGGTTTCCGCTAATTCATTATAGAATTTCGCACGGTGATAGTTCCACAAATATCGCTTACATTTACCGTGGAAAAGTTTTCCGTCACAGATTTTTATGGAATGATGAAAAAAAATATGTTCCAACAGAAGAAGTAAAATTGATTTTTCGCAATTTGCGAAAATCAAAACTATAAAATTTTACAGCCAATTTATGCCTTTTTTAACTAAATGAGTTCTATCATTACCGCAACAAGCGAGGTAATAATGAAAAAAGACATTCAACCAAATCCGAACACAATATTTCCTGTGCCGAATATCAAAACGGTAACCTATATCAAGCCAACGATTAAAAATCCTAACATTATAGTTGGTGATTTTACTTATTTTGCCGATGTTGATTTTGAAAAGCATGTGACACACCATTATGATTTTAATGGCGATAAACTGATTATCGGCAAATTCTGCCAAATTGGTGCAGGTGTTGAATTTGTAATGAATGGGGCTAATCACCAGATGAATGCTGTTTCTACATATCCATTTTATATTATGGAAGGCTTTAATCAAGATGTGCCACCGAAATCAGAGATGCCGCTGAAAGGTGATACGATTGTCGGAAATGATGTTTGGATTGGGCAGAATGTAACAATTTTGGCAGGCGTGCATATAGGAGATGGTGCGATTATCGGTGCCAACAGTGTTGTCGGTAGCAATGTTGAACCATATACCATTGTGGTTGGTAATCCTGCCAAACCAGTTCGTAAAAGATTTGATAATGAATTGATTGACATGCTGCTCAAGTTTCAATGGTGGAACAAACCTACCCACGAAATCAACAAATTGATACCGATATTAACTTGCAGCGATTTGAAAAAAGTAAAAGCCGAAATAAAGAGCAGACTATGATTATATTGGTAACAGGTGCATCACACACGGGAAAAACGCTTTTGGCACAGAAGTTGCTTGAAAAGTATCATTACCCGATTTTATCAATAGATTTGCTGAAAATGGGGTTAATCCGTAGCAGTCAAACCGATTTAACTGTAACGGATGACGAAGAACTAACGATTTATCTGTGGAAGATTGTGCGTGAAATGATTAAAACCGCCATAGAAAACAAGCAAAACCTGATTATTGAGGGGTGCTACATTCCGTTTGATTGGCAACAGGATTTTACTGCCGATTATCTTTCAGAAATTAAATATATCTGCCTTGTGATGAGCAAAAAGTATATCACAGAGCACTTTGACGGTATTAAATGCTATGCAAATGTCATTGAACAAAGACTTGATGACAGCGATTTCACGCTGGAAAATGCCATTAATGATAATGAAGAAATTTTGCGCCAATGTCAAAAATTCGGTTTGCCATATCATTTGATAGACAATGAGTATAATTTGAACCTTGACCTGTAAATGTTAAACAATGTTAGGAATCCGCACAAAGTTTAACATTTTTTTGTTTGTGGTATTTTTGCCATTTTCAAAACTATAGTATTTTCGGGCTTTTCCGAGAAAATGTTAAAAAATGAGTATTCTTTAACATTTTTGAATTTGAGCAAATTTAACCCCCGAATTTTTTCGGGGGCAATTTTCTATTTCTTTTCTTTCTTTTTCTTGGCGAAGTCCAGAGTTCTATCTGTATTTGGATAGAGACGATATTGCAGCGCAAGGCGAGGAGTGATTTGCCGCTCTCTGATTTTCTTCAAGTTTTCATCCAAGAAAGGATATTTCAATTTGCAGAGTTCGTTATAGAGCACATTTATCTTAAAGTTTGAACCATAAGTGCGCTCACCTGTATCTTGTCCTTCCCAACCACAAATCGCATTTTGGTATTCTTGACCGACACCTGCATCACGTAATTCTGGCTTCACTAGATGCCTGAAACTATGAAAGACTTTCCGTTTGCTCTTGATACCGAGTTCATCCAAATATCTACCGAACCACTTGGACATTTTATCGGTATAGTGATTAGCATCCGAATAGGAGAGTTGATAGAATAGTCTTTCTTTGCGTTTTGCCCGAACCGACATATAGTATTCTTCAAATCCCATTTCCATTACTTTCGGATGTATAGGCACAATTCTCTTGGAAGATTTGTTTTTGATATGTTGGTCTTTGCGTTCATCCGTGAATAACATATAATAAATGTTGCCTTCTTTCTTGATGTCATCAAGGTAAAGTTGGCACAATTCGTTTAGACGGGCACCAGAGAATAACGCCATCAGCGGAATAAAGTAACGGAAAGCAAATTGTTCGTCTTGTCTGTAAGGGTAGGTCTCTGGATTAAAAATCTTCTTTAACTCGGCTTTGGTGAACGGGTCATAACTCTCACGAGTTTCTCGGCTCGGTATTTCTAACTGTACATTAAGGGCTAAACTTACATAACCTTTTCGTTGAGCATACGTTAAAAACTCTTTGAAAGAACGTAAATATTTCTTCACCGTGGTCGTAGAAATGTTCTTTTCCGTTATGTCTTCCGTCAGGCAGTTTTTGAGTTTCTTTTTCTTATAAAGGTCGGTCTTTTTCCAGTTCTTCGGAATGTAATAAATCTTCTGCGAGATAAAATCACAATCCTTTGCGGTCAGATTTTCCACATACTTCTTGTCAATCAAATCAAAAATGGCTTCAAGGCAAGTATAGTCTTTCTGTAATGTAAGGTCACCCGTGCCTTTAATCTGCTGTTTGTATTCCTTAAACTTCTTAAACAGGGTTTCCCAGTGTGTTTTGACCTGTGGTGCACGAACCGTATTAGCGGCACGTTCTTCTTCAATATAACTCAAACAGCGCTCAATCACGGCAGGAATATAGAAGTTGCGGTTATCGGTAACGATGGCATCAGCACGGTTTTGAGCGTATTCATCCGCCATTTTCATACCGTTTTCCAGTTTATCCAGCCAATCTGGACGGGCTTCATCTGGTTCAATGGCATTTTTCTTTACTGTTCGCTTCAAGAAATCAAATACCGATGGAGGAATACGTTTGTTATTTTTCATTGCCTGCACGTATTTCTTCACAAAACTGATAATTTGCTCATCCTTAAATTCTTCATAAGAACCCATAAAGTCAGATTTAGCATAGTTTTTCTCGTCAAGTATTGTGATTTCAGGAGCACGAGGGGACATTTCGCCATTTTTAATCTTGTAATACGAATCGTCCAGTTTATCTTGGATTTCCTTGATTCGGTTAGAGATGATATTCTCAATATCATCTTGCGATAAATGCAGTTTTCCGTTCCTAATTTCCATCACCAGCCACCTTATGTCATTGAGAAGCGTATCATACTTGAAACTTTCCCGTTTTACCAAGTGTACGGCGATATTATAATCGTTAGTGTTTAAAGAATACCTAATATACTCTTTTTCAAAAAACTGTCTCACCCATAAAGGTATCCAATACCTAAAGTAAAAGGTATGTTTTCTGCGTTCTAAATGGTTATATCGTAAAGCCAAACTGTCTCACCCCACTGTCTCACTTATGTGAAAATACCGAAAAATCGTTATTTAGGGGTCTTTTAAACAAAAAAAATCGCTGTAAAAACAGCGATTTATCAAATTTATTGGCTG
>JAFUSA010000034.1 GCA_017480745.1 Alphaproteobacteria bacterium
ATTCGATTTAGACCCGTTTACGGGTAGCAAGTAATAATCGCCCGGTCAGACTGTCGAACGCCCTTTAGGCGTCATGGCTGGTAATGTGAGCCTTATAGGCGTCTAATAAGAACCGCCGGCTAAGCCGGCGGGTCCCTTTTTGGTGGTCAGGGAGGGGATCGAACCCCCGACACGAGGATTTTCAGTCCTCTGCTCTACCAACTGAGCTACCTGACCGGTGAATTCGTGTATGCTTATAATACATAAATTTTTCAATGTCCATACTTTTTTTTGCCTATTGTGCATTTTTTTTATTTTTTTTAATTTTATACTGGATTTTTGCTAAAAAATGTGATATACTCTCCCTTGTTTCAGTAAAAAAATATATGTTTAGGAGCCAATATGAGTACAAAAAAATTACCAACTTTAACTTTTAACGCAGGTGAATATGTTGTTTATCCAACCCATGGTGTGGGCAAAGTTTCGGATATTTCCAAACAAACTATTTCCGGCACAGAGTTAGAGTTTTTGGTGGTGAACTTTGATAAAGATCGTATGACCTTGCGAATTCCTACTTCCAAACTGCCGAGTGCCGGTTTGCGTAAAATTTCAGATGAAAAAACCATGAAAGAAGCTTTGGATACTCTTAAAGGCAAAGCAAAAGTTCGCAGAGCAATGTGGGCACGTCGTGCACAAGAATATGAAAATAAAATCAATTCCGGCAATCCGGTAGCAGTTGCCGAAGTTATCCGCGATTTATATCGCAAAGATAATGTTGCCGAGCAATCTTACAGTGAACGTCAGATTTATGAACAGGCGCTTGAACGCTTGGCCAGCGAAGTTTCGGTATATAGCCAATGTTCGTTGGAAGATGCCAATAATAAATTGTTTGAGATTTTGGCACAACAAAAAGATTCTGAACAAAAGGAAGTTGCGGAATAGTCTGACTCTGACCTTGTCAAAAATTTTCTGCCGATTCGCTACAAACGAATCGGCAGAAGTTTTTGTAGAGGGGAATGTTTTTATATTGACATTTTGCTCTTTTATGCTATTATAAAATTAGAACTTCGGTTCGGGGCCTTAAGAAGCTCTTAGACTTTCGGTGCTTGGCATCGTTAAAATATATGATAAATATCTCCGACTTGGGTTGGGGAGCCTACAATGGATGTTCAGAGTTTTTGCTTAAAGATTGTGGGGATCATGAAAGTCTATGATTTCTTAACTCTCCGACCGCCGTTTGGCGGTTTTTTAGTATTTAACCTTTAATTTTAGGAGATAAAATTATGAAAAACTTTGAAATTAAAAATCAAAATGGTCGTTCAATGATTGAAATGTTGGGCGTTCTTGCTATCATCGGTGTGTTGAGTGTTGGCGGAATCGCCGGATATTCAAAAGCCATGCAAAAATATAGAATCAATAAATCTATTGAACAAATTACTCTGATTGCCGGTAATGTCAGAACCTTTTTTGCCAGTCAAGGTAATTATGTGGGGGTGTATTGTTATAGTAATGATATGACAGGTCAATGTTATTCCGGTGGCTGTGAGGGACATAGCGGTGTTAATAGCAACGGCTCTCCTACCTACGCTAACAATGGCTGTCCGATACTTAAAAAAGCTAAGATATTACCCGATGAAATGATTACCGTTAATGCGGCTGGTAGGATTACAAGTATTACCAATCCGTTCGGATATGGAATTGGTTTATCTACCGCCAATAAAGCCAAAAGCGGAGATAATCAGGCGTTTGCGCTGGATTATAATATTGATGGAAAAAATTTGGAGGTTTGCCTTGAACTGGCATCTCATGATTGGTCGGTTGCCGGAGCAAAATATATTTGGGTATATGATGGTGGACCTATGAAAGGCGGTCGAATAACTGTTCCCGGAGATATGGATAAGGCTTTTGATGTCTGTTCAAAGGCTTATAGTAATGGAGAAAGAAAGATTCACATCAAATTTTACTTTGACGTTAACTCCAACTGTTGGAGTGAAACTAACGGCAATACTTGTTCGTAATTTGCTAATTTAATTAATGAAATTTTGCCGGCGCTTTTAACACGCCGGCAAATTATACTTTACAACGAGCTGATGAATTTGTTCAGCAAGCGAACACCAAATCCACTTGCTCCTTTCGGCGTTAACACATTCTTGCCGTCACTCATATCCATACCAGCCACATCTAAGTGAGCCCACTTGGTATTTTTATTGATGAAACGCTGCAAGAAACAGGCTGCGGTGGCAGAACCGGCCAAACGTCCGCCGGAGTTCTTCATATCGGCAATGGAAGAATCCATCATGGTGTCATATTCCTTATCCATCGGCATTTGCCATAAACGCTCACCACTGGTATCGCCGGCAATTTTAAGATTGTTAGCCAAAGTTTGGTTGTTGGCAAATAAACCGGCATAAGTTCCACCGAGTGCCACCATAATCGCACCGGTCAGAGTTGCCGCATCTACCACATATTGCGGTTTATATTCTTGTTGAATATAGGTAAGGCAATCTGCCAAAACCAATCGCCCTTCGGCATCAGTATTTACTACTTCTACTGTTTGTCCGGACATCGATTTTATTACATCGCCAGGACGATACGCAGTGCCTGATGGCATATTTTCCACCAAACCGACAACTGCTACCACATTTTGAGCTACATTTTGCAAAGCAATGGCCTTCATAGTTGCCGCCATAACGGCTGCGCCGGTCATATCTTGTTTCATATCTCCCATATTTGTTGCCGGTTTTATGGAAATTCCGCCGCTATCAAAAGTTACACCTTTACCAACCAATCCGACAATATAATCATCTTTCTTTTTATTGCCATGCCATTTAATGACGGCAACACACGGTCGATTCGCCGAACCTTGGGCAACTGCCAAAGCTAAATTAAAACCACGATTCTGCATTTCTTCGGCAGATAATGTTTCAACCTCTAAACCAAGATATTCCAAACGTTTGATATCGGCTGCCAAAATCTCAGGTGTCATGGCATTGGCAGGCTCGTTGATTAAATCACGTGCATAACGCACGGCATTTGCCAAACCGGCATTTGCTTTATATCCGGCAAAATTTTTTAGCTTAGTGTTGGTAAAAATAACCTTTTCCAAGTTAGGATAAAATGAAGCCGGTTTTTTGGTGAAATATTTATCAAAACTGTAAGAAGCAAGTTCCATTCCCAAAGCAAAATCATATAAGGCCTGTGAGGGAGCTTTTAATAAAGCCACTTTAACTTCACGGCATTTTTTGATTTTTTGCCATACTTCGCCACCGAATTTTTGCCATTCCACAGCCGAAGTCGGCATTTTTTTAATGGCAACAAACACGGTGTAATCACCCAAATTATAGACTTTTATTCCATCTTCTGTCGTTTGCTTTTTTATTGCGGTCAGCAGATTTTGCTCTTTATCGCTCAGCATTTTTGCTGCTTCAAAGCCCTTTGTAGCCAAAATTAATTTATCTCCGCGGCTTTTGATGGCCTTGCCTATTGCAAATTCAACCATAGTATCCTCCTTAATTTGTTATTTTGTTTGAGTATAATCGCATATTTGTAATTTGCAACATATATCAGCGATTTTGCTATTACATTGTTAGAAAAATATTTGACTTTAGTGGAAAAACAGATAACAGCACATATGCTATCGGTTGTCCTAATAGCACTATCGGAGTCCCGTTGCCTATTGATACGGCAGCAGCAGTTTGCAATTCAAACAGTGAAAATAATGTAATATCGTTGTATTATTACTAAAAGTGATTCTGACTTGTCCATTCTGTAAGAACCAGTAAAAACACCAACAAGGAGCCGATTTTTTGCAATTTCGGCTCCTTAGTTGCATATAAATTTTTTTTAACAATTATTTGCAAAAATTAAAAATTATCAGTGATAAAATTGTCAGCAACATAAGCCAGTTGCTTTCAATTACGATATTGTTATCGCCGACAATGCTGATATATGCAATGGAGCGACTGTGTTTCAGCGGCTG
>JAFUSA010000030.1 GCA_017480745.1 Alphaproteobacteria bacterium
AACATTTCTATCATACTTCTCCCGCTCTGTGGGCATCTGCTGGTTGTTTTTTCGCTTGTGTACCTCTTGTTGTACACGGCGCTCAAAAACAACGGCGCATCTACCTCACATATCGGAAGAAATGAACGTCCGGATTCATTTGTTTTTATTTCAAAGTTTCTCATAGTAAACTTCCTTTCATTTAATTAACTGTTTTTATACCAAAACAACCGCCCCAATGAGGCGGCTGGAAGTTAATCGCTATTTTAGCACAAATAGTGCAGATTATTCCTTTATATTCACCTGCCTTCCAGCCATAAAGCCGGAAAAATGCGTCATTTACGACGGTGCTAAAAGAGGCGATTAAACCCCAGATGATTCTTACCTCATCTTAACAACATAATACCATAAAAAATTCAAAAGTCAAATAAAAAAATTTTTAAAAATACGTTTATTTTGCCGCATTAAAAAATTATGCACATAATCCACAAGCAAAAAAAATATTTTTTATCTATCGCGATGATTTTTATTTATAAAGAAGCAGGTTTATAAATTTTAAGGTTGGACTATGGAAAAAATCGATTCTGCAAAATTGCCGCGCAATATTGAGGCCGAACAGGCTCTGTTAGGTGCATTGTTGGCAAACAATAAAGCGTTTGAAAAAATATCAGATATGCTGAAACCGGCGTATTTTGCCGATGCTACTCATCAGAAAATTTTTGCGGTTTTAACAAAACTCATAAATAAGAATCATACAGCTGATGTGATAACCTTAAAAGACTATTTTGAGCAGGAAGGAACTTTAAACCAAGTTGGCGGATTTTCCTATTTGCTTAAACTTGCCGATAGCGCTTCACCTTTAACCAATGTTGAGCATTATGCGCAATTTATTTATGATAAATACTTGCGCCGAGAGCTAATCAATACAGGTTATGAAATTGTTAACGGTGCTATGCAGGAAAATTTGGATGAAACCGCAGTTGATCAAATAAACACCGCAGAACGTGCACTCTATAATTTGGCCGAAAGCGGTGATACTCAGGGCGGATTTATCGATTTTTCCGAGGCTTTGACATCTTCTCTTGCCATTATTCAAAGTGCTTACCAAAAACAAGGTAAAATATCAGGATTGCCGACCGGATTAAACCAGTTGGATTATAAAATCGGCGGCTTAAATAATTCGGAGTTATTGATTTTGGCAGGACGTCCGTCTATGGGTAAAACCGCACTTGCCACCAATATTGCTTATAATGTGGCCGAGTTTTTTGCCCACGATACCGAGACTCCGCCTGAAAATAAGGGAGTTGCTTTCTTTTCGCTGGAAATGTCATCGGAAGAGTTAGCCGCTCGCATTTTGGCAACTACAACTCAAACATCAAGCCAAAAAATGCGAGTAGGTGATTTAGACGAATCGGAATTTACACGCATAGCTGCTGCCGTGCGCGAGTTGGAAAATATTCCGCTTTATATTGATGATACTCCCGGAGTTAGCATTAACGCCATTCGCAATCGTGCGCGTCGCTTAAAACGTAGTAAAGGTTTGGGACTGATTGTTATTGACTATATTCAACTAATTAGCGGAACCGGCGATAAAAAAAGCGAGGGTAACCGCGTGCAAGAAGTTTCGGAAATTTCGCGCGGATTAAAGATTTTGGCAAAGGAATTGAAAATTCCGGTTATCGCTTTATCACAACTCAATCGTAGTGTGGAATCTCGTGATGATAAAATACCGCAAATGTCAGATTTGCGCGAATCCGGTTCTATTGAGCAAGATGCCGATATAGTTATGTTTGTATTTCGTGAACATTACTATATTCATCGAGCAGAACCTAAACATAAAGAGGGCGAATCCGACGATGCCTTTAACAAAAGACATGTTGAATGGGAGATTCGCGATCGTCAAACGGCAAATATCGCCGAGGTTATTGTTGGTAAAAATCGTCACGGTTCCATTGGTAATGTAAAACTTTATTGGAATGGCGAGTTTACGCAATTTGGTAATTTGGCGGAAGAAGATAAGCTACCGGAGCAGCATGGATAATAAAAATATAACATTGGCAGAGGAGTTTAGCCCTCAACAGCGTGTTGACGAGTTCAAAAAGCTCAAACCGGAGTTTTGGAAACATAAAAAATTAGAAGATATGAGCCGAGCCGAATGGGAAGCTTTATGCGATGGTTGCGGCAAATGTTGTCTCAATAAATTAGAAATTAAAGGCAAGATAAAATTTACTAATGTGCATTGTCGTTTTTTAGACTGCCAAAGTTGTTTGTGCAAGGTATATACGCACCGTTTTGATGTTATGCCCGATTGCCGTGATTTAGACTTGCCGACCATACGGGAGAATCCGCGTTGGCTGCCGAAAACATGCGCTTATTGGCTTTTAGATAACGGCTACGATTTGCCTGAATGGCATCCGTTGATAAGTGGCAATGCCGAGAGTGTTAATCAAGCCGGTATGTCCGTAAAAAATCGTGAAACAGTCAGCGAAACAAAGGTTAGAGAATATGAAAATTACATTGTTGACTGGCAAGACCTTTGATATAAGTCAAGAAATAGGAATGGATATAAAAGTTGTTATATCGCGTTCCAGCCGCAAGTTGGTTTTGCGTATTGATAGCAAGGAGCGTATTCCGGTGTTGTCAGTGCCACGTTTTTGCAGTCGTAAACGAGCCATAAATTTTGTAAATGAAAATATGGGATGGTTACTTAAAACACTCAACAAGTTGCCAGAGCAAAAAAAATTCAGCAACGGCGAAACAATTTCCCTCTTCGGCGAACAGGTAATTATTAAACATCAACCACAATTAAAAGGTGGCGTTTGGCTTGAAAATGGCGTGCTTAGTGTTTCCGGTGGTGTAGAATTTTTACATCGGCGGGTTAAAGATTATATTAAAAAGAGAGCGGCTGATGAATTTTATATTTTATCGCGTGATTTAGCACAAAAAATCGGCTGTCATCTTAACGGGGTTTCCATTAAAGATACTAAATCACGTTGGGGAAGTTGCTCTTCTTTGCAACATATAAATTATAGCTGGCGAATTGCCTTGGCTCCGCGCTTTGTGATTAATTATCTGATGGCGCATGAAGTTGCACACTTAAAGTATGCCGATCATTCACACGCGTTTTGGAAATGTGTGGCGGAATTGGAGCCGAATTGGCGACAGGGTAATGATTGGCTTAAAAGTTATGGCAAAGATTTATACATTTATCCGTAACAGTTTGTAACACTTTGTTATATTAAAATACGTGGCGGGTTAAAATGCTGTTAAAGCCAAAGATTGAGCGAAAAGGCATAGTTTATAAAACCGCAAAAGTTAATTAAACGTCAACAAACGAAAAAATAAATAAATAAAAAATGCTTGACTAATCCTTTTTATCGTTATACAGTGGCGCTGTTACAATACTAAAGTATATTGTTGTTCAACATGTAATAAAGGATAAAACATATGAAAAAATTTTTGTTATTAGCTGGTGTTGCTTGCTTATTCAGCGCTAATGCAGAAGCAGGTGTTAGCCAATATGTGTCTGGTAAAGTTTCTTATGACTTCAATAAAGTAAAAGTTAAAGCCAGCAACGTTAATGATTCTGTTGCTCATGCTAAGTTAGATAAGAACTTGTTCGGTACTCACGTAGCTTACGGTGTTCGTGCCGGTTATGTTCGTGGCGAAGTTGAATTAAACAACTCTCGTGATATTAAAAGAAACTATGTTTCTGACGAAGGTTTGGATATTGAACATTTCAGATTGTATAAACATTCTGTAATGGCAAATGTTTATTTTGATTATTTGACCTGCACACCATGGACACCTTATGTTGGTGCCGGTTTGGGTACTTCTTACTTGAAAGCTGACTTTGGTGACGAAGCTAAATCTGTTTACAACTTGGCTTGGCAGGTTATGGCTGGTGTAGCATACGATGTTAACTCTCATTGGACATTGGATGCCGGCTATCGTTATGCTGATTTGGGTCGTGTTCGCAAAAACTTCGGTGACAGTGTTGCAAAAGTTTCTGCTCGTGATCACGAAATTTTGTTCGGTGTTAGATACAACTTCTAATTTTTCGAATAAATTTGCAAATTTGAAAGAGGCGCTAATCAGCGCCTCTTTTTGCTACATAAAGTTAAATTACTTTTTAAAAATAAAATACCACTCACTAACTGTTCCATCGTTATCTTGTGTTTTGGTGCAAACGTCTACAGCATCATCTAATTTCATAGGAGGTTGATATACACAGTTATTGCAATTAAATTCGAAACGATTGACAGATACTGTTGACCAATCATATGTTGCCAATTCAATACAAGCTTCTACCGGAATGTTATATAATTCAAATTCAAAGTCTGATTGTCCTTGTATATCCATCGTTCCTAAAGGTAAAGTGTAAGTATTGCCTTTTAATTTTTCAACATCCGGAACTAATTTAGCTTTTTTAATAGCAACATCTTGATCACTTAATTCTATATGCCCTAACTCATTTTTAAAAAATGTACGTATATTACCGGCAGTTATGGTAATTTCTTCAATCGTTTTATTGATTCTATACTTCATCATGGCTTTACTGTATCCGGCGATTCCGCCAACCGATAAAACTCCTATAATGGCAAGCACGCCTAACATTTCTATCATTGAACGACCATTTTGATTTTTTATTTCAAAGTTTCTCATAGTAAACTTCCTTTCCAAATTGTTGTTATTACATTAAAAATAACCGCCCATTGAGGCGGTCGGAAGTTCAGAACTATTACAGATTAAATAGTGTGACATATTCGATATTACCTATTCAGCCACCTTCCGACCAAAGCCGGAAACATCTTTTATGTCTTATAGACAAACCTGTAAGAGGTTCTGACACCTCAGACGAATTTTACCTCATCTTGATTTTACTATATCACAAAAAAATCAAAAGTCAAATTATTTTTGTAAGGTAATATACTGTGGCGGAATAATGCCGCCTTTGACTACTATTAAATAATAGCGCACATAAGCAAAGCGCTTTCCGGTTGCATCATCGCATATATTCCAATCTATCGGAGTGTAGTCTATATCCTCTACATTATTTAATTTCAGCAAAAGTTCGTCAACATCGTTTTCGGTGTTTGGTGGCGATTGCTCCATAACCGAAGGACTGACGTAAACTGCTTCCAACAATTCGTCGTGTTTTAAGGCGTCTATATCTATGGCAAAACAGTCGCACTTGTCTGTAAAATGTTTTAGACACTTACGATTATGTTCCGACCAACGAATCGGTTCGGTAAATCCGCGAATACCTCTACTGCGCCCGACAAAACAACTTTCCATCCATTTTATAATTTCAGCATGAGTGGTTTTGCCGCCGGAACGCTTATAGTAATAGCTTAAATCGGCTTGTCGGTTTTGCGCAAACGACATAATTCCACAAGCAAGAGCATTGTTATTTTTGTGTATGTAGTGATAAAGTTTCATAAATTATCGTATTTTATCGTTTCTTTTTAGCGATTCTTTTAAGAGTTGTTTCATTTCGCGAGCATAAGTTTTGTTATTGTTCTTCTGTTTATCATGGTGATTTCCGGCTCCGGCACGCATTTTAATTTCAGTCAACTTTGCAGTTTGTCCTGATTTTTTCAAAATAAGTTCAGCAGTTTGATTTTGTGTCATCTTCTGTTTTGAAATGTTTACAGTATCTTTTATATTCAGCTGATTTACTTGTCTATCGCCGGTAAGTTCTTTTACTTTGCGCACCCCTTTAACCACTTCACCTTCATAATGTTTTTTAATTTCGCCGGTAATGCCCATCTGTTTAGCTATGCTGTTTCCCAAAGCTTCGCGGCGTAGGCGACTCGGTTCATAAATGGCATCCTGCATTTCATTCATAAATTCCTGCATATTCATTTTGCGCAGATCTGCTTTACGCAACAATGTATCTGTTTGTTCCAAAGCATTATGTTTGCCGGCAATTTGTTCTTGTCGGGTGATTTCAATATTATTTTGTTGCATAATATCTCGTCGTTCATTCGGATAAAGCGCGTTTAATAGTGAATTATCACCGTTTGATGCTTCTTGCTGCATTTTTTCAAGTTGACGCAAGGAACGTACAACATCATCATCAACCAAGTCTTCGTCATCTTCTTCATATAGCTGACGCACTTGTTTTTTCTTTTTATTAAGTTTGTCGGGTATGTTTGAGGAATTAAGTTTGTGCTTTTTGGCAACATATTTTTCGGCCTCAATGGCATCAATTCTCAAAGTAAGGCGTTCGTTATTGCCAAAGCCGTTGTCATCAGCATTTTTAGGAGAGTTGTTTTCTCCCGTTTTTTTCTTTTTATCATCCGTTTCGTCAGCTACCATAACATCCTCTCTTGCCGCACATTATATGCATAAATTTTATAAATATCAAGACTATTTTACGGTATAGGTAATCATTATAGAGCCGTCATAAAAGATTTTTGCCGATACGGCAATGTTGGTATTATCATCACGCAAAAGATTAAATTTTCGGCTACCCATTATATTAGCCGTTATTTTTTTGCTGAAAATATTCCAGTCTTCAATATTCTTAAAAAATGGCTCCTGATATAATATTATTTGTTCCATTTTGGGTTCGTCTTGCATTTTGTTTTCATCCAAGCCCCATAATTTCAGATATGCACTGTTATAAAATTTTAAGCGTTGATTGGCTCCGAAAATAACTACCGCGTCATTTAAGTTTTCTAAAATTCCTTGTTGAATAGATGTTAATTCATTAAGCCTGCGCATAGTCGCTAATCTGTCCGAAACATCTTCAAACGCAAATATAACTCCATTAGGATGCGGAGTGCGAAAACGGCGAATCGTCCGTCCGTCAGGCAGATATAAAAGATCTTCTTTTGTTTCTAAGAGCCCGTTGAAAACGCTTGTTTCTTCCTCCTTAAATACCTTAAAATCGGAAACCGGTGGTAATATCTTGCGTTCGCGTATATTTTCAATAAATTGCAAATAATCCGGCGCTTTATCCAAAAATTCATTTTCTAATTTCCATAAATCTTTGAATGCCGTGTTATAGAAAAATAATTTACCGTTAACATCAAAAATAGCAAATGCTGTTCCCAAAGAACTTAAAATCTCTAAGTGGTTGTTCTGATTGATTTTAAAGCTCCGTTTTAACTTTTCCAATTCTGTATTATCTTTTATGTAGCCGACGGAACCTATTTTATCTAACATATCTTCCACAAAATACGGGCTTTCATGAACCTCAAAATTATACAAACGATTTTTATATACCATATTGAAAGCTTTTTTGTGGGCTCTTTTGCTTTTTTGCACTTCCGTAGCCACACGCTTGGCAACTTTTTCTCCTTTGTTGTTGGTTAACTCTAAATCTTTTTGCAAAACTTCCTGTTTGTTTGCGGCTCCGGTATATTCCACATATTTTTTATTAACGGCCAATAATTCCAAATTTTCATTACGCAGCCAAATAGGATAATTGATTCCGTCTAACATATTTTCCAATAATTTATAATTATTTTGAATTTTTTGTTTATCGTCTTCCAACGACTGGATTTCTTTCGCTTGCTTGCTTATATCTCTAAACCAAATAACATCGCAATACAGATTATTATCTATGCCGTTTACTCTGTTTCCATATATACAAACAAACTGCTCCCCTCCTTTAACAGCAAAAATATCTTCAAAAGCTTTGCCTTCTTGTTGCAACAGATTAACATATTTTTTCAAAAGTCCGGAATCTGTTTTATAAAACGAATCGGCTACTTCTTCAAAAGATGAAGCGGTACCATTTTTTAAATTCAGCATAACCGAGAGTCGGCGAGAGCATCGTTCCAAAACATCTTTTTGCGGATCTTTAACCTTCTGATCGGGATATACAAAGCAAAAGTAACCGTCTTTGGCAGAATAAAGCAGTTCGTTGCAACGTTCACGATCTCGTTTGATGAAATAAATTTTTTTCTTATGTTTGTATATACTTATCTGCATTACCACAATAATGGCAATCAGCGTCAATTCCACTAATACACTAAGTAATACGATATTTATCAACAGTTCATCAATCATTCTATCAGTCTTTATAAAAAAATATTTGCGTTAGGCACTATTTTATATTATATAGCTAAATAAGCAATGTATTTTTTTAAATGATTGATAATTTTTTTTAAGGGTAATGGGATTATGTATACGCTTGCTTTTGATACAACGGCAGAAAATTGCTCAGTGGCTTTATTAAATGAAACATACGTTGCGGCCAAATTTGTGCAAGAAATGGAATTTGGTCAGGCCGAAGTTTTGATCCCGCAAATTGAAAAAATGTTGCAACAAAAGGGATTGGAGTTTGCAAATATAAATCTTTTGGCTGTATGTATAGGTCCGGGGTCGTTTACTGGTGTGCGCTCCTCCATTGCTGCGGCAAGGGCTTTTGCACTGGCTAATCCGAACATGGCAATAACCGGTGTATCGGCTTTTGAAGCATACGCGCATTCTTTGGATATGTCAGAGTTGAGCAGCTATAACGCGGTTATTATTGAAACAAAACGAGATGATTTTTATTTTCAGTTGTTTAATGGCAGGCTGGAAAAAATAACTGATGCCGGCGCTTGCACTTATGCACAGATTATGGAACAGCTGAAAGGAAAAAACGTGACCCTTATAGGCAACGGAGTTGAGCGTTTTTTGGATAAGCCGAGCGGACTTATGTTGCACGCCATACGCATGGATAAAAATGTGCCGATAAGCGATTTAGCCGCTTGCGCCATTGCCAAATATCGGGCCGGAAAAATTAACTATCCTAAACCTTTATATTTAAGAGCGCCTGATGTTTGTGTAAAATCGTAAAAATTATATGGATATATTGAGCATAAGAGTGTATAAATACCTAAATTTAATGTTAATTTATTTTGTGAGGATAAAGTGACTAAATCTGAATTGATAGAAAAAATTGCCGAAAAAATGACCAACTTGACTTTGAAAGATGTGGAAAAAATAGTGAATGTTTTTTTTGGCAGACTTACCGAAGCTTTGGCCGCCGGAGATAGAATAGAAATCCGCGGTTTCGGTGCATTTTCCGTTAGAAACAGAAAACCGCGTGAGGCAATTAACCCTAAAAATAAAACTAAAATTGAAGTGCCGAGCAGGAATACCGTGCATTTTAAAACCGGTAAAGAATTGTTTGCCCGCCTTAATGATAAGAATTAATTGACACTGTCTTAAAAGGAGGAGTGTATGAAGTTTATATATTATCTGATTGCTTTGCCGGTGTTGGCTGTTTTGGCTTGGGGAATTTATGTGGCTAAGCCGTTGGAAGACGGAATATCGTTTGCTCCTTATTTGGAAGATTGTGTTAATGCTAAGTTAGTAATGGCTGTGTTGTTGCTGATAGGGTATACCTTAGGGCGTTTCAGCGCGTGGTTCTCTTATTCTCCGGTGCGAGGTGAGCTGCGTCGCCAGCGTAAGGCAAACAGAACACTCAATCAGGAACAAATAAAGTTAAACAAAACGGTTGACGGCTTGAAGCAAGATATTGTCGGCTTGCAAGAAAAAGCCAAAAAAGATAAAGAAATTGAAGCGGCTAAAAAAGCCGAAAACAGCAAAGTAAGAGCTTTTTTCGGTAAATTTAAAAAGAAAAAGGCCGAATAGAAAGGGGAATATTTTATGAACTGGTTAACTGATATCGTTCGACCGAAAATCAAAAAGAATACGCCGAAAGAAATTGCTGATAATTTGTGGCAGAGATGTCCGGTGTGTAACCAGATGTTGTTTTCTAAGGAATTGAAAGAATCTCATTATGTTTGCACGGCTTGCGGGCACCACTTGCGCTTATATGTGGATAATCGTTTCAAATTGTTATTTGATAATGCTGAATATACATTGGTTGATTTGCCGCCGATTCAAGATGATCCGCTTAAATTTAAAGATATATTAAAATATAGCGACCGGTTAAAAGCCAACCGAAAGAAAACCGGATTTAATGATGCAGTTCAGGTAGCACGCGGTAAAATTGGTGAAATAGACAGCGTTGTTGCGGCAATGGATTTTTCTTTTATGGGTGGTTCTATGGGGCTTGCAGTAGGAGAGGGAATTGTTACGGCCGCACATTTGGCTTTAACTTCTAAACAGCCATTGATAACCGTAACTGCGTCCGGTGGTGCACGCATGCAGGAAGGTATGCTCTCCCTGATGCAAATGGCGCGCACAACAGCGGCAGTGAATGAGCTGAAAGAAGCAGGTATACCGTTCGTTTCTATTTTAACAGATCCTACAACCGGTGGTGTTTCTGCCTCATTTGCTATGTTGGGAGATGTTAATATTGCCGAAAAAGGGTGTTTAATCGGTTTTGCCGGTCCTCGTGTGATTGAGCAGACGATTCACGAAAAATTACCGGAAGGTTTTCAACGTGCAGAATATTTACTGGAACATGGTATGGTGGACATTGTGGTTGAACGCGATAAAATGAAGGAAGAATTGGTAAAAGTTCTTAAAGTTCTGACTGCGAATATTGTAGCAAAAAAATAACGAAACAGTGTGTAAAATTAAGATGTCGGCGCTTTCTGATAGCGCTGATGGGTGTTTTATATTTTATAAAAAATATTTGACTTTTAGATTTTTTGTGATAATATAAACACAAGATGAGGTAACTTGTCTGAGGTCCACAAGCCTCTTTCAAACTCGCTGTAAGAAGCGTTAAATTTCCGGCACTGGTCGGAAGGTTGCGGAATAATATGTATATGAATACGCAACACTGTTTGGTTTGAAATAGTTTGTGGCTTCCGACCGCCCTTATCGGGCGGTTGTTTTATGTAATAACAACAAAAATGAAAGGAAGTTTACTATGATAAACTTAGAGATAAAAAATCAAAATGGACGCTCAATGATTGAGATGTTGGGCGTGCTTGCCATTATCGGCGTATTGTCTGTTGGCGGAATCGCTGGATATTCTAAGGCGATGATGAAGTATCGCATCAACAAAACCATTGAACAAATCACTTTGATTGCCGGAAACGTGCGTGCCTTTTGGGGACCACAGAAGAATTATATCGGGGTGAAGTGTGAGAGTGTTATTAATGGCACTTGCTCCGCCTCCGGTTGCTCTGGGCATTCCGGCGTTGATGCAAACGGAAGACCTACCTATGCGGCCAATGGCTGTCCGATAGTTAAAAAAGCCAAAATATTCCCTGATGAAATGATTACCGTAACTGATGGCAAGATTATGTCTATTACCAATCCTTTCGGTGGTGCGGTTTTGTTAAGTACAATAAGTAAAGCCAAAAGCGGTGATTATCAGGCGTTTGAAATAGATTATTACCAATTACCACAAGAAGCATGTATTGAGTTAGCAACTCATGATTGGAGCAATGCCGGAGCTTCTATAATCAATATCAATGTCTCCTATAGAAGCAAAACTCCTGTGGATTTAGAAATTGCCACGCAACATTGTAATGATAATGCTGAAATGTGGTTATATTTTGATGTAGATGCCAACTCAGCTTATTGGACTGACTAATTAAGTGAATATTGGGAAATTAAATCCCGTCGGCGCCCTCACAAGCGCCGGCAGAAATATAAAACGCATCTGATATTTATGCTTCTTGGTTTTCTTTTAACACATTATCGATTCCGATATTCAGGGCAATCATAATTACCAAAGTCAATAAAATACTGATTCTTATCGGTGTGAATAATGTGAGTGATGAGATCACAACGTAGGCCAAGCTGTTAATCCGTAAAGTACGAGCAAAACCTATTTTGAACAACATTGCCATTAGCCAGTGCATTACTATTGTGTATAACAAAATAGCACAAATTGAGAACACAAGCAATATACCGCAAGAAATGACAAAAATGTATCTTCCGGCGTTAGCGTTTAAAAATTGCAGGAAGTCATTTAATTTTTCTCTATCCAAAGTTCCGTCTCCCAATTCAGACAAACTACGGATCTCTGTTTTTAATTTTTGCACTCCGTAAATATATTTGCGGCTGACATATAAGCCTTGATTTTTCAGTGATGAGGCATCAAATTCATCAACACGGGTATCTAACACCACATCAAAAGCATCGGTTGCATTACCGTAAGAGCGTTTAATCACAGTGTCTTTCGGCTCAACAATTTCTCCGTTGGCAATGGTAATTGGCAAAAATGCTTCCATTTCTTTAGCTACAACAGGGGAATACTGCACAATAGCATCAGACATGATCTGCGAAAAATATATTGAAGCGCAAATTACATAAACAAACACGGCTATTGCGCCGATAAATTTTTTATTCAATAAAAAGTTTTTCATTTTGATTATCCTTTCAAGTTTTTTACCTATATAATACAAAAATTACCATTCGTCAAATAAATCTGGTTCTTTATTCTTATTATTTTTTAAATTTTCCATGGATTTTTTGACAACCTTGTAGTTTATGTTGCTTTTCCACGCCAAAGAAACTGCGTCAATTTCTTCAACCAACGACATAATATATGCAAAAGAGCGTTCGGCATTATTGACTATATAATTCAAAATATCTTCACTGATGATAATTTGCCTGTCATTAAACAACTTTATTATTAGCATTTGCAACATAAAATCGTCAGGTTCATCAATTTTTACGCTCGGTAGCATATTCAAACGTGATTGCAAATCTTTTAATGCAAATTTCATTCGGCTTGGTGCGCTTTCGGCTGTCCATAGCATATAGCGGCCGCTGTTGTTATAAATATTAAACAGGTGAAACAGCGCTTCGTTATTGGCTTTCGGAGAAAGATTCTCAATTACAATACACTGGTTTTCAGTGGCAATGGATGTAACATTACGCAAATTTATGCAATTTGCTTCTATGAGAGATATTTTGATAGGTTTTCCGATAGTTTGTTTTATTTTTTCAACCCACAAATGTGCCAAATGCGATTTTCCGCAACCTTTCGAACCGTAAATTATTAACCCGGAACTTAGCCAATTTGGCCAACTATCAATCATTTTGAACGCATTTTCATTACATTGCGACACCATAAAATCTTCACGCCGCATATAATTTGCCACGTTAAATTCAAAAGGAATTTGACTGTTTTCAGTGTTTGTCATTATTGGCCAAAACTTCCTTTACTTTGTTATGTAAATCAGCCAATCCGTATGGTTTGGCTATAAAATAAAAATCCTTAGAACCGGCTAATTCTTTACGGGCAATTTCTTCGGAATATCCCGAAGCCAAAATTATGGCTGTATCAGGGCTTTTTTGGTGCACAATAGCGGCAAGCTCAGCTCCGTTCATTCCCGGCATCATCATATCGGTAATTAACATATCAAAATGTTCTCCGCTTTCTATATGCTCCAAAGCATTTTCTGCCGAAACACACTCAACGACATCGTATCCCTTGCGTCTTAGACCTCGAGCCCCCACAGTGCGAACGGCATATTCATCTTCTACAAATAATATTTTAATTTCCCCCACATTGTCGGGTAAGTTGCGCTCACTATCAAACTGTGAAATGTTCAAACCTAAAATGATTTTTTGTTCTTCCCCACTCAGTGGTATGGTTTGCAGAGCAGTTTTTCCGGATTTATCCAAAATAATATTTTCATCTTGTTTTAGTTGTTTTTTTCTGGTTTCTTCCGAGTTATCAAACAGTGGCAAATAAATTTCAAAAGTTGTTCCAATACCTAATTCACTGTGAACTTTTATAAAACCATCCATCTGGCGAACAATGCTGTATACCATAGCCAAACCCAATCCTGTGCCGGAGCCTACAACATTTTTCTTGGTGGAAAAGAACGGTTCGAATATTCGCTCTATATTTTCTGGCGGAATACCACAACCAGTATCGCTTATGCTTATAACGGCAAAATCTCCCGGTTCAATGGTATCGGCTCCAAATTGATATGGTATGCTCAGCCTTTCGGTACGATAAGACATCGTGAATGTTCCTGTGCCGTTCATGGCATCTTTGGCATTTATGGCCAAATTGAGTAAAACCTGTGATAATTGCACCGTGTCAACACGAATATAGCTCAATTCGGAACCGTAATTTACCTGTAATTTGATTTTTTCTCCCAGCATACGGGCAATTAAATGTTCATTATCGGTAAAGGCTTCGTTTACATCTATTAATTTCGGGTTGATAGGTTGCTTACGTGAGATGGTTAATAGCTGTCGAGCCACACCAACTGCACGGGTAACGTTGTTTTTTAATTGCACTAAATCCGAAAATGACGGATCACCTATTCCATGGCGGTGCAATAGTAAATCACAATAGCCTATTACCGCTGTCAGCAGATTATTAAAATCATGTGCAACCCCACCGGCTAACTGTCCGAATGCTTGCATTTTTTGTGCTTGTGCCACTTGCATTTCCAAACTATGGCGATTTGTTACGTCTGTCAAATAAATTATTATACCGGAAATCCCGTTGCCATAGGCGGTGTTATATAGTTTGAGCGGGTAAATGGCACCACTGATATTTTTTTCTGTTTCCGCAAATTTTATCACCGTTTCAAAATTAAAATTGCTTTGCTCTTCTGTTTGATATTTGATATATGCTTCTTTAAGCTTATCTTTTATTTCAGAAACAAAGAAATTATTGATGTTTTGTCCTAAAATATCATCTCTTTTTTTCTCAAATATATTGGCAACGTAATTATTGATTTCTATGATACGTTGCTTTTTATCAGCAAAGATAATTCCTATCGGGGCAGTATCAAATAAGTTAGAAAAATAGTCGGTTAACTTGTTTACTTTTGCTTGTAATGTTTCGTTTGTCGGCAAGTTCCATATTACAACCCCGCGAGTTTTCAATTCATCGTTTTCGCGAATATTTTCTTGTCTGACAAGGGCACTCTGTGGACCATCGGCGGTTTTAAATATAATGTTATCGTTATATGTTCCTGTGTCGGAGTGCAACTGTTCCGGCTTATGCGCAATAAAATCATCAATATTGCGACCGATAGCATCGTTTTTATCCGTTTGTAGTTTTTCCGCAAGCAAATTATTTATGTATTCTATTTCCCCTTTGTTGTTACAAGTGTATAATCCGACAGGCAAATAATCCAAAAAATTATGCAATGAAGACATCTCATTTTTGAAAACATTATCCATATTTTTATAGGCAGTAATATTTTCAACTGTCCAAAATAGATATATTTCTTTGCGTACTTTTTGCAAAGAGTAACTATCTTCAAAAATATCGGCTTTGTTCAGTGAAATTGGCCTTACACTCACTTTTAACCATTCCTCAGCCACAAAAACACTGTTTTGTTCGGGGTTTATGGAAAGTGTAACGGTGGTAGCTTGTAATTTATTAACCGCAGCGGATAGTTTTTGCAAATCCATTTTGTTATCAGGCGTATTGATAATATTTTTTTCCAAAAATTCCAAAACAGCTTCGCCCTTAAAATATTCGTTTGCTACTTTGTTGATTAAAATCGCTTCGCCTTTTGCATTGTCTACGCGATAATATTTGCTTTTATCGTTTAATATTTCACCGGCTAATGCACCGAACCCTATGGCGTTTTCACTTATTTTAAGAATGCGAATCGTTATCAGAATGCAAAAAATATTAAAAACAGCAGCCGAACATATTACATAAAAAATGTATTGCGGATAAACAAATATGGCAAACAGGCTCAAAGACATAAACATAATCGCATAGGCCAGAAAAACCAAGTTCCTTTCCAACTGACGATCAGGACGACGTTTGTTTATATCTTTGAGCATTTTTCGGATAAATCCTTCAATATTATGTTAATAAATCGGCTTTTGTTTTACCGGTGCGCTCTGTAATTTCTCCAATTTGACGGGAAACATCGGCCAAACTTTCTAACATCTGTTCCACATTTTCCGCAAATTTTTCCGTTTCATAACGTTCCAAATATACACGCAACGTTGCACCGCTCGATCCCGTGCCGGACAAACGGTAAACTATTCGAGATTTATCTGTAAAATAAATAATAAGTCCGTTTTTTGTAGAGCTTCCATCCACCGGATCATTATAAACAAACGGCTTTGCTTCACTAACAGTGTAATTTCCGAAAGTTTTACCTTCGAGGCTTGGCAGACGATTTTCCAAATCTTTCATCAACAGATTTGCCACTTCGGCATCGGCAATTTCATAGTCGTTGCGCATATAATAACTACGTCCGTATTTTTGCCAATGTTCACGTGTAATTTCTTCAACTGACTTACCGGTTACCGCAATAATGTTCAGCCAAAATAAAACTGCCCAAATACCGTCCTTTTCGCGGATATGACTGGAACCTGTTCCAAAACTTTCTTCTCCGCAAAAAGTAATCCGCTTACTATCCATCAAATTGCAAAAATATTTCCAACCGGTCGGAACTTCATAATATCCGATATTTAAGGCTTGTGCCACACGTCCGACAGCAGTTGATGTTGCAGCCGATTTAGCCACGCCGTAAATACCGTTTTTATATGCCGGTATCAATTTATAATTATCGGTCAAAATGGCTAAACTGTCGCTCGGAGTAACAAAGAATTTTTTGCCTAAAATCATATTGCGATCGCCGTCGCCGTCATTTGCTGCACCCATATCCGGAGCATCATCGGAATACATTAAATCTACCAAACTTTTAGCATAAATCAAGTTCGGATCCGGGTGCAAACCACCAAAATCTTCCATCGGCACATAATTTCTTACGGTTCCTTTTGGCGCACCCAAAATTTCTTCAAAAATTTTTAAGGCGTAGGGACCTGTAACAGCATTCATTGCATCAAACACAAAACGGAAACCATTGGCGAATAATTTTTTAATTGCCGGAAAATCAAATATTTCCTCCATCATATTAATGTAATCATTTAAGGAATCTATTATTTCAATTTCCATTCCGGCCAAATTTTGTTTGCTTATTGTGCTCAAATCAACATCGGCAGTATCCAGCGTTTTATATTCAGAGATTTTTTTGCTGTTTTCATAGATTTTATCGCTTAAAGAAGTTGGGCATTGTCCGCCGGAAGCAATGGCATATTTTATACCGAAATCACCGTTTGGTCCTCCTGGATTATGCGATGCGGTTAAAACAAACCCGCCGTCAGCTTTGTTTTTCAAAAGCACACGCGAAGAAGTTGGGGTAGAAAGATAACCGTTTTGCCCAACAATTATTTTTTTCATTCCGTTTGCGGCGGACATTTTAAGTATTTTTTGTAAAGCTATTTTATTATAAAAACGACCGTCGCCTCCCAAAATAAAGGTCTTGCCTTCTACACCGCCGATAGCATCAAAAATACTTTGCACAAAATTTTCCACGTAATTTTCCTGCATTGCTACCTTGGATTTTTTACGTAATCCGGCAGTTCCCATTTTTTGATCATCATAAGGCTTAGTTTGCACTATCTTTAACATTGTTTTTTCTCCGTTAAATAATTAAGCTATGCCTTATGATAACCGCTCTTTTGAAATAATCAACCTTGTTGTTGTTTTTTACACTTTTATTTTAATTTTTTACGCATTTTACAAAAAAATGTTTGACATTTATGATTTTCGTGATAGTATAGAAACAGAACTTCGGTTCGGAGCCTTTGCAAGCTCTTATACATGGTGGTGTATTCTATGTACATCATTATAAGGTGTGATGGTATCTCCGATTGGGTCGGGGAACGTGTGGTAGATGTTCAGGGCTTTTGCCTAAAAATTGCACGGATCATTTCCATGTATATGATTTGCAAATTCTCCCGACCGCTGTTTGCGGTCAGATTTTTTTTAATAAATAACTTTAACGTAGGAGATAAAATTATGAGAAACTTAGAGGTAAAAAACGAAACAGGTCGTTCAATGATAGAGATGTTAGGTGTTCTTGCTATCATTGGTGTTTTGAGCGTGGGTGGTATTGCTGGATATAGCAAAGCTATGCTAAAATATCGCATAAATAGGACTATTGAGCAAATTACGCAGATTTCTCAAAATGTTCGTACATTTTTTGCAACACAAGGTAATTACGATGGAGCTGAATGTATTTGCGTTGATTCGGCTGGCGGTCGATGTGGAACAGATACGTTAGATGATGATGGAGGTTGTCAGGTAATAAGAAAAGCAAAATTGGTACCAGATGATATGCTTACTATTGATAACGGTAAAATTAAAGCAATCAGTAATTCTTTTGGCGGATTAGTTTCATTGAAGCCGGATTTTTGGAGTGATGGAAGAAGTATATTTGAGATAGGATTGGAAAAACTCCCACAAGAGGCATGTATAGAATTAGTAACAAAAGATTGGAGTCTTGTTTCATCTGGGTATCTTGCGTTACAGGTGCTTGAAGATAATGGTTCTCGCCGATGGGATTATGGTTATATGTCGGATGTGATTGGGCGAAACAATCGATCTGTCGTGTCATTAGATGAAGCCATAACTGTATGTGAAGATAATTCTAACTTATATATGGTATTTGAATAGCGGATATTTCACACAAGCGTTAGGATTGTTTGTGGTAAAGTTTATTGCAATATTACCATGTATATTTTTATTTTTCTCTGCTGTGAAAGTGCGCTAAATTCGGGCGTGCAGGGGAATATCCACAAAAATATCAAAAAAATGCAAAATTTTGCAAAAAAACTGTTGACACCGGAAAACTTCCTGCATATAATCCGCTTAATTTTGAAAAGTGGTGATCAACTTTTTGAATGTGTTAGTTAATTAAAATAATGGAGATTAAATTTGGCTCGTATTGCTGGTGTAAACATTCCTACCGCCAAAAAGATTGAGGTTGCATTGACCTATATTTTTGGTATTGGCAGGAAATCTGCTCAAGATATTTGCGCTAAGTCGGGAATCGATGCTAACCGTCGTGTTAGCGAGCTTTCTGACGAAGAAGTTATGAAAATTCGTGAAGTTATAGATAGTCAATACCTCGTTGAGGGTGAATTGCGTCGTGAAGTTGGCACAAACATCAAAAGATTGATGGATTTGGGTTGCTATCGCGGTTTAAGACATCGTAAAGGCTTGCCGGTTCGCGGTCAGAGCACTAAACAAAATGCTCGTACCCGTAAAGGTAAACGCAAGACTATTGCGAATAAGAAGAAGTAATGAGGTAAGTGCAAATGGTTAAAGCAACAAATACAAAAAAGAAAAAAGAAAAAAAGAATATTACTTCGGGAGTGGCTCATATAGAATCATCCTTTAACAATACCCGTATTACCATTACAGACGCTCAGGGAAATACTGTTTCTTGGGCAACTGCCGGTGCTCAGGGCTTTAAGGGTTCCAGAAAATCTACTCCGTATGCTGCACAAGTAGCCGCTGAAGAAGCCGGTAAAAAAGCGCAGGAAAACGGTATGAAAACGTTGGAAGTTGAAGTTAAAGGTCCGGGTTCGGGTCGTGAATCCGCAATCAGGGCATTGCAGGTTATCGGCTTTACGATTACATCGATTCGCGATGTAACACCAATCCCGCACAACGGTTGCCGTCTGAGAAAAAGACGTCGCGTTTAATTTTTATTTGTGGCACAGACCTTGTTTAGAGGTCTGTCGCCGCGTTTTCAAATATATGCATATATCATTTCAAGAAAAGGACAAAACCCGTGATTCAAAAGAATTGGCAAGAACTTATTAAACCAAAAACACCTCTGGAAGTGTCCGAAGAGGGAACTCACAAAGCAAAAATCGTGGTTGATCCGTTGGAAAGAGGCTTCGGTCTTACCCTCGGCAATGCTTTGCGCAGAGTATTATTATCTTCTTTGCAAGGCGGAGCAGTTTCTGCTATTAAGATTGATGGCGTTTTGCACGAATTTTCGGTTATTCCGGGTGTTAGAGAGGATGTTACCGATATTGTGTTGAACATTAAGGAATTAGCCGTATCTGTTCACAGTGAACAAGCTAAAACAATGTATTTAAGGGCAGAAGGTCCGTGCACTGTTACTGCGGCGATGATTGAAACCGGTCATGATGTGGAAATTATTAATCCTGATCATGTTATCTGTACTTTGGATGCTGGCGCTAAAATCAATATGGAATTGATTGTTACCACCGGAAAGGGATATGTTCCGGCGGCAAATATTACGCTTGAAGATGCTCCTATCGGCTTGATCGCAGTTGATGCAATTTACTCTCCGGTTAAAAAAGTTTCTTACAAAGTTGAGAATACTCGTGTAGGACAAATTACCGATTATGACAAACTGACTATGATTGTTGAAACAAACGGTGTTGTATCTCCGCGCGAGGCCGTTGCGTATGCTGCTCGTATTTTACAGGATCAGTTAAAACCGTTTATCAATTTTGATGAGCCTGAAAATGAGTTAGAGTCAATTCGTGATGAGTTGCCGTTTAACAGATGTTTGTTACGTAAAGTTGACGAACTTGAACTTTCTGTTCGTTCGGCTAACTGCTTGAAGAATGATAACATCATCTACATAGGCGATTTGGTTCAAAGAACAGAAGCAGAGATGTTACGCACTCCAAACTTTGGTCGTAAATCTTTGAACGAAATTAAGGAAGTGTTGGCTAAGTTGGGTATTCACTTGGGTATGGATACTCCTGGTTGGCCGCCTGAGAATATTGAGGAGTTGGTTCGTCGTTCTGACGATCACTTCTAAAAAAACGCGCCTGATGGCTTTCTACTTGCAACCTCTTTCTCTTATGTACTGCTTTGTACACCGCAAGAAAGAGGTTGCGGCGTATTAAGCGCATCATACACATTTTTAGGCGTTAACTAATCTTTGTACACGTCGAAAAAATCCTTCTGCGTATCTATCTCACTAATCGCGTTTTTTGTGGTTTGCTTATGTAATAGTTTGTACACCGCAAGAAAGAGGTTGCGGTGTATTAAGCGCATCATACGCATTTTTAGGCGTTAACTAATCTTTGTACATGTCGAAAAGATCATTCTTCGTATCTATCTCACTAATCGCGTTTTTATAATTTAAGCAGACGTTTTTTAGCAGCTTTAAACTCTTCTTCGCTTAACAAATCTTTTTGTTTCAATTCCGATAGTTTTATCAAGTTTTCAATATCGCTTTTAGGTAATGGAAGCAAGCGGCGCAAGCCCAAGCTATAAATAGCAAACACTATAATGTAAAAACCGAAAAAGGTAAAAAAATCTATCCATAAATCAAATCCAAAATAGTCAATAATAAAATATTCAAAAATGCAGGCCGATAAAAAAATGGTGGCATGTATAGGGTGCAATATCAAAAGTACTAAAACCCACAGAGCCAACATAAGCGTAACTGAAAGCATAGATATTGTTACGCCTAAAACACTACCACCGGCAGATACAAACGAAATAGATGATAAAATACCCATAAAATTTCTCCTTATTTAAGATTGATATACGAACAAATTTAAAAAAGCAATAAAATATTTGACTTTTGGATTTTTTGTGGTATTATAGAAACAGAACTTCGGTTCGGAGCTTTCAACAGCTCTTATTAAGCACGGTATATTTTTATATCGTTAGTTTGTGTGAAAATATCTCCAACATGGTTGGGGAGCCACTAATGGATGTTCAGGGCTGGTGTCTAAAGATTAGTGGAATCATTTTGCTTAATATGATTGTTGAACTCTCCCGACCGCTGTTTAGCGGTCAAATTTTTAATATGTTAACATCTATGATTTAGGAGACAAAGTTATGAGAAATTTAGAAATAAAAAACGAAACAGGCCGTTCAATGATAGAGATGTTGGGCGTGCTTGCCATAATCGGCGTGTTATCTGTCGGTGGAATTGCCGGATACAGCAAAGCCATGATGAAATACCGCATTAACAAAACCATTGAGCAATTATCGCTTGTATCGCAAAATGTGCGCACATTTTATGCTGTGCAAAAGAACTATGCCGGTCTTGATGATCTTAATGCTGTTGGAAAAAAAATAATCAAAAAAGCCAAACTTGTGCCAGATGAAATGTGGGGAACTTGCAAAGTAGACGGTAAGGAAACTGAGTGTTTACAAAATGTCTGGGGGACTGACTTTTATACTTATTCATGGAATAAAATATACAATGATGAGAGTAAAGAACAAGAGAAAGATAAAGTTTTTGTTATAGGCGTACATAATATTACTCAAGAAGCGTGTATGGAATTGGCTTCTGTGGATTGGAGTGCTGTTTCTTCCGGCATAAAGGCTTTTTATGTAGGACAGAGCAATTCAGGACCTATTGAAAGTACTGCTGTTGATGGAGATGGGGAAATAAACAATATCGGAGCCATCGCTAATTTGAATGGAGCAAACGTATCAATTCCAATGCCTTTAAATATTGCCGCAGATGCATGCGGAAAATGCACAAATGATTGCGGATTTTATGCACTTTTTGAATAAAGAATATAACGAAAATCCGTCAGCATATAAAGCCGGCGGATTTTTGTTGTAACTTACTTATTTTCAGTGGCGAATTCATCTATTACTTTTTTTATGTAACAATCGATTACTCCACCTTCGGAATAGTCTGCCGGAGCAGCAATATTAGCGCGTTTGTCGCTCACGTATTGCAGAGCTTGTTCGTATGCACCACACTTGCCATGCTCATACACTACCACACAATGACCGCCGGATCTTCTGATCATAGACATACAAGGCACATCGGAATCTCCATCGCCAAAATATATCATACGACTGAAAGGAACGGGACAGTCTTTTTCGGGCATACGCGCGTTAACTGTTCTATTGTCGGCAATATCCAAACAACCTTTTTTGATGCGGTAGAGATACTGCGTCTTCTCTGTATAATTGACAGTTCGCGCCGGCCAAATTGCCACACCATTGTCATCATACATATAAGCAGAGGCATATACCTTTTTGAAACAATCGGCGATTCCTGTTCCTGCCACAATTTCCTCCAATCCGGAAGAAATTAAATAGTGTGAAACAACAACATCGCGACTGAGAGCATATTCGTTGATGCGTTTGAACCAATCGCGCACACCATCGAACAATACCACCATTTTTCCACACTCAAACAAATACTCTTGTGTAACTTGTATATTGCGCTTTTTAGCTTCTTCAAGCATCAGACGCATATAGCGCAACACATTATCAGAGATTACTTTTTTGTTTAGTGCGGCCGACATATTCCAAAAATCATCGGCACTGATACCAAGGTTTTTAATAAAACCATACTCCTGCATGTTGCCAGCGGCAAGAGTTCCATCAAAGTCATAGCATAAAGCTAAATTAACTAACTTCTTCATAATCACTTTTAACTAATATATTTTTATGCCGACAGGCTATCGCATATTTTGTCAAAAGTCAATAGATAAATCAAAATAATACAATAAAAAACATCTCCACATATAACCATGCGAAGATGTTTGATGAATACGCTATAAATAACTTACAGCGGCAATAATGGCGACCACGCCGGATCAGATGCCTCTGACGGAGTGATTATCCGACGCTCATTATATCCGGTTAAATCAATGGTATATAGGCGAACCGGACCGCCACGATCTTGACGAAAATACATTAAAACACGACCGTTTGGTGACCAAACAGGACCTTCTACTAAATATCCGTCCGCCAAAATACGTTCACCGCTACCATCCGGCGCCATAACACCGATATAAAATGCTCCATTAGCCATTTTGGTAAAGGCAATATAGTCTCCGCGTGGCGACCATACAGGCGTTGCATAACGTCCTTTGCCAAAACTTATGCGCTCTACATTAGATCCGTCGGCATCCATAATATATAGTTGCTGATTACCGCCACGATCGGAATTGAAAACAATCTTGGAACCATCCGGCGAATAACTTGGCGAAGTGGAAATTGCCGAACCGTAGGTTATTTGTTTAATGCTTTTGTTTCGTAGATTCATTTCATAAATGTTGGTAGCTCCTTTGTTGGCGTAACTCATTAAAACTTTTGAGCTATCCGGAGAAAATACCGGAGCAAATGTCATTCCCGGAAAATTACCCAAAACTTGACGACTGTTAGTGTTTAAGTCCATTAAATATACACGCGGATTATTGCCGACATATTCCAAATAGGTAATTTTTTGCATATTTGGCGAAAAACGAGGGGTTAAAACTAAGTTTTTGCCGTCGGTAATGTATTTGTGGTTTTCACCGTCTTGATCCATAATCGCCAAACGTTTGGTGCGACGTGTAGAAGCTCCGCTTTCTGCCACATAAACAACACGAGTGTTGAAATAACCTTTATCACCGGTTAAACGCTCATATATAGCGTCGGCTACCACATGGGCGATTCGGCGCCAATTATCTTTGGTTGAAGTAAATGACTTTCCCAAAAGTTGTTTTTGTGAAACAACATCCCACAAACGGAAATCAACTTTTAATTTTTCGCCTTCCAATTCAGTAATTTTACTTTGCACCAAGGCTTGTGATTTAATGGCTTGCCAATCCACAAATTGCGGTTTTTGGTCAATAGAATGCAATGTTTCAATATAACTGCGCGGCGGAATAATTTTGAATAATCCGCTACGGTCTAAATCAGCGGTAATAACCTCATGAATTTTATCGCCGTAATCGCGCCCGATAATTTTAGTAAAAATATTCGAGTCGGAACCAATCATTTCCGGAACGGCTATCGGCATAGGGTTGCGCGAGGCACCACTCACATTAATCTCCAATTCCGCGTGTGCCGGACTAACCCAAAACAGCATCAACGCGGCTAAAACATACTTTAACTTCATTAAAACACCTCAATTCTCGTTTATTTTGCCCATAGCATACAGTCGAATTTATGAATAGTAAAGTAAAAAAATATTTATAAACATAGATAAATTATTGACTTTTTATACCAAAAGTATAATTTTTGCATAGAGGTAATTATGGATATAAAAGAATTCAAGCGAAAAATCGCACCATATAAAGCAATTATGGGTTTTGATTATGGCTCTAAACGGCTGGGTATTGCTGTTTCGGATATTATGCACGGTATAGCAACGGCTTATAAAATATGGCAACGTTCCGAGTGGGCAAAAGATGTGGCGGAAATTAAACGAATTGTAGCCGAAAAGGAAATAGGAGCGTTTATTTACGGTTTGCCGTTGCAAATGAACGGGCAGGAAGGCGATATTGCCAAAGAGGTTAGGGCGTTTGCCGAAAAATTAGCTCAGGAAATACCTTTGCCATATATGTTTTGGGATGAGCGATTGTCGTCATCGGCAATGGAACGTTTTTTGATTAAGGAGGCGGATATGTCGCGTGCCAAACGTAAAAAAATTTTAGATGCGTCTGCCGCCGCTTATATTTTGCAAGGCGCGTTGGATGCCATGAATTATGGTGATAAAGGCGCCATAAATTAATATGGCGCCCGTTAACTTTTCTATTTTACCTTAAAGTAAAATTCAACGTAAATATAATCAACACTGCATTTTGCAACTACTTGATCTATGTCGGCGGGTGTCCATAAACCACTTCCTGCATCAGATCCGGAAACACCTACTTTATGAACATCAGCCGTTGTCCAATCGTGGCTTAAAAGTTCAATACACGCTTCCGGCGGAACGTCTGAAAACGTCAGATAAAAATCCGGCGCATCGTATTCTACACCCATTTGCCCGCCAAATGCATTAACCACGTTTGTTAAAACACCGTCGGTCAATACCATCATTTCATCAGGGATTAATTTTGCTTTTTGAACTATTTGGGCATAACCATTGGCCCAACCGCCAGCCCACTCAATTTCCTTTTGACGACTGTAAAATGTGCGAAAGTTTCCGACAATTAGCGTGATTTGCTCAATGGTTTTGTTGATTTTATATTTCATCATGGCTTTGCTGTATCCGGCAATTCCACCGACAGATAACACGCCGATTATGGCAAGCACGCCAAGCATCTCAATCATTGAGCGTCCGCTCTGCGCGTTTTTTGTTATTGCGAGCGCAGCGTGGCAATCTATATTTTTAATTTCTAATTTTTTCATTATTTTATCTCCTAAATTCAGAGGTTAACACATTAAAAATTTGACCGCTAAACAGCGGTCGGGAGAGTTAGTAAATCATACCGTTTGAACTGATCTCTCTAATCTTTAAGCAAATGCTCTGAACATCCATCAGAGACTCCCCGACCCAATCGGAGATACATCAATATCAAATAATGGTGCTAAGCACCACAAACAGTAAGAGCTTACTAAGGCTCCGAACCGAAGTTCTGTTTACATACTACCATAAAAATAGCAAAAGTAAAGCACTATTTGCAAAAATTTGCATGATACCTAAAAAAATTTTTTCAATATATGTTAAACAAGTGTGGAAATTTAAAAAAATATTTGACAAAGGAAATTTTTTGCCTTACATACTACGTGAATTTGCTTCATCGTCTAATGGTAGGACAGCGGATTCTGACTCCGTCAATCTTGGTTCGAGTCCAGGTGAAGCAGCCATAATTCCAAAAAGCCCTGATTTTTCGGGGCTTTTTTATGTTATCTGTGCAAAAGTTATCTTTGCAAAAATCGGCGTAATTTATCGAGACTGTTCAATGCGTCATGTCGCCCCAAATCATAAACTTCTTGGATAATGCTAAGATTTTTTTCCGCGTGTTTAATATTAATCAGTTTACTTGGGCGAATAACAAAAATTTGTCCGTTTTTTTGTTGTTTTTCAATTTCTGCCAACTGCTTGTTATACATAATATGTCGTGTTTTTATGGCTTGCACAAAACGCGGATACTTGTGATATATAATATCTGCCAGCCATGATAGTTTGTTTTTGCCTTTTTGATAGCCGGCGGCACGTGTTTGCACAACAACGCAACGTTCATAACCCATATTTTGGAAAGCTGTTAACGGAATGCTATCACAAATTCCGCCATCTAAATATTTTTTATCACCTATTTGGCTGATGCGTGAAACAAAAGGCATAGAAGCAGAAGCCCGCAGATAAGGCATTTTGTGTTGCAGTTCATCACAATAAATATATTCGGCTTGTCCGCTTTGCAAATTACTGCATGTTACATAAAATTTGGTTGGTGAGTTTTCAAAAGCCTGATGATCAAATGGAAAAAGCTTTTCCGGCAATTCATGATAGCAAAACTGTTCTCCCACCATATTTCCGGTAGTTATCAGAGAATATAGGCTCATATACCGCTTGTCGTTGGCATATTTTAAGGTGTATGCAATACTGCGTCCCTTTTGTTTGGAAACATATGAGCAACCATGGATCGCGCCGGCGGAAACACCTATAACACCGTCAAAAGTTATGTTGTTTTCATTAAACACATCTAAAACACCGGCGGTATATATGGCTCTATGTGCCCCGCCTTCAAGTATTAAACCTGTTTTCATTCTACCCCGCAGGTAATGATAGTATTAAACGGATGTGCCGATATTTCGTTGGCGGTTAAGTTTTTTTTGTTTTTATCGTTAACACAATAGCCTTTTACAAGTGAGCCGTTTTTGTATGTAAAACGTCCCAACAAATTTCCTTTAAGGCTATATATTTCAAATCTTCCATCTAATAATCCGTCTTCATAGTCGGCTGAAAATTTAATGGTGCGATTAGGATAATATATTTTACTCATACCGTTTTTAACACCTTGTTTATAGTAAGTGCGTTCTTCTTGTACGCCTTTCGGGGTGAAAAAAGTGCTCAATCCGTCGCGGTAACCGTTTTTATAATTTTCAATGCTTTTCGTTTTTTTGTTAGAATAAAAAGTGGTGTATTTGCCACTGAGGGGGATACCATTTTCATCTGAACAATACATTTTTTCACTTTTTTCTTCGCATTTATATTCTTCTGCGGCATTTTTATCCTTTTTTGCTTCGGCGGTAAAAGCAAACATCACACACAACATCAACAAACATATTTTAAAACATCTCATCGCGTGCCTCCATACTCCATATACTATTTTATGTTTAATTTGCAAAATTTCAATATTTTATTTTTTTGTTTGATTGCCACCGGCTATAACGTATTATGCAGTTTAGCATTGCAACATAACAAATAAATTCGCAGGTTTCTTCCAATATTTCGTTATCAATGGATTTAAATTCGGAAATAGACCCGATAAAAGCAGTTAGCAAAAGCGCAGTGATATCCCATACATAAAACGGAGCCATATTAAGATATTTAATAACCGGTTGCCATAATTTATTTTTAATGAAATAAATACATAATGCCAGAATATATATGGCGCGGAACATATCAACCAAATAACCGTATTTGAACTTACCCCATTTGCAAACCTCATCGGCCGGAAGATATTGCTCACAAAAATAACTACGCCCCATATTGGTTTCTCGTGTTATTAAAAACAACATAAAAAAGCCAACTACAACAAAGAGCTTGTGTTCGTTTTTAGATGTAAAAGCAATGATAGCTCCAATAAACAAAGTTAATAATTGCATATTTTCAACAATACCGTACTCTACAAACCATTGCGGATCAGCAAAGCGAGTTAGTGAATACACGCTCAAAATAAGTATCCATTCGCAGACGGTAAGAACATTGGCATTATAATCAAATCTTTGTCTAAGGCTTTTCACAAATTCAATAAATGGCATAACCTTTCTCCTTAGCACGCATTTTAACGGAAAAAAAATTTTTGGTAATTACTTTTTTTATGCGATGTGCATAAATAAAAAGTTCTATTGTTTCGGGCATATTAAAGCATAAATATTGCGATATGAAAAAGTCAAAATATACAATGCAGGAAAAGTTAGATATTGCCGAAAGCGTAGTTACAATAATTATGTTTATTATGGCAGTTTGGGGAAGTATAGTTTCTATTGAAGAAGGATTCTGGCATAAATTAAACCATGTAGTAACCCACTATCATCAAGAAGCCAGCAAAATTGAGCACGCCGCCCTAAATACCATTGATAAAACAGAAAAGAGATAAAAGGGCGGCGCTGAAAAGTTTAGAATGACTTTTGTTAAACTATTCTAAACCCAAAGTATGTTTTGTAAGACCATCATTTAAATCAACATCAACATAAAAAGTTATTCCGTAGGCATGCATATTATCTATATCTTCACAATATGTTACGGCATCATCCAAGCTTATAGGAGGTAATAAATATTTTTGTTTCTGAGTACCAAGGTAGATCACATTAATATTAACAGAGCTCCAATCTTGGGTAACCAGCTCAATACAGGCTTCTGGAGATATAGGGGAATGATACAAAATTTGGAAAGATTTGTCAAATCCATTTGAAGATCCTACTTCTACCCCTGTTCCAAAGGCATTTACTAATGCTGTTTTATCCTCGTTCCACATTTCATCGGGCACAAGTTTGGCTTTTTTGATAACATTGGTTGATAAGTCGTCATAATTTTTTTGTGAGCTAAAAAATGTTCTGACATTACCTGCGATGAGGGTTATTTGTTCTATCGTTTTGTTGATGCGATATTTCATCATGGCTTTTGAATATCCGGCGATTCCGCCAACCGATAACACACCGATTATTGCAAGAACGCCCAACATCTCTATCATTGAACGTCCGCTTTGTGTGGTAGAGCCACACTTATTGTCATGCCTCGATTCCGCAGGAATCGTCAAGGCATCTTCCGCTTGATTAAAATTAATTTGAAGATTTTTTATCTCAAAGTTTCTCATAGTAAACTTCCTTTCGTATGAATTGTTGAATTACATTAAAACAATACCGCCCGATAAAGGCGGCCGGAAGTTGAGAACTATTTTGCTTTAAACAGTGTTGCGTATTGACCTGAGTTTATTCCGCAACCTTCCAGCCGTAATACTGGAAAATAACGCCCAAAGGAGGCGAAAGCAAAAGAGGTTCTCACACCCCAGACAAGTTACCTTATCTTGCTTTCACTATATCACAAAAAAATCAAAAGTCAAACATTTTTTAACCGATATCTTAATTACACGATAATCAATGTAGCGGAGATTATTTTGAGTAGGATATTGACCAAAATAATCGGCAAATACAAAAAGTTTTTGTTTATTAGTTGTTTTAACTCTTGCGCCAGCCAAATAAAAAAACTAAATAAGCCTCATGGACTGAAATTAAAGAGTGAAAAATGGCTGATACGGAATATTACGATTTATTAGAAGTTAAAAAGGACGCAAGCGCAGAGGAAATTAAGCGCGCTTTTCGCAAACAGGCGATGAAATACCATCCGGACCGTAATCCGGGAGATAAAGAGGCTGAACAAAAGTTTAAAGCTATTAACGAAGCCTATGAGGTTTTGAAAGACGAACAAAAACGCGCTGCATACGATCATTACGGTAAGGCCGGATTAAATGGTATGGGCGGTGGAAACCCATTTGGTGGCGGATTTGATTTTTCAGGCGGTTTTGCCGATGTTTTCAGTGATATTTTTTCTGAGTTTATGGGGGGCGGAGGAGCGCATAAAGCGTCATACACTCAGCGAGGCAGTGATTTGCGCTATAATTTGAATATATCGTTGGAGCAAGCTTTTAATGGCACAGAGGAAGAAATAGTGGTTCCGACTACCGTTATGTGTGAAACTTGTCACGGCCATGGCACTAAGGACGGCAAATTACCGGATGAATGCGCAATGTGTCATGGAACCGGTAAAGTGCGTCGCCAACAAGGTGGATTCTTTATGTTTGAAACAACGTGTCCTAATTGTCGCGGCAGTGGACGTATGGTGAAAGATCCGTGTCCTGACTGTTCCGGTTTAGGGCAAAAAAAGACAAACAAAAAGCTGCGTATAAAAATTAAAAAAGGCGTGGAAACAAACATGCGTATACGCATTGCCGGTGAGGGAATGGCAGGTGTTCATGGCGGTGAAAACGGCGATTTGTATGTGGGTATTTTTGTGGAACCGCATAAACTATATGAACGCAACGGCGATGATTTATATACATCTGTTCCGGTTTCGGTTGCTTGTGCTATTTTAGGCGGTAATGTTGAAATTCCGGGTATAGACGGGCGTAAGGTTACGGTTGAAATTCCGGCAGGCACGCAAAATGACCAGTTAATAAAAGTAAAAGAAGAAGGAATGCATTTGTATGATTCCGATAAACGCGGTGATTTGTATGTGAATGTAAAAGTAATTATTCCGACAAAACTGAGCGATAAGCAAAAGGAACTTATGGAAGCTTTCCGTGCAGAGAGCAAAGATGATTCATGTCAGCCGGAAATTAAGGGTTTCTTCGATAAAATAAAAGATCTGTTCAACTAAAACTGTGTATAAAATTCAGCGATGGATTTTTAGGTTGGCCTTGCAAGGATAATAGCTTTAGTGTTTGGATCTCTTAATATATGTTGATCTTGGTCGTTGCTATTTTCAACATTCCAAAATAAATGACAGTGCTCCGGAAACAGCTGTTGAATTATGTCGTAGTATTTTATATCGGAAGAAATACAAACTGTCGGGTTGTTATTATACATTTTCACTCTTTTTGCAAGTTCATAAGTGTTTTCTTTTTCAACGTCTTTAAAATAAAATGAAGTAATGAAGACACGTTTGCCCTCTTTCTCCAAAAGATTCTCCATGATCTGATGTATATATTAGAAAAGCATTCTTATCTCTTAACATATCTATAATTGAAGAAATAATAAAATCTGTATAAACATAAAAAATATTGACAAAAGACAAAAAGTAGGCTATCTTGAAAAAAACGGAGAAAAGCCATGACGGAAATGCCTTTTGATTTAGATAAAGATTCGGTTGATTTTTTGGAGAGTAAACTTCATGCGAAAATAAATCCGCATATTGAAACGGAAAAAGATATGTATCGTAACATTTTTTATTTTAAGTGTTGCGCTTTGCAAGATGAAAATTTGGTCGGAGATGTTACGGAAAGCGGTTTTGCCGTTCGTGATTGCTTTTTTGATAAAGCAAAAGCTGATATTTTGTTTGAAAATGTTTATGCTCATGCCACTGAATTTAAGGACTTAACCGAAAAAGTTACCACGGCAACCGATCCGGCGCAAATGGAAAAGTTGATGGCAGATTTTATGCAATATTCCGAATCCGGTATGGCTGCTCAGACAATGACACTAAACGAGTTTTTAACACCGCAACTGCATAACATAAATATGGAAGGTCGTGATGTTGGTAATGCACAAATTATGCAAACTGCCAGTATGCAACAGTTTTCAGGATATTTAAACGCCTTTCCCGATTTGGCAAAAGATATGAACGAGAAATATAGTGATATGGTTGTTAAGGCGTGTGCCGAGATTGCTCCGTTGTTGCCTAAGGATGCAGATAAGAAAGATTATTTGGAAATTACTGCTAAACATCCTAAGGAAGTATTGGCTTTGGCTGTTATGGCACAAACCTTGGCAGAAAATGGTCGTAAATCAATGAGTTCCATATCTTCTCCGCAAGATTTGGCGCAAAAATGTCAACTTCCTAATATTATGGCTTTGGCTGATAAAATATCTTTTAATGATTTGTCCGGAAGTTTGAAAGACACATATGCAGCCGCTAAAAATAACGACAAATTAAAAACAAGCGATAAAGTTTCTTATATGGCACGTGTCGCCGGTGAAAGAGAGTACTAAAATGGAATATTCTCGTTTTGATGATGTTGTGTTGCTGTTGATTGAGCTGTGTAAACCGTTTAGTGACACGGAAATAGAAAATTTGATGGACGTAAAAATCGCTATGGCGAAAGATAAAGACTTTGAACTTGGTTACACTACGGCGGTCAAAGGTTTGTATGTTAAAAATTTTAAAAAGTTGCAAGATAAAACATATAAAAAACAAGGTTTTGCCAAGATAAATCAGCAATTAACAAGCAAAGCCAAAGAAAAAATAAAAGAAGCAGTGCTTTTGCCACCTTATACAAAAACGGGCAACGAACCGAGTGATCCGTCAAAAGAAAAATTGCGTGCTAAAATTTTGCGTATGTATGATAAACATAATCGTGCGTGATTTATTTTTTTAGTAAAAAATATTTGACATTTGGGTATTTTGTGATATGATAGACACAAGATAAGGTCACTTGTCTGGGGTCTGAAAACCTCTTTTACGCACGTCATTAAGACGTTAAAATATTTCCGGCATGGGTCGGAAGGTCACAGAATAGAACTATGGTTTAATATGCGACACTATTTTGCGTAAGATAGTTTTCAGCTTCCGGCCGCCTATATCGGGCGGTTGTTTTAATGTAATATCAACAAAAATGAAAGGAAGTTTACTATGATAAACCTAAAAATAAAAAATAATGATTCTCTCACCAACAAGTGGCGAGGGAATCAATCCGGCCGTTCAATGATTGAGATGTTAGGAGTTCTTGCTATAATTGGTGTTCTTTCCGTTGGCGGAATCGCCGGATACAGTAAAGCTATGACAAAGTACAGAGTCAATAAAACCATTGAACAAATAACACTCATTGCTGGTAATATAAGGACATTTTTCGCCAGTCAAGGAAATTATGCCGGATTAACTTTTGGCGATGATACAGGAATGGCAATAATAAAAAAAGCCAAACTGGTGCCAGATGAAATGTGGGATAGTGATAAAACATCGCCGCAAAATGTTTGGGGAAGTAATATAAGCATTGATCAAGATTGTAGAAATGAGACCGAGTGTGACAAAAATTTATATAGAGCTTTTTATTTTGAATATTATGGTATTCCTGAAGAAGCCTGTATTGAACTATTGAGTTATGATTGGTCAACAGTTGGAGTGACTTGCGTATATACTGATACTGATGCGAAATATGGTGAATCCGTAGCAAAGGTACCGCTGAGTTTACAGACTGCAATTGATTTTTGTGGTAATTTAGATCCAGAGAGTGGTTATGTGCGCTTTGTATTTGATGTTGACTTTGATTTTATAAGTGATGGTCTGCATATTTACGAATAATTATATCTATTACTTGATTTAATATGCCTCGATTTTAAGTTATTTTTCCGGCTTTTAAGCCAGAAAAATTATATATTTTCTACTTTTATATACCCCAAAGTTGTATTGAAATCAGGAGTTTAGGATATATCTAAGGTTGCGAACATTTTTTAACATTTGATAAGGAGATTTAATATGACTTATGGAGTTCGCTATCCGACTTTGGCTTTTATTACAGGTGGAGCAGGGCAGGCTAATGACGGTATTCCGCCACAACCTTTTGAAACTTTTTGCTATGATTCCGCTTTAATGCAGGCCAAAATTGAAAACTTTAACGTTATTCCTTATACTTCTGTGTTGCCGAAAGAAGTTTACGGCAATATTGTGCCGGTGGATAGGGTGGTAAACCAATTTAAACATGGAGCAGTTTTGGAAGTTATTATGGCGGGTAATGGTGCTTGTCATGACGAGCATAAAGCCATTGCCACCGGTGTCGGTATTTGTTGGGGTAAGGACAAAAACGGCGAGTTAATCGGCGGTTGGGCAGCGGAATATGTTGAATATTTTGATACCCATATTGATGATGATATAGCTCGCGGTCATGCCGAAATGTGGCTCAATAAATCATTGCAACACGAATTGGATATCCGCGGAGTAGAAAAACACAGCGAATTCCAGATGTGGCATAATTATTTGAATATTACAGATCATTTCGGTTATTGCTTAACTGCTTTGGGTTTCTTAAACTTTGAAACCGCAGAGCCGGCTAAGGCTTAAACATAAACAGGCGGTGTCTTTTCAGCGCCGCCTTCTTTTTTGAAGGAAAGGATTTTTAATGTTACTCAAAAAAAATAAATCCGTGCAGCAAACAAACATCGCACAGCCTAAAATAAATAATGACGGTTTGGGCGTATGGGCACTGGCGGCAATCGTTGTCAGTTCTATGATTGGTGGCGGTATTTACAGTTTGCCGCAAAATATGGCCGCCGGCGCTTCGGCGGGAGCGGTTTTGTTGGCTTGGTTGATAACCGGTTTCGGCGTATATTTTATTGCAAACACATTTCGTATTTTGGCTTCAGCTAAGCCTGATCTGAATACCGGTATTTATATGTATAGCCGCGAAGGGTTCGGACCATATATCGGTTTTACTATCGGGTGGTCGTATTGGCTATGTCAAATTTGCGGAAATGTCGGTTATGCAGTTATTACCATGGATGCTCTCAACTATTTTTATCCGCCGTATTTTGCCGGCGGTAACAATTTACCATCCATTATTGGCGGTTCTTTGTTAATTTGGGGATTCAACTATTTGGTTTTACGCGGTATTAAACAAGCAACGGTTATTAACTTTATTGGCACAATAGCTAAAATTGTTCCGTTGATTTTGTTTATTTTGATTGTTGCGTTTATGATGCACTTTAAGCAGTTAGAGTTCGACTTTTGGGGACATATCGGTAAAGCAGATTTAGGTAGCTTATCTACCCAGATAAAAAGCACGATGTTGGTAACCTTATGGGCATTTATCGGTATTGAAGGTGCAGTTGTAATGTCTAAACATGCAAAATCACCGAAAACAGTGGGTAGGGCTACATTTTTGGGCTTTGCCGGTTGTTTATTGATTTATGTTTTACTCTCGATTTTGCCGTATGGTGTTATGAGCCAAGCCGAGCTTTCTAAAATTGCCAATCCGTCAACTGCCGGTATTTTGGAACATTTAGTCGGTCGTTGGGGAGCTTGGTTAATGAATATTGGTTTGCTTGTGTCTGTTTTAACCAGTTGGCTGGCTTGGACTATGGTAACAGCACAAATTCCACAGGCTGCGGCCGAAAACGGAACTTTTCCTAAATGTTTTGCCAAGGAAAATGAGCACCAGTCGCCGTCTGTTTCGTTATGGGTTACCAGTGCATTGATGCAAATGTTTATGTTGCTTGTTTATTTTTCCAATAACGCATGGAATACGATGCTCAGTATTACAGGGGTTATGGTGTTGCCGGCCTATTTTTCAAGCTGTGCTTATTTATGGAAAATATGCGAGGATCACGAATACCCGACAAACATCTACATTCGTCGTGCCGAAGCCTTAATTTCAGCAATTATCGGATGTATTTACTCCTTATGGCTGATATATGCTGCCGGATTGCAGTATTTATTGTTGGCTGTAATATTTATGGTTATCGGTATTCCGGTATATATTATGGCTTGCCGGCAAAACAATCCGAACTCACCGGCATTTAGCGTGGGAGAACAAATTGTAGCGTGGGTTTTGGTAGTTGTAGCCGTATTTGCCATCTACGCTTTCTCCCGCGGATTGATAAACGTGTAACTTAATTTATTCCGCCGGCGTTTTTGCGTCGGCGGAGATTTTGATACAAATTCTAATTGTCAAAAACGGATTCCGGCCAAGCAATAGAACCGATTTGTATATCAAAATATAATGTAATACTTGTTGTTGTGTTGTTATTGCTGCAATATTTAACAGCTTTATTTTATCTCCTAAAATTAAAGGTTAAATACTAAAAAACCGCCAAACGGCGGCAGGGGAGTTAACAAATCATATTTACTCAAACGATCCTTGCAATCTTTAAGCTGAAAGCTCTGAACATTCACTACAAGCTCCCCGACCCAATCGGAGACATTATCATATTTATTAACGATGCTAAGCACCGAAACGCTAAGAGCTTGTTAAGGCCCCGAACCGAAGTTCTGTTTTCATACTACCATAAAAAATGCAAAAGTCAAATACTTTTGTATAAATTTTTATTCTTATTTCTGTATAACCTTTTTTTGCTTTGACAATTTGCTTATTTGTCTTTATATTGTGCAGATAAGGAGAAAATATGAAAGAAATTCACGAATTATCAAAAATTGAAGCTGCTACCGAGTTGGCAAAGTTGGCAAACCTTATAGCCAAAGCAGATAATGCCTATTATCAAAACGATGCACCAGAAATTACCGATGCTGAATATGATAGATTAAAGCATCGTAATGCGGCGATTGAAGCATTATTTCCTGATTTAGTGCGTGCTGATAGTCCATCTAAACGAGTGGGCGCTACCGTGCAAAGCAAGTTTAATAAAATAGAACATCGTTTTCCCATGCTATCTTTGGGCGATGTGTTTTCCATAGATGAAGTTGATGATTTTGTGTTAGGGGTTAAGCGTTTTCTTAACACGGCGGAAAATATTGCCTTTATGACCGAGCCGAAAATTGACGGACTTTCTTTTTCCGCTCGTTATGAAAACGGCAAATTTGTTTCCGGAGCCACGAGGGGCGATGGAGTTATCGGCGAAGATATTACTGCCAATTTGCGCACCATAAAGCAGTTGCCGTTGCAATTACCGCAGGGAGCACCGCAAATTTTAGAAGTCCGCGGAGAAGTTTATATGGCAAAAGATGATTTTTTTGCCTTAAATAAAAAAAATACTGCTGAAAAGAAAAAAATATTTGCTAATCCGCGTAATGCTGCCGCCGGTTCATTACGCCAGCTCAATCCAAACATAACTGCCGAGCGCAAGTTGAGTATTTGGGCATATACTTGGGGTGAGGTTTCTGAATCTCAATGGCAAACACAGGAAGAATTCTTCATTAAACTGCAACAGTGGGGATTTCCGGTAAATCCTTTGAATAAAATTTGTAGTAATGTGGCGGAAATTGAAGAAAATTTTAAACATATTATGGAAATTCGCGCCGACTTACCATACGATATTGACGGTGTGGTATATAAAGTTAATTCGATTACTTTGCAAAATCGTTTAGGTTTTTTAACCCGTACACCGCGTTGGGCAATTGCTCACAAATTTCCGGCAGAGCAAGCTTTAACTAAAATTGAAAATATTCGTGTGCAAGTAGGACGAACCGGAGCTTTAACTCCGGTTGCGGATTTGGAATCGATAAATGTGGGCGGGGTTATGGTTTCACATGCCACACTGCATAATGAAGATGAAATCAAACGCAAGGATTTTCGTATAGGTGATATGGTGGTAGTGCAGCGGGCCGGTGATGTTATTCCGCAGTTGGTGGAAGTGCGCTTAGATAAACGTCCGGCAGATTCTGTGCCATTTGTATTTCCTGATCGTTGTCCGGAATGCGGAGCACATGCCATTCGTGAAGAAAACGAAGCAATAAGACGTTGCACCGGCGGTTTAACCTGTCCGGCACAGGCAAAGGAACGCTTAAAACACTTTGTTTCAAAAGAAGCTTTTGATATTGTCGGTTTGGGTGATAAAGTTGTGGAGGAGTTTTTTGCCGATGGTATATTACGCAGTCCGGCAGATATTTTTACTTTGGAAGAGCGTAACAATGCCGCAGATGATTTATTTGCTCTCACTGATAACAAATCTTTGCATTTAGAATCGCGCAACGGTTGGGGAACACTTTCGGTAAAAAATTTGTTTAATGCCATTAATGCTCGGCGCACAATCAGTTTACCTCGTTTTATTTATGCCTTGGGTATTCCGCAAGTTGGTAGCGCTACGGCTTTATTGTTGGCAAAAAATTATAATACTTTTGATGCCTTGCAAAGTGATATGATAGCCAAAGAAACGGCAAAATTAGTGTCTATTGACGGAATAGGTGCGGAAATGGCTACCGATATTGTTGAGTTTTTCGGTGAAGAACATAACTTGTCGGTTATAGAACAACTTCGTCGGCAAATTAAAGTTGAAGATTTTATAAACGAGGAAATAAATGATTCTCAGTTAAGCGGAAAAACGGTGGTGTTTACCGGCACGCTTGAAAAAATGACGCGCTTAGAGGCCAAAGCTTTAGCTCAAAAATTCGGCGCCAAAGTTGCCGGTTCGGTTTCAAGCCATACCGATTATGTTATTGTTGGAACCGAAGCCGGAAGCAAAGCAAAAAAAGCCACAGAGTTGGGAGTTAAAATTTTAAGCGAAGAAGAATTTATGGAGATGACTAAATGAAGCATAACAAAGCCGATGATGTGGATGGCTGGCTGATTATTGATAAGCCGCAGGGTATGACTTCGGCACAAGTAGTAGGGAAAACGCGTTATTTGTTGCATGCTAATAAAAACGGTCATACAGGAACACTTGATCCCTTTGCTACCGGTATTTTGCCGATTGCTTTTGGCGAAGCAACCAAATTAGTGCCTTTTGTTACTGACGGCGATAAAGAATATGAGTTTACGCTCAAATGGGGAGAGCAGACACAAACAGATGATATTGAAGGTGAAATTATCGCTCGTAGTGATAAAATTCCCTCTCATGATGAAATTATGGCGGCAATTCCACATTTTATCGGTAAAATAACACAGATTCCGCCCATTTATTCGGCTATAAAAATAAACGGAAAGCAGGCGTATAAATTGGCTCGTAAAGGCGAATCGATTGAAATGCCTCCGCGTGAAGTGGAAATTTATGCTTTAAATCTGCTTAAAGAAAATATTGATTCTGCTTGTTTCAGGGTGAAATGTTCCAAGGGAACGTATATCAGAACTTTGGGTAAAGATATGGCTGCTTTCTTAGGCACAGTCGGACATTTAACACAATTAAGACGAACAAAATGCGGAAATTTTACTGAAAAACATAAAATTTTACTGGAAAATTTGGAAAATATGTTATATACTACCACCCGACGTGAGTCGCTTTTGCCGATAGAAACGTCTCTGCGCGACATCGCGGAGATTGCTGTTTCGGCAGAAGATGCAAAAAAATTAAGCGTCGGACAAGGCTTGTCTCCTAAGCTTTACGGGGTTTTACCGTCGGAGAGTTTGGTTGCGGCAAAGTATGACGGTTGTTTGATTGCACTGGTGCGAATCGATGAAAGAAAAATCTCTCCGATTCGTGTATTTAATCGTATTTTAGAAAAGGAATTAAATAAAGATGTCGATAACAAATGAAGAAAAAAAAGAAATTGTCGCTAAATTCGGCGCCAATGAAAATGATACCGGTTGTCCGGAAGTTCAAATTGCTATTTGGACATATCGTATCAATGCCTTGATTGAACACTTTAATGTTCATAAAAAGGACTTGCATTCACGTTTGGGTTTGATGAAAATGGTAAGCCGTCGTCGTCACTTGCTTGACCACTTGAAGAAAACCAGTGAAGAAAGATATCAGGCTATTATCAAAAAGTTAGATTTACGTAAGTAATGATAACGAAAGGGGGAGCGTAGGTTGCGTATCCCCCTAAAAGTCCCGATGCCTGGTCGGGTGAGGTTTAAAGATGTATAGAAAGGAAATATTTTATGATAGATTTTAAAGTTTGCCGCAAGGAGATGGAATGGGGCGGCAGAAAGTTGGTTTTAGAAACGGGAAAGATTGCCAGACAGGCAACCGGAGCAGTTATTGCAACCTATGGTGAAACAGTAGTGGTTGCAACGGTTGTTGCCGCAAAAGAGGTTAAAGAGGATCAAGATTTTTTTCCACTAACAGTTAATTATCAGGAAAAATATTATGCCACCGGTAAGATTCCGGGCGGTTTTATAAAGAGAGAAAATAAACCTTCCGAGCGTGAAATTTTAATATCTCGTTTGATCGATCGTCCTATTCGTCCGTTATTTCCGGATGCTTTCAAAAATGAAGTGCAAGTAGTATGCACAGTTTTGTCACATGATAGAAAAAATGATTCTGATATTGTTTCAATGATAGCTACATCGGCAGCTTTGGCTATTTCCGGTATTCCGTTTATGGGACCTGTGGGCGCGGCAAAGGTTGGATATAAAAACGGCGAATATATTTTGAACCCAACTATTGAAGAGCAAGCATCTTCTGAGCTTGAGTTGACTGTTGCCGGAACACAAGAGGGTGTTTTAATGGTGGAATCTGAGGCTCAAGAGCTATCGGAAGAAGTTATGTTAGGTTCTGTAATGTTCGGTTTTGAAAAATTCCAGCCGGTTATTGCCTTAATTAAAGAAATGGCTGCCGAAGCCGGTAAAGAAAAATGGGAGAACCCGACATTCCCGCCGGAATATTATGCTTTGAGTGAAAAAATAACCAAAGAATACGGAGAAAAATATAATCAGGCTTTTAGTATTATAAACAAACAGGAACGCAATGATCTTTTAGGTGCGTTGGCTGAGGAAATTAAAGCTGGCATTGATCCGGAAAATGAAGCAGAAAATGCTTGTGTTGCCGACGCTATTGAAAATGTTATGCACCACACAATGCGTGAAAAAGTATTGACAACCGGACACCGTATTGATGGTCGAGACACAAAAACAGTTCGCCCAATTCAATGCGAAGTATCTGTCTTGCCGGAAGCACACGGTTCGGCAATATTTACTCGCGGAGAAACCCAGGCTTTGGTTGTTACAACTTTGGGAACACCTGAAGATGCACAAGTGGTTGACGGTATTTTGGATGAATATAAACAAGATTTTATGCTTTATTATAACTTCCCTCCGTTTTCAGTTGGTGAGTGCGGTCGTTTAGGTTCTCCGGGGCGTCGTGAGATAGGTCATGGTAAATTGGCATGGCGTGCAATTCACCCGATGTTGCCGAAAGATAAAGATATCTTTCCGTATTCTTTGCGCGTGGTTTCTGATATTATGGAATCCAACGGTTCTTCATCTATGGCGACGGTTTGTGGCACCTGCTTATCTTTGATGGATGCTGGTGTTCCAATGAAAAAGCCTGTTGCCGGTATTGCCATGGGATTAATAAAAGAAGATGATGGCCGTGTAGCAATATTGACCGATATTTTAGGAGACGAAGACCATTTGGGTGATATGGACTTTAAGGTAGCCGGAACCAAAGATGGCGTAACGGCTTTACAGATGGATATAAAAATTACTTCCATTACCAAAGAAATTATGCAAAATGCTTTGGCGCAAGCTCACGAAGGACGTATTCATATCTTGGGTGAGATGGCAAAAGCCATAGCCGAGCCTCGTGCACATGTTTCTCCGAAAGCGCCTAAGATCTTTACCATCCAAATTCCGGTAGATAAAATTCGTGATGTTATCGGTTCCGGCGGTAAAATTATTCGTGAAATAATTGAAAGAACAAATACAAAAATTGATATATCCGATGCAGGGTTGATTACAATTGCTGCTCCAAATGCTGAAAATTGTGAAAAAGCATTGAATATTATCACCGATATTGTGGCTGAACCGGAAACAGGCAAGATTTATAAAGGAACTATTACCAAAATTATGGAATTTGGGGCATTTGTTCGTTTTATAGGTCAAACAGAAGGTTTGGTTCACATTTCTGAAATCAAAGATGAGCGCATTGCTTCGGTTAGTGATTTCTATAAAGAGGGTGATACTATATGGGTTAAATGTTTGGGTACCGATAATCGAGGCAAAATCAAGTTATCGGCTAAACATATAAACCAAGAAACCGGAGAAGAAATTAAAAAATAGTTTTTTTCTTGTGTATAATCGCCGACTCTGTAATGGAGCCGGCGATTATAATTTTGCGAAAAAATATTTGACTTTTTGATTTTTTATGATATAGTAAGAACAGAACTTCGGTTCAGGGCTTTCAACGGCTCTTACAAACTTCGATGCTTAGCATCGTTAAAAGATATAATGGTGTCTCCGACTTAGGTTGGGGAGCGCTCTGCGGATGTTCAGGACTATTGTCTAAAGGTTGAGCGAATCATTTAAGTTTGTATGATTGTTGAACTCCCCTGCCGCCGTTTGGCGGTCTTTTAGTTTTAAAACCTTAATTGTAGGAGATGAATTATGAAAAAATTAGAAATAAAAAATATAAAGAGTCATCCCTCGCAGAGCCTTGCAAAGGCGAATGCGTCAAGGGATCTTCAAATTAATTTTAATCAAGCGGAAGATGCCTTGACGATTCCTGCGGAATCGAGGCATGACTATAAGTGTGGTTTTGCCACGCAGTCCGGTCGCTCAATGATTGAGATGCTTGGTGTACTCGCCATAATCGGCGTTCTCTCTGTCGGTGGTATCGCCGGTTATTCAAAAGCAATGACTAAATATAGAATCAATAAAGCCATTGAGCAAATCACTTTAATTGCTGGCAATATTCGTTCTTTCTTTGCTCCGCAAGGAAATTATGAGGGATTGTTTTGTTCATGTGGAACTGCTTCCGGTATATGTACGGGACAAGCCGAAGCTGATGGCTGTCCGATAATTAAAAAAGCCAAACTTGTGCCCGATGAAATGCTAACAGTTAACAATAGTGGACAAATTACAGATATTACCAACTCATTTGGATATGGAATATATATGAATACATACGGATCTTCCGGATTTTCTATTGAGTTTAATATGGAACAAAGTGATGAAGTTTGTATTGAGTTACTTAGTAAAGATTGGAGTAATACAGGAGTGGCATCCGTAGGACTCGGGTATCCAACATCTGGAGAAAACTTAAACAAAACATCGGTTAATATAGACGATGCCGTTACTTCTTGTTCTACGGCAATTAGTGCGTGCAAAAACTATGGGGCAACGGGATGTCCTGCTTTAAGATTATATTTTGATAAGTAATATTTATTTTTTTGTTCGGCATAATTTTATGCCCTATGCTATAAATTATGCTGGACAAGTTTTTATTTTTGCGCTAAGTTAACAACGTTGTGTAAAAATAATAAATATAAGGATATAAAATGACTGTCAGTGTAAACGAAATTCGTAAGACGTTTTTAGATTTTTTTGCTAAAAATGATCATAAGATTATTCCGTCATCTTCTTTGGTGCCGGATAACGATCCGACTTTAATGTTCACCAATTCAGGTATGGTGCAATTCAAAAACATTCTTGCCGGTAACGAAACTCGTGATTACACTCGAGCGGCGACGGCGCAAAAAAGCGTACGAGCCGGTGGCAAACATAACGATTTGGATAGTGTCGGCTATGATGTGCGCCACCATACGTTTTTTGAAATGTTGGGCAATTTTTCGTTTGGAGATTATTTCAAAGACTATGCCATTCCATACGCATGGGAGCTATTGACCAAAGATTTTTGTTTGCCGAAAGATAAATTGGTTGTTACCATTTATCATAATGATGATGAAGCTCATGATATTTGGAAAAAAGTTTCCGGCCTACCGGAGGATCGTATTATTCGCATTGCCACCAAAGATAATTTTTGGCAAATGGGGGATACGGGGCCGTGTGGTCCATGTTCGGAAATTTTTTATGACCACGGTCCGGAAGTATGGGGTGGTTTGCCGGGAACTCCTGAGGAAGATGGAGATAGATATATTGAAATTTGGAACTTGGTTTTTGATCAGTTTGAGGATTTGCCTGACGGTTCGCGAATTAACTTAAAACGACCGTCTATTGATACCGGTATGGGGTTGGAACGTATTGCTGCCATTTTGCAAGGTGTGCATTCTAACTTTGATACAGATACTTTTAAGCACTTAATTAAGGCAGTGGCAGATATTGCCAATACTGATCCAAACGGGCCATTGCAAGCATCTCATAATGTGATAGCCGATCACTTGCGAGCCATTAGTTTTTTGATTGCTGATGGAGTTTTACCGTCTAACGAGGGCAGGGGATATGTTTTGCGCCGTATTATGCGCCGCGCTATGCGCCATGCCTATATTTTGGGTGTAAAAGAGCCGATGATTTATAAATTATTACCGGCTTTGCAACAAGAAATGGGCGAGGCGTATCCTGAATTATATGCACGCGAAGCCTTAATAAAAGAAACCATCGCTATTGAAGAAGAACGTTTTGGCCGCACTTTGGATAAGGGGTTGCGCTTGCTCAATGATGAAGTTGAAAAAATTCCGTCAGGCAGCAAGTTAAGCGGGGAAGTTGCGTTCAAATTATATGATACATACGGTTTTCCGTTAGATTTAACCCAAGATGCACTAAAAGCAAAAAATATTGAAGTGGATGTTGCCGGTTTTGACACCTGTATGGAACAACAAAAAGCAGAAGCACGCAAAAACTGGGCCGGTTCCGGTGATGCCGGAGTTGAAAAAGTTTGGTATGCCGTGCAGGATAAAGTAGGAGCTACTGAATTTTTAGGTTATAATACATTAAAAGTTGATGGAGAAATCAAAGCTTTAGTGCAAAATAATAAAGAATTAGATGAAGTTACCTCCGGAAAGTTTGAGCTTGTTGCTAATCAAACACCTTTTTATGGCGAATGTGGTGGTCAAGTTGGTGATATCGGCACAATCAGCAACAAAAATTTTACAGCCAAAGTTGTTGATTGCACTCGCAAGCTTAACGATATTTTTGTGCATGTTTGCGAATTGCAAAGCGGAAGTGTAAAAGTTGGTGATTTTGCTAATTTTGCCGTAAACGCCGAAAATCGCGCTTGCATATGCGCAAATCACTCGGTAACACACTTGGCTCACAAAGCTTTAAAGCTTGTATTGGGAGATCATGTGGCGCAGAAAGGTTCTGCCGTTGAGGCTGGTCGTATGCGTTTTGATATTTCGCACCCGAAGCAAATTACCGCAGAGCAACTTCGCCAAGTTGAAGATATTGTTAACGCGCAAATTCGTAATGACTTGCCGGTTAATACGGTAATTATGAACAAAGACGAAGCTGTTAAAACAGGAGCCATGGCACTGTTTGATGAAAAATACGGTGAAGATGTGCGTGTGGTTACTATGGGGAATGAAAAAACACCTTTTTCGCGTGAATTATGTGGCGGAACTCATGTTTGTTCTACCGGACACATCGGATATTTCCATATTTTGTCGGAATCAGCAGTGGCAGCCGGAGTTCGCCGTTTAGAGTGCGTAACCGGTTGTGGTGCGGAAAGTTATGTTCGCAGTGTAGAAGATAAATTACACAACGCCGCAAACACTCTTAAAACAAATATCAATGACTTAGAGAGCAGAATTACAGCTTTGTTGGAAGAGCGTAAAAAAATGGAAAACGAAATCTTTGCTTTGAAAAAAAGTTTGGCTTCCGGTCAGGCTTCTGCTCAAAACGAGGTTGAAATGGTTAACGGGATTAAGTTTGTCGGCAAAGTTGTGCCGGATGCTCACCCGAAGGAATTAAAAGCTTTTGTTGATGATATTATGCAGAAAATCGGCTCTGGTTTGGTGGTTTTGTGCTCGGATAAAGATGGTAAAGCCTCAGTTGTGGTTGGGGTGAGCAATGATTTGACCTCCAAATATAATGCCGTTGATTTGGTTCGCTCAGCAGCGCTTGTTCTTGGCGGTCAAGGTGGGGGCGGACGTCCGGATATGGCACAGGCAGGCGGTTCCGATGTTAGTAAAATCAATGATGCGATTGCCGGTATTAAGGCTCAAATAGTCTAACACTCGTGTAGAGCAAAAATGACTAAGCTTTCCAACATTAAAATCAGTTCAGGATTATACAGCATAATTTTTATGCTGTATAATTTGCTGGCATTTAACAGTGTCTTTTTTGCAAAATTACACGCGGTAAACAATAGCTTGGCTTTCTCCATCGGTTCGTTTGCAGTGGTTTGGTCATTAGGGAGCTTAGCTTGTTTATTGCTGTTTTGGCGTTTCAGCACCAAACTTTTATCGGTTTTGTTTTTGTTAATCAACAGTAGCGTTTTTTATTTTGTTAAAACATATAATGTATCTGTTGATGAGGAAATGCTGATAAATGTTTTGCAGACAAATAGGGCAGAAGCGGCTGATTTACTTAATATAGAATGGGTAATATACGTATTTATATTAGGGGTAATTCCCTCGGTATTTATAACTTTCATACACATAAGCCCGATAAAAATATGGCAACGCTTTGTTTCAGTATTGGCGTTTATAGGAATTACGGCGGCGTTGGTTGTGCCAAACTTAGGGGAGGTTGCACCTTTTTTACGCAACAATAAGCCTTTGAAATATCAACTTATTCCGGTTAATTACATCGGGGCAATAATTTCATACGTTAAGCATCACCGTAAAAAACCGGATTTTATTACCATAGGCAACGATGCTGAGTTTGTAAAATATTGGCAAAACGAAAAATATAATCTGATAATTTTTATTGTTGGAGAAACGGCGCGGGCGGCTAACTTTGGTTTTGACGGCTATGAACGTGATACCACCGAGCCGCTTAATCTATATCGTGCCAACATAGTGAATTATACTAACGCGTGGTCTTGTGGAACTTCCACAGCTGTTTCCGTGCCGTGTATGTTTTCTAAGGATTCGCGCAATAATTATGATAACGGCAGTTTGGAATACACCGAAAATGTGTTGGATATTTTGCATAAAAACAGTTATGATGTTTTGTGGTTGGATAATAACAGTGACTGCAAAAGCACGTGCGATAGGGTAGAGCAGATTATTTTTTGCGAAGAAAATCATGATAAGTGTAATGATTTTGTGATGTTTCCGGCTTTGGAGGAGCGTTTGCAAAAAAACAGGCAGAATACGGCTATATTTTTACACCAAATAGGTAGTCACGGTCCCAAATATTATTTGCGGTATACTCCCGAATTTGCACGTTTTCAACCTGAATGCAAAACGGAAAAATTAAATGAATGTGATTTGACGGAAGTGCGGAACACATACGATAATACGATATTATTCACTTCGCACATTGTTGCGCAAACAATAGAAACAGCAAAAAAATATGCGGATAAATACAACACGTTGGTGTTTTATGTGTCCGATCATGGTGAATCGTTGGGCGAACATGGATTTTATTTACATTCTGCGCCGTATGTTATAGCGCCTGACGAGCAGAAACACATTCCATTTTTAATATGGGCGTCAGACGAAACTTATAGCGTGCTTGGGATAGATAAAGAATGCCTGCAAAAAACTGCTTCTGCGATAATTTCACATGATAATATTTTCCACACATTGCTTGGTTTGAGCGGTATAAAAACGGCAGAATATACACCGGATATGGATTTATTTTCCACCTGCCGCAAAAAATAACACCTGTATGGTAAAATCAATTAAAAAGATGAATAAAAAGTAAATATTTTGCTTGACAATAGTAATATTGAATATATATTCAAAGACAGGTGCCTCGCCGAGTTACCGTGAAAATGCGGTATATAAAGAAATTTTGGCGGAGGGGTAACTGTATTTGATTTAAACCCTTAAAAGGAGAAAACTATGAAATATTCAAAGTCGGCCTTAGGTTTATTAACAGCACAATATCGCAGTGTATTGAAAAAATGTTGGTTAATAAACGTAGGGCTTTTTGCGTTGGGTGCTGTAACAACAGCAAATACGGCGAATGCGGCTGATGTTGTTGCATCTATTGGCGATTTTTCATCGGTAACCGCAGGTACAACTGTAATAGGTACTGTTAATTTAGATGCTTATTCAACAACAACTGAGATGCAAAGTTACGTAACAGGCTTAAATTATCAAAATGCCACACAAGTAGGTACATTGATTACAAATAATGCAGCCGGCGCTACATATAACAACACAACATCAGGCTTGACCGCCAATACTATTCAAAAAGCTATTGATGAAGTAGCCGGTAATATCAATAGTAAATCGTTGACAGTTAATACGTCAACAGGTGTTGCTACAATTACTGATGGTACAGTAACAGCTGATGTTTATACTAAAACTCAGAGTGATAGTATATTTGTTAATAAAAATGCCAGTAACGTATTTAGCAATAGCAATACATTTACTGGTGCAGTTACGGCAACCAGTGGTTTGACTGTTTCCGGTGGAACTTTAACGGCAACCACCTCTTCGTTGGGTACAGCTACCGTTGCATCTCTTACTTCCAATGGTAATATTTCCGGTACAACTGGTAATTTTTCAAGCACTTTAACGGCAGATTCATTATCTGTTACCAATGGTGCTACTGTTGGCGGAAATTTAAGTGTTACCGGCAATCAAACTGTTGGCGGAACATTAACCACAACCGGTATGACCAATGCTAATGGCGGTTTAACCACAAGCAATTTGGTATTGAACAGCAATCCTTTGACCGGTGCTGATACCGGAGCTTCTGCTATCACTTCGGGCAGTGCAAATACTGTTGCTACAACGGCTACTGTTTTGAAGAGTGCTGAATATGCTGATTATACCGGCACAAAAGTAACCGGTTCATCAGCAGCAACTTTGAAAGGTGCTTTGGATGCGACCAACACACAGGTTAATACCAATACAACGGCTATAACCAATATCACTGATGGTACAACTTATACAACTGCAATGCAGAATAATGTTAAAGGCACTATTAATGCCGCAGCCGGTACAGGTTTGACAGCAAGTGGTGGTGTTCTTTCCGTTAACACAGCAGCAGCGGTTGCCGATGGTAATACAAGTTATGTAACGTCTGATTTGTTGTATGATCAGGATTACCAAACAGCTTCAGACGTAACATCATCAATTAACAATGCGGCCGGTACAGGTTTGACAGCTACCGCCGGTGTTTTGAGTGTTAAGACAGCCACATCTGTTACCAATGGCGATACAAATTATGTAACATCAGATTTGTTATATGATCAGGGTTATCAAAATGCTACACAAGTAGGTACAGCAATTGCTACTGCTGTAAGTAATGATGTTACCAATCATAAAGTTACTTTGTCTGGAGACGGTGGTACAACAACACAAGAAGTATATGATACTACTGGGACGGCAAATTATGTAACTGAAAATGCAGCAAATGCTACATATAGCAATACTTCATCAGGTTTGGCTGCTACAACTATTCAAGATGCTATTGATGAACTTGATACTAATGTAGATACTAATACAGCTAATATCGGTACTTTATCAGGCTTAACCACAACCGCTAATACCAACTTAGTTGCTGCTATTAATGAAGTTGATGCTAATGCCGATGCTGCTCAAACAGAAATAGACAACGCCGAAACTGCTCTTGGTGTGTTAACAGCAACAGGTACTTATGATAATACTGTTTTAAGCAGCAATTTTTATAAGTCTGTTGGAACTCCGGCAACAACATTGGCTGGTTCATTGAATAACTTAGCTTTGAATTTGGCAAATGCTACCGGTAGCAGCATAACAGATACGGGAGCTGTTAATAATAATTATACTATATCCGGTATTGCTTATGGTACTCCGACAACCGCAACTTCTTTGGCACAAGCAATTGGTCAAATGAGCAATAATATCGGAGCTGCAATTACAGGCACAACGCGTGCGGCAACTTCTATGAGCACAGTAGCCGGTAATTCGGTTAATGCCAATATTCAAGCTTTGGATACGGCTATTGGCGGTAATGCAACCGGAACTTATGTTTCATCGTCTGCTTCGGTTAATGCAAACATCAGCACTTTGGATAGCACAATCGGTTCTATGGCAGGATTTGCCTCCAATCATTATGCAACAAATACGTCAAGTGTGGCAGCTAATTTGAGCGCTTTGGATGGTCAAGTTTATAATAACACAACTAAAAACGGCACTCAAGATACCGGTATCGGCAATGTTGCCAGTGCTTTGGGTGTAACCTATAATGCTTCAACCGGTGCAGTAGGCTCTACTGATTATAGTTCAAGCAACTATGTAACAGATGGTACATCGGCTGTTGTTGCTATTGGTGCTTTGGATACTGCATTGAAAAATGTAGAAACCAATCAGGTTAAATTAGGTGCTGACAATGTGTTTACGGGCGAGAATACTTTCAAAAATACGAATGGTATTCACATCCAAACTACCGGCGGCGGTAATGATACACAATTGACAGCAACTGACAACGGTTTAACGGTTAACAGAGCAGTTGAAGCTACAGGCTTTAAAATTAGCGGAAATGCAAACAATGTAACTTCTATTGATACAACTGGTGCGGCAGTTGCTGCAGCTGCGGCTAATGCCAATGTAATGGCCACCGGTGCCACTGTTTATAATGGTGCTGAAAATGCTAAATTTACCGGCACATTAGTTAA
>JAFUSA010000031.1 GCA_017480745.1 Alphaproteobacteria bacterium
GTGGTCATTTTAAAACCTCCTTTATATTATTTTGTTACTCAGTGGTCAGAATGTCTAACTCTTTATATAAAGGAGGTTTTATGATGTAAAGCTGTAAGCTTTCCGGAACCCCCAGACTATCTGGGGGTTTTCTTTTTACAACAAGTCCCTGCCTATAAGCATAGGCGGGGATTTTTTTCGAATAAAGATACACAATGAGTGCAAAAAATTTTTAGAGATAATAAAAACAGTTTGACTTTTGCATGTTTTGTGATATACTAAAAATAAGATAAGGTAATTATCTGAGGTGTGAGAACCTCTTACATACTCGTCTATATAGACGTAAATTTCCGACTCTATGGTTGGAAGGCAACAGAATAAGTTGTATTGTGTGATATAACAAATATGTGCACTATTTAGTATGTGATAGTTCTCAACTTCCGACCGCCTTTATCGGGCGGTTGTTTTAGTGTAATATCAACAACAAAAATGAAAGGAAGTTTACTATGAGAAACTTAAAAATTAAAAATAATGAATCCGGTCGCTCTATGATAGAGATGTTGGGCGTTCTTGCTATCATCGGTGTTTTGAGTGTTGGAGGAATCGCCGGATATTCAAAAGCGATGATGGAATATCGTATCAATAAAACTATTGAACAGATAACCCTCATTGCCGGTAATGTGCGAACATTTTTTGCTCCGCAAGGAAATTATGACGGATTATCTTCGTCTTCTGATACAGGAAAAGCAATTATCAAAAAAGCCAAACTTGTGCCGGATGAAATGCTTACTTTGGATTCAGACGGAAATATCTCCGCCATTACGAATGCGTTTGACGGTTCATTTCACATTGGGACTCTTGGAAGTGATAATCATAAAGGTTTTGCCTTTTATATATCAAAGATTCCGGAAGAAGCATGTATAGAATTATTCAGTAAAGATTGGAGCGAATTAAAAGTGTCGCATTTATGCAATAACGGTGTTACAGGTCCGGCAAAATGTGTAATACCTCCGGCGGATTTTGATAAAATACTGATATTATGCAATGGAGTTGGAAAAACAGGTATTACCCTTTATTTTGAAGTAGCTAATTGCTTATCTGATGATTGTTCTATACTCTAATTTATCAGATGTTATCGACATCTGATAAAAACAGTTGCCTTATTTCAAACTTTATTTGTTCTCTACATGTAAAAAGGTCTAAGTTGGTAACAGCTTAGGCCTTTTGCAAAAACACCTTAATAATATTTTGTCAACAATTATTTACACAGAAAATAGCCGGATAAATCGCATATTATCAATAAGTTGTAATTTTTTTTGGCAAAAAGTGCATATTTTACTGGATTTTAAAAAGAATCGGTGTTATATGAGTTCCTGTTAATGCTTTATTAACTTGTTTTAATAGAGCGTTAATTTTGTTCAACACTGTGAAACCTCGCTGTTTTGAATAACAAAAATTGATTGAAATTCTTAAAAGATGGGATATCGGTTGTGTGGTTTACAGTATTTGGGGTAGGACCTCGTGTTAAATAAATTTGGATTTTTGCTTGTCAGTGTTTTCACGTTGTTCAGCAGCGCTATTTATGCCAGTGAAGACACAGATGTTTTACCGGTAAAACAACATTTTGAAGATGCAGCTGTTTGTGCGGCCGCTGTGCAAAGTGCCGGAGATGAATTTGGGGTAAGTCACGATTTGTTACACACAATATCCGTAGTAGAAAGCGGACGGTGGGATAATTTGCAACAAAGATTTGTCGCTTGGCCGTGGACAGTTAATGCCAACGGTAAAGGACACTACTACGAAACTCGTGAACAAGCTCTTGAAGCCATTAAAAACTTTCAGAGTCAGGGCATTGTCAGCATAGACGTCGGCTGTATGCAAATTAATATGAAATATCACGGTGATGAATTTGCTTCAGTTGAAGAAGCTTTGGATCCGCATAAAAATGTTCAATACAGTGCAAAATTATTGCGATCGCTTTATTCACAAAACGGAAACAACTGGGAAAAAGCTGCTAAAAAATATCATTCTGGCAATCCTGATGCCGGTAATATTTATTCAAAGCGTCTTGAAAAACGTTTTGAATCATATAAGGTTGCCGGATTAACTCAGAGTAACGAACTTTTTTAAGCACAAAATGGTAGAAAAATACATTAAGCGATATATTGCCAAAAGCTATGAGGTTGATTCTCATGGCTTTTTGCGCGTGGTGACTCTGATGAACTGGTTGCAAGATATGGCTGTGGAAAACGCCGAAAAATTAGGCTTCGGCTTTGAAGTATGCCGGCAGCAAAATTTGGCGTGGGTTGGCTCTAATTATTTGATAAAAATTGAGCATTTTCCGCGCTTGGATGAGCCTGTAACCATAGAAACATGGCCGGCAAAAGCAAAGTTATGGGGAGCGATTCGCGACTTTATCATTAAAGATGCCGAAAATAACGTTATTATTCGTGCATGCAGTCAATGGGTTTTAATAGACATTGAACATCGTCGTCCGGTAATGCTGAAAAAACATTTCCCACAATACGAATTTTTGCCGGAACGTGCCATTGATGTTGAGTTTTCCAAACCGGAGGCGATTTCTTCTTTTTCTGCCAAATATGAGCACGCAGTGCGATTTGATGATATTGATATAAATAATCACGTTAACAACGCGGTATATCCTCTTTGGGCAAGCGAAAGCGTGGAAAAATCCTTTCGTCTCACCCATGCTCCTCAGGAAATTGAAATCAGTTTTTTGAAAGAAGCGCTTTATGGTGAATGCGTTGAAGTATTAACCAATTTAAATGGCGATGAAAGCAAACATTTAATTAAAGATAAAGTTAGCGGACAAGACTTAGCAAACTGCCGCATCAAGTGGCGAAAAATCACATCATAACCATTGGTAATAATGCTTTGCGCGGAGCAATATTTTGTTTGAGCACAGCATGAAAAATCGGATATGCCCGCTCACATTCTGTCAAAGCAACATCCATAACCTGTGTTAATTTGCCTATGAGGTTCATTTCGGTTTCATCCACAAAAACAGAATGTTTGAACACCGGCATTTTCATTTCTTCCCAAAACGAAAAATACCCCACCCAGATATCTTCATTCAAAAGTGCCAAAAGTTCAAAAATACTTGATTGGTTAATATTTTCCGGCACCAAATTAATCAGGCAAGATATATGCAGACAATTCATCTGTTCTTCCCACACGAAAAACAACAACATTGTGTCCCACTTGCCGGAAACCTCGACAACAATTTCATTTGCATTGCGCCGCTCCACTGTGTGTTGCCGGTGAGCAAACACACACTCAATATCATCAATCGGATTCGGTTTATACAAATTTTCGGCAAACATCAACAATCCTTTGCAAATAGGTTTGAGTGTATGATGGCACAATTAGCGAATCTTTGGCAATTTATACAATTAAGTTTTCCACTTTTTTGAAACAAAATTTTTTAAAAAAAAAATAAATTACGATAAATCAGTCTGTTAAAAACAAAGATGTTTATAAAAAATTTTTATATGTGGATTATCTTGTTTTTATTAATATACTTTTAAGCAATTAGGTGTAAGGAGCGGTTCATGACTGGTTTTGCATATCCGGAAATATCACCGGTAATTTTTTCGTTGGGCTTTATTGAGGTACGCTGGTATTCCATGGCGTATCTTGTAGGTATTTTACTCGGTTGGTGGCTGGCCGAAGCACGGGCTAAAAAATACAATTGGGGTTTGAGCAAAACAAATTGTGAAGATTTGGCTTTTGCCGTTACATTGGGAATTATTGCCGGCGGACGCTTGGGGTATGTTTTATTTTACGGCGAAGGACAGTATTGGCAAAATCCCTTAGAAATTTTTGCGGTTTGGCACGGAGGAATGTCTTTTCATGGTGGAATTATAGGAGTGATTACCGCCACGTATATTTTTGCGCGGATGATAAAATATCCTTATTTAAAAATCACAGATTTGGTTGCACCGGTTGTTCCGATAGGGATTTTCTTCGGGCGTTTGGCTAATTTTATAAACGGCGAGTTATGGGGACGGGTAACTGATGTGGCATGGGCAGTTCGTTTTCCGCGCGGAGGTTATTTACCACGCCATCCGTCGCAAATTTATGAAGCATTTTTAGAGGGCATAGCGCTTTTTATTGTGCTTAATCTTATGTGGCGCAACAAATGGTGCCGAGAACATAACGGAGTTATTTCCGGCACCTTTTTATTAGGTTATGCTGCCTGCCGCCTGATTGTAGAGCAATACCGCGAACCTGATGTGCAGTTAGGCTTTTTATGGCTCGGTTTAACCATGGGGCAATGGCTTTCCGTGCCTATTACATTGTTAGGCGCTTATTTGATTGCTCGACAGATCTGGAAAAAATTTTTAATATAAAGCCAATAACAAAGGACTTGGATATGCTTAATATTATATGGAGTGCGTTTTTTATTGTCAGTTTTATCGCCGCCGTAGTGCAAAGTGTTTTTATGGGTAACGCTACCATTTGGACAGAGATAACCGATCAGCTGTTTTCTGCTGCCACCAACGCTTTTCAACTGGCGCTTAATTTAACCGGAATGCTGTGTTTATGGCTTGGAATGTTAAAAATTGCCGAAAAATCCGGTTTAACGGAAGTTATTGCCAAAGCGCTGCGCCCGTTTTTTAAATTAATTATGCCGCAAGTTCCGGAAAACAGTCCTGCCATCGGCTCCATAGTAATGAATATTGCCGCCAATGTTTTGGGGTTGGATAACGCCGCCACACCTATGGGGTTAAAAGCTATGGAGCAGCTGCAAGCAAGTAATCCTAAAAAAGATGAAGCTTCCGATGCTCAAATAATGTTTATTGTGCTCAATTCCTCGGCTTTGACTGTTTTGCCGATTTCAATTTTAATGTATCGTCATCTGCAAGGGGCTACAAATGCCGGAGCCGTGTTTATACCTATTTTGTTGGCAACATCATGTTCAACGCTTGCCGGATTTTTAGCGGTATCTTTCACGCAAAAATTAAGAATATTTAACCTCACGGTTTTAAGTTATTTTCTGCTATTTTTAGCCGTTATCGGCGGCATAGCCGGATATTTTTACATTCTTGATGCCGAATCGCGACTTAAATATTCTGAAAATTGTGGCAACGTGCTGATTATGGCGGCCATTACTCTGTTTTTACTTTATGGCGCCTGCAAAAAACTTAATTTATACGAAACATTTATTGAAGGCGCCAAAGAGGGTTTTCAAATTGCCGTGCAAATTATTCCTTATTTAGTGGCCATGCTGGCGGCTATTGCTGTTTTGCGTTATTCCGGCGTGTTGGACGGAATTGTTTGGATTTTTGCGCAAATTTTTGAAATTATCGGAATAAATACTGATTTTATTCCGGCTTTGCCCACTGCGTTAATGAAACCTCTTTCCGGCAACGGAGCGCGCGCTATGATGTTAGAAACCATGCAAACCTATGGTGCCGATAGTTTTCCGGCTTTTGTTGCTTCTACCATACAAGGTTCTACTGAAACAACTTTTTATGTTATCGCTTTATATTTCGGTGCAATCAAAATAAGCAAAACACGTTCGGCCTTACCATGTGCGTTGTTTGCCGACTTAGTCGGAATTATTGCGGCAATTTGTTTTTCTTATTTATTTTATGAGGGCTAAATGAAAGTTTTGGTGCAAAAGGTTCTTTCTGCCTCCGTATGTGTTGATGGCAGTTTGGTGGCAGACATAAACAGCGGATATTTGCTATTTGTCGGCATAGAAAAAGGAGATACCACGATTCAAGCCGATTTTTTAGCGCGCAAAGTGGCTAACTTGCGCATATTTACCGATGAAAATGATAAAATGAATCTCTCTATAAAAGATGTTGGTGGAAAAATTTTGGCAGTTTCGCAATTTACTTTGGCAGCAAATTTAGATTGCGGCAATCGCCCCGGATTTGATAATGCCGCCCGTCCGGAAGAGGCCAAACCGTTATATGAATATTTTACAAAGCAGTTGCGCAATTATGATATTGAAGTAAAAACCGGTATTTTTCAGGCCGATATGAAGGTATCTTTAATCAACGATGGTCCGTGCACCTTTATTTTGCAAAAATAAAACTGGCATACCAAAATAAAACCTACACTTGTGGATATGTAAATTTGCTTTTGACAACAGATATATAAAAGGCTACACTCAAAGTGCGTTTATTTTACAAGAAAGGAACAAGATTATGAAAAGAACATTAAAATTACTCGTTGTTGCGGGCGCTCTGCTGTCTTTATCGGCTTGTATGGGAGTTCGCGGTTATCAAGGTAGCCAAAAAGTTTGTGAAAATGAAACATTTTTAGGCATTTCACTTATTGAAGTATTTTCTCCTTGCAGATAGTCTGATTAAAATCTCCTAAAAGAGTCGATTTTTACTAATCGGCTCTTTTTTTAACAAATAACAAAAAAAGAAAGTGAGAATCAGGCAATGTAAAAATACACAACCGAATACTCACTTTCACCCAGTTTCTTGTTACTTGTTCAGTGCCTCAATATCCTTCTTCTTTACAAAAAAAGAACCGATGGTCACCACGCAAAGCAGAAGAAAAGAGCACAAAATCCAAGCATCAGAAACGAATGTTAAGAAAAATTCCATAATAAAAATATTTTAAAAATTAATAGCTGTTTAATAAGTAGCATATTTTATTTTGTTTGTCAATAAAAATTTAATTTTTTAAACGACGAGTAAAAGATTGCTTTGCAAAGTCAGGCAATAGCGAACCTTGACAAACGAAAAGATTCACGATAATAAAATAAACAAGTAACAAGCAACAAAAAAATAAACAAGTAATCCATGGTTGATTTTGGCAACCTAAAAAAGATAAAGTTATAAAACAAGGAGAATTTTTATGGCAACTTATTACATTGTTTCGGGCGGTTTTGACCCCATTCACGAAGGACATATTGCAATGATAAAATCTGCGGCGGAAGCCTCGGACGGAGTGATTGTTTTGGCTAATTCCGATGCTTGGTTATGCCGCAAAAAAGGCAAAAACTTCTATACCATAAAAACACGTAAAGCCATTTTGGAAAACTTAAAAGGCGTGATAGATGTTTTGGAATTTGACGATTCTGATAACTCGGCGGCGGATGGAATTCGCAAAGCTCGCGCCAAATATCCGCAAGACCGTTTGGTTTTTGCCAATGGCGGAGATCGCGGAAAAGACAATATTCCCGAAGGTCCGGTGTGCGCCGAATGCAAAGTTGATTTAGCTTTTGGCGTGGGCGGAGATAACAAAGCAAATTCATCTTCATGGATTTTGCAAAAATGGAATGAAAAATAAAAATTAATTTGCCCATTAAAAATATTCCCCTTGCGAGGCAAGGGGAATAAAAACACTATGCTTTTGCTGTATGGCTTAGAAGTATTTCCAAGTAATAGAGCATTTGTTAGACCCTGTTCCTATGCAGTTACAAGCTTCGGAAGCTCTTTTAACTGACAACGGAACGCGAATACTTCCAGCCGGGCAAGCAATAACCTTACCCTTACCCAGAGCGGCACTCGTGGTTTCACTACCGGCACAACCTATATACATCCCATTTCCATCGTCAGAAGCCTTAGTTAATTTGGCTCCAGATTCTTCCCCTTTGAATGCGATACCTACCAAACCGGAAGACGAACCGGAACCCCAGTCAGAAGTAGCCATGGCAATACAAGCTTCACGTGAAAGTCCGTCAAAGGCAATTTCAAACGCGGTAGGCTCCCCTCCGGTTCCTCCAGCAGCAGGAGCATCAGTTGAGGTAGCATAAGATAAGTTAATATACACATTACCTTTGAAAGCATTTTTTAAAGTTGAATTTGTATCATCATTTTTAAAAGTGCTTGGAACCAAGTCATCCGGAATAACACCCAAATCATAAGCGGTTTTATTGCTTAAATCTTCAAAGTTGTTTTGTTGCGCATACAAAGTGCGGATGTTGGTAACCAACATGGTAACCTGATCAATGGTTTTGTTAGTGCGGTATTTGGTCATAGCTCTTGAATAGCCGGCAATACCACCAACGGATAACACACCGATAATGGCCAAAACGCCCAACATTTCAATCATCGAACGACCAGATTCTATTGTTTTCATTATTTTTCTCCTAAAATTTTAGTTCATGATATTCCTTGCAAGTGTCTCGCAAAGTCAGAGTAATCATACTCCGATATTCCTTTCAATTTTATTAATATCACAAAATATTTTTTTCTGCAATACGAATTTGGTTATATATCCCCCACCGGTAATATGCATTAAGTTAATAACAAAATGTGCTACTTCCGGCCTTGCTTTATTTCCCTTCCGCCGGTTTATAATCAAGTAACATTTCAGCCGCCTTAGATAAAAAAGCAGAACGATTCCGACACACTGCGTCAATTCGTGCAACCAATCCGGAATTAAGCATTATGGTATATTTCTTAGGCTTGGCATCCGGTATATATGAAACATAGCCTATTGTAAAGGTGTAGTTATTTTGCCACTCTGCCCAATCTTTCCATTCGGCTTTAATCTGCTCCAAAGTGCGCGGAGTTGGTATTTCTTCTCCGTTTGACTTTTTTTCTTCAATTATATCGGCTAATATTTCGTGTGCATTTTTCAACGCTTCGTCATAAGTATCTCCCGCCGATACACATTCCGGAATATCCGGAAAAACCACTCCCACACCATCAGAATATTCATCTGTTTCAAATAAAGCGATATATCTTAACATCTCAACCTCCGTTATTTAAGCCCTGCCTGTTTCAAAATACTCAACGCCGTGCCTATCGGCATAATTTTATGGAGAGGAACTGAAACGGTGGACTTCTTTACGTCATTATGATATACATAATGACTCCCCGTTATTCTGACAAGATACCAACCGTCTTTTTTTAGCATCTTCATTATTTCTTTTGCAGTATATCTTTTGGGCATTTTGCATTTTCTTTCGCTTATAGATAGTCTGATTATACTGATTTTTTTCAGTATTGTCAAGAGCAGTTTTGTAAATTATGAAAAATATCAAAAACATCGCCGGATTTATATTTCCGGCGATGTGCGTTTATTAACCTTATTTATTTATCAGCGACGTAAAAATGCCGGAATATCCAACTCTTCGGCCGATAAATCAAATTCATCGTCAGTGCCGGTTTTTTCCGCAACTAAATGTTCATCGTTGTTATTTTCAGCCTCTTCCCGATTCTTTTTTCGACTACCAAACCCGATACGAGAAAAGAAATTAGGTTTACTTTCTTCTTCATGAACCTCGGCAACCGGCTCAGCTTTTTCTTCTGTGTCGGTAGTCAGCGGAGTATCCTTAAAAATAGAAGTATCGTTATCCGTAAACAAAACTAAATCATCATCATTTGTGTTTTCAATATCTGTTTTGCTTGAAAAGAAATCATCTTGCAAAGCAGCAGAACTTAGCTCCTCAATAGCTTGCTCAGTTTCTTCTGTTTTGCCGTCGCTGTTGCGAATCGCATTAAACAAGGCGGAAGCCTGTGGAACCTCCGGCAATTCGTCCGACTTGTCCAAAGTCGCAAAATCATCGTCGGCAAATTTGGTTACATCGGCTTCGTCATCCGGCAACGGATCATCGGAAAATGTTTCATCCAACTCAAACGGATTCTCCAAATCAAGCGAAGATGTAAAACTATTTTCCGGCTCAACATTTACCGTTGGAACCACCGTCAAATCATCATAGCTCTGCTCAATTAACGACGGTTGCGGCTGAGCAACTTTAACCGGCTCCGGTTTACGTTCGTCATTACCGTTTATACCCGTAACCACAATGGAAACACGTATTTTGCCTTGTAAGTTATCATCATAACTGGAACCGAATATAATATTTGCATCATCACCAACTTCTTCTTTAATGATATTCGCGGCTTCGTCCAATTCCGGCAAGGTTATATCCTTGCTTCCGGTAATATTGATTAACACGCCCTTAGCACCATGCAACGAACATTCGTCCAACAGCGGATTCGAAAGCGCTTGATTCGCCGCTTCTTTGGCACGTCCCTTGCCTTCGGCCTCGCCTGTGCCCATAATGGCTTTGCCTTTATCTTCCATAATGTTTTTAACATCGGCAAAGTCAAGATTTATTAATCCAGGCATCATCATCAAATCGGTAATAGAACGCACTCCGGAATATAAAACATTATCGGCCATTTTGAAAGCTTCCGGCAAAGTAGTATTTTCCGTGGCCACATTAAACAGATTTTGGTTTTGAATAACAATAATGCTATCCACTTCTTTAATAAAATTCTCCAAAGAGTTATCGGCAATTTCCATGCGCTTTTTGCCTTCAAAGCTAAACGGCTTGGTTACTACACCAACAGTTAAAATACCTTTGCTTTTGGCAATGTTTGCAACTATCGGCGCCGCACCCGAACCTGTTCCTCCGCCCATACCGGCGGTAATAAACACCATATTTACGCCGTCTAACGCATTGGCTATTTCATCTTTGGCTTCTTCCGCCGCCATCTTGCCTATTTCCGGACGCGCACCGGCACCTAAACCCTGAGTTATATTCAACCCTAACTGGATTTTTTTGGGCGCCAAAGAGTGAGCCAAAGCCTGTGCATCGGTATTTGCCACAATAAAATCAACACCCTCTAATTTTTGTGAAATCATATTGTTAACGGCATTTCCACCGCCGCCGCCCACACCGATTACGGCAATTCGAGGTTTCAAATAAGATACTGCTTGTTCAGCCACGCCCAAATCAATTGACATCTATATAACTCCTGAGGTAAAATTATCATTATTACCCCCAACTTAACGTAAATAGTTTAAGTTTTAGTTACTAATTTTAAGAATTTTGACGAATCCAGTTAATTATTTTACGTATTTTACCACCCTCTGCGGAAGAAGAGGTAATTACTTTTTTAGGAGTGCACTCTCTGTTGTTAATGGCAAACAGCAACATTCCTAATGCCGTAGAAAAAATCGGACTGTTTAATTTATCGGGAATACCGCTTAAATTACGCGGCCCGCCCAAACGCACCTGTTTATCTAAAATTCGGTTAGCCATGCTGAGCATCCCCGGCAATTGGCAACAACCTCCCGTTAAAACAACGCGATGATTCTTTATTCCTTGCAAACCGTGAGAATCCATGCTGTGTGATATGTATCTGAACATTTCTCCCACCCGCGCGGAAATTATGTTAATTAAATCAGCGCGGTTAACTCTTTTGATTAAAGTGTCATCTTCCTCGCCCAAAGGATAAACGTCAATATTTTCCCTTTTATCGTTATCTACGGCCATTGTGCAACCGCGGCGAATTTTTAGATCTTCCGCATGTTCAAACGATGTATTCAAACCAATAACAATATCACGGGTTATGTTTATACCACCTATCGGCACCGTTGAAAAAGCAACCGGATACCCGCCTTTGAAAGTGGTAATGCTGCTTGTTCCACCACCAATATCTATAATTGTGGCACCGTATTCACGCTCATCTTCAACCAAACATGCCATACCGGACGCATATGCCGTCAAAATTTTACCGCCTATCCCTAAGTGTGCCGCCTCCACAACCGATGCAAGGTTTCGATATTGAATATTCGGATACAACCCTAACAGAATATTAACTGCCAACTCTTCGCCATATATATTCAACGGATTTTTTATATCCTCTCCTCCGTCAACCTTGTAATTTGTCAGCATACAGTGAATAATCTCATTATTACCGACATTAACGTTGGTTAAGCCTTTATCCATGAGTTTGTTTAAGTCGGATTCGCTGATTGGACGATTGCGTTTTAAATTTATGGAATATTGATGTAAATCACTGGACGTTTTACAACCGGAAACATTTATTATAACACTGTCAATTCGCTCATTCGCCATCTGTTCGGCTGCCTCAACCGCATTGCATACCGACATCGTTGCATCTTTAATGTCGGTAATTACACCGTTTTTCACTCCCTTAGAAGCTCGATAGCCGTAACCGGTTATTTTTATTTTTTTATCTTTACTAACATTGGCTATAACACAGCAAACCTTGGACGAACCTATATCCAACGCGGCAATTGTTGAGCGATTCAATTCTGTTTCCTCTTCAAAGTAAGATCATTCCTCATTTTCGTTATCTTTATTAAGACGAACGACAACCTTATTTTTTAACCTTAAATCAATAAACGTTAATTTTCTTTTAAGAATACCTCGTGTTTTATCCAATTTTACCAATTTTTTCCAAGCCGCAGCAACATCTTCTTCCGGCAATTTTACGGTTATTCCGTGCTCAACATCATCAAATATAAGATTCCACCTACGTTTAGATATAAAATTAGCTGCTTTCAAACGAGAAAACAATTCTTTATCAGGCTCGATTATTTGCAATAAATTGTTCAAATTTTCCGGAGCACCTTCTCCGATAATTTGCAAAATATTTTTTTGCGGCACATATTCAGTTTCAATTATTTGCCCATCTTCATCTATCGGATAAAATTCATTTTTATACTGCCAAATTGATTTGACAGTCTTTTCTTTAATGCTGATATGAATAATGTTCGGAAAATAACGCCTGATTACGGTTACATCTTTTACCCACGGCAAACTTTTAATCCTATCACGCACTTCTTGCAAATTTATTTCCAAAATATTATCGCCTCGTTGTAATTCTACAACCTGCATAACATCAGTTACCGATGTTTTTTGCCGCCCCTCCAAAGTTATGTCATCCAAACCCCAACCAATGGTAGCACTTTTGTTATAAACATCCGCTAAAAGAGAATCTATTTGTTTACCAACCAAATTGTGACGAACGGTTATAACGCATACTGTTACAACCCAAATCGCGCATATCAGCAACAAATTGCCAACCAAACGATACGGCCATACTACATTTTCATATATTTTGCTCTCAGCTTCCAATATTCTGCTCCTTACCGACTATTTTCACTTCCCATTCCAAATTAACGCCGGTTTTTTCTGCCACTTTCTTGATAATTTGCTGACCCAAATCTTCAATATCTTTTGCGCTGTTACCATTATTTTGTAAAAAATTACAATGTTGTGGCGACATTTTGACCTTACCTACGGTTATCTCTGCCGCACCACTGTTTTTAATTAACTCCCATGCCCGATATCCTTGGGGATTTTTGAAAGTCGAACCGGCGGTTTTTATTCCTTGCGGTTGGTGCAATTTGCGATATTGCATATTGTCGGCTATTTTTTCTTTTACCGGATTCGCATCTGTTATATGTGCTTGCAAGCAAACATCCAAAACAATCTGCTTATCGGTCAAAGCACTAAACCGATATCCGAATTTCAAATCATCACAACTCATTTGAGTTATATTTCCGTTGATATCCATAACTCTGGCCCAAAGTAAAACATCGGACATTTCCGTTCCGAAACATCCGGCGTTTCCACGCACTGCACCGCCCAAACTGCCGGGAATAGAACATAAAAACTCCAAACCTCCCAAACCTTTTTCTGATATAACTTTTTGCAGGGCAAAATTTTTAATGCCGGCGCCACAATAAAGTTTATCTTCCTCGCATCTTATATAAGAAAACTCCGGAGATTGTAACTTTATAACTACACCATCGATTCCGCCATCTCTAACCAACAAATTTGAACCGCCGCCAAGTATAAAAACCGGCATATCATCGGACTTTTTTTGTAAAAAAAACTTTAAATCTTCTTCATCTTGCGGAAAAAACATAATTTCGGCCGGTCCACCGACATTGAGCCATGTGTATTTACTCAAAGGCTCGTTGAATTTATATTCCCCCCGAACATTCGGCAATTTATCTGTGTTGATTACCATCAAATTAAATCCTTATCTTCCGCAGCCACATTTTTCCGAGTGATTGCCAACAACATACCTATTTCCACCGCACATCCCATTAACGAAGACCCTCCGTAAGAAATAAACGGCAAAGTCATACCTTTGGTAGGTATAATATGCAAAGAAGAAGCCATATTAACAAAAGCCTGCAATCCGATAGAAGCGGCCAAACCAACTTCGGCATACATAACAAATAAATTACTTTCTTTCATTGCCGAACGCAAAGTTCTGATAACTATTACCGCAAACAAAGCAATAATAATCAAGCATAACCAAACGCCATATTCTTCACCGGCAACCGCAAAAACAAAATCAGTATGCGCATCGGGAATCAACAGTTTTACGGTTCCCTCTCCCGGTCCTTTGCCAACCAAATTACCGTTTTGGAAAGCCTCCATTGCACGATTTATTTGATAACTTGTTTCATCACTGCCATATAAAAATTGGTCAACACGAGCGTGAAAGTGCGGATACACAAAATAAGCCAAAAACAAAGCAGCAACTCCGGCCATAGACAGTCCGACAACAACTATAATCGGCAAACCGGCCAAAAATAACTGCAAACCGAAAACAGCTGAAAATAACACGCTCATTCCTATATCAGGCTGCAACAGTAACAAACCCAAAACCAACACGAACAACCCTGTTGAAACTGCCATACCCGGAAAATAATCAAGTTTTTTACCCAAATCTAACAACCATGCCGTAACAATAATAAATATAGGTTTCATAAATTCAGAGGCCTGCAATGAAAAACCGCAAACACTTATCCAACGTTTGGCACCCTTAATTTCAGAACCGAAAAAAATCGTTATAATCAACAACCCGATCATTAGCACAAAACCCAATAACGAAATACGGCGAATTGTCTTTAAATTAAAAACAGAAATCGTTAACAAAGCCATGATGGAAATAACCACATAAAGAACCTGTTTGCGCACAAACCAATATTCATCTACATTTATTTTTCGTGCCACCGCCGGACTCGCTGTTATATCCAAAATAACTCCGATTGTCAGCAACAACAGCGACAAAACCAAAATCACCTTGTCAACAGTCCACAACCATTTTGCAAAAAAACTATGACTTTGTCGCGAAAACTTAACCATTTAGTTCGTCTCCTTGTTATATAAAAATTAAACTGCCGGCGGCGGCCAACAACAACGAAGCCAACCAAAAACTTAATACAACTTTTTTCTCCGACCACCCCAATTGTTCAAAATGGTGATGTATGGGAGCCATCCGGAAAAAACGTTTACCTGTGCTCTTAAAATAAACAACCTGAATAATAACAGAAACGGTTTCTACTACAAAAACACCACCAACCAATGCTAAAATTATTTCATGTTTTGTCATTACCGCAATAGCTCCCAAGATTGCCCCCAAAGCCAAGGATCCCGTATCGCCCATAAAAACTTTTGCTTTTGGTTTATTAAAATATAAAAATCCTAAACATGAACCTGTAAGTGCGCTACAAACCACGGCAATTTCACCGCAACGCGGAATAAACAACATATTATAGTCCACAGCATTATGTAAACCGCAAAAATATGCCACCGCCATAAAAAAGCTAAAAGATATAATCAGCATCCCGCTGGCCAAGCCGTCAAGTCCGTCACTCAAATTAACTCCGTTAGATGCGCCTGAAATAACCACTACGGCAAACGGAACATAAAGCCATGAAAGATTTAAAAACAAATCTTTGAAAAACGGGAAAGTCAACACCGTGTTAATACCACGCGGAGTCGCAGCTGTTATTATGCTGGCGGCAACAAGCGCTGTTAAAAATTGCAAAAATAATTTTGTACCGGCCGTCATAGCGTTTGAACTTTGACGCTTTACTTTCCAATAATCATCCAAAAACCCAGTGGCTCCGTATATTATCAAAATCAGCAAACTAACCCAAACAAAATGGTATTTTATGTTGGCAAATAACAAAATTGAAATAATCGACGTTCCTAAAATCAGGATTCCGCCCATCGTCGGCGTACCTTGTTTTGTTTTAAGATGACTTTGCGGTCCATCCGTGCGAATCGGTTGTCCTTTTTTCTGATGCTCGTGTAAAAAATTAATCAGAGGATGCCCCAAAAGCAAACTCAAAAATAAAGCCACAACAAAAGCCAAAACCATTCTGATTTTCAGCGCCAAACCCAAACTCATCAATTCCAACATTCCAGTCCTCCCGTATTTTGACGGAGTCTATTGCAAATATCTAAAATAAATCTTAAAAAAAGCAGTTTTTGCATTTAAATTTACGAGAATTTTACTATTATTGCTTATAATGTATTTCAGCAAAGGATATTACCATGAAGAATGTTTACATATTGTTGGCAACTTTTATTTTTTGTGCTGGATCATACTTTAAACCAGCCTACGCTGAGGAAGATTTGTTTGGTGTGGAATTAAATGATTTTGCCGATTCCGATCAACCGAAAGAACAAGAGCCGAAAACACAACAGAATGAATATTTATCTTCTTTTCTACGCACTCGCATTCCGGAAAATACGGCCAAACTTTTAAGCAAAGCAGAAAAGATATTTTGCTACACTGTTGATTATGCCGGAGCAGATTATGACGGTTATTTGATTGATGACTTAGCGGTAAAGGGCTCTTGTGGCGAAGTTTCCAAAGAAGGTAATGAAATGTTAAAAGAAGCTTTGTTTAACAACAATCGTGCTTTTTCCAGTAATGCGGATTCGTGCAGTATTGCCCCGCGTATAATGTTGCGATATATCTACGGACTTGAACATGCTGATGTATTAATTTCTGCTCCGTGTCATTCGTTAACTTTTTTTCACGGTGCTAATATAACCACAGTTAATGCCGCTCCGGGAGCAGAGATTGTTGAAAAAATAGCCGATGCTTATTCTTCACTGAATGAAAGATTTTTATCACCGGCTTTGTTAGGACAAATGGTAGCCAACGGACAAGTTATTAACACTAATCAAAAAGAAATTGTGCGGCGTATGTCGCCATCAGACGGACCGGTGCGCAAATGGACCAGCGAACGGCAAAATACACAACAGACAAACACATCAGTTAACAAGCGTTCCTCTGCAACAAACAATACCGATAATGATATTAACAAAAGCGGAGAGCAACCGGTTAAACGTGGCTGGAACAAACTCAGCCGATAAAAAATACATTGCAAAACTGACTGTTGATTTATTTGAGCCGATGGTTTTGAGATAAAGAAATAATACTCAAAAATCTGCACTTAATATCTGCCTGTTTTGCGCATATTTATAAGCACAAGCTTTGAGTATCGGCAAATATTTTTCCGGCAGAACAAAATCTTGCGGATAAATTTTTTCGCAAAGCTCGGATATATCATCCCATATTGCCACCTCCTGCGGAACAAAATGCCGACAAAATGCGTAGCTTGCCGCCGGCAAATCATGAGTGTCATATCCGATTATTTGCAGTAACTTTGCCACATCATTTTCTGCCACTTTTACCGCATCGGCCAAATCATACCACAAACCTATGCCCTTGCTTGCCAGATATTGCCAAGGAAAAGCCTTACCCGGATCCGGTTTGCGAGTAGGTGCAATATCGGAATGTGCCGCCACATTGACTTTTTTTATTTGATAATGCCTCATAATTTGTCGGCATAATTTTATCAAACTTTTAATTTGTTGCTCCGGATAGTCATTTTGTCCCATAGTCGGCGAAGACAGTTCTATACCTATGGAATAATGATTTAAGTTTTCCATTTCGCGCCAACTGCTTATACCGGCATGCCACGCTCGCTTACCTTCCGCCACTAATTGCCAAATTATTCCGTCACCACCAATAACATAATGTGCACTCAATTTTCGTTCGTTCAACAAATCAATCATATCTTCTGCCGGATGCGTAGCACAATGTATAATCAGTGCTTTAATTTTTTGCGGGTATGGGCGTTCATCATAAACAGAACCGAATCTTTGCCTAATCTTCATCTATTATAACCTTATGCACGAATATTGAGTGGGATAATCTTTTTCTTTACTTATCAAATGCAAATGCGTATTGCGACGATAGCTAAAATAACCGTTAGCAACAGGATATGTATCTATGTGGCAATTTTCCACATTCTTAATCCCAAGTGCCATAAGTTTATCCTCTACATAACCACTTAAATCAAAATGTAAACATTTCTCTGTATCAAGCACAAAATAGCGAGCATTACTTGCTTTCAAATCAATAAATATCTGTCGCATATCATCTTTAACTTCAAAAGAATCTTTTTGCAAACAAGGGCCAATCGCCGCACAAATATTTTCACGTTTTGCCCCAAGCTTCAACATTAAATCAACCACATTTTCAATAATTCCTTTATACGCTCCGCGCCAACCGGCGTGGGCCGCCCCGATTATCCCGTGTTTATAATCTGCCAACAATACCGGTGCACAATCAGCAGTTTTAATTCCTAACAACAAATTGGAGCGATCAGTAACAATTCCATCAGCAGCTATGTCAAACCACGAAGGTTTATCCGCAATTATTGCCACATTAGAAACGCTTTGCCGAATCGTAAACATATTTTCCGTTTTAAGTTTAAAATGTCCGGCAATAACAGCAAAATTGCGCAAAATATCTTCTTGGCTATCCTGACTGCTTAAATTAGTATTCAACGAAGCATATTTTCCGCCGGAAACACCACCGTGAGAACCAAAAAAACCGTGCTTTTCCGTCGCTAAAACAGAAGCTTTATACAAAATAAAATCCCTCCATATATTTTGTTGTCAGGCTAAATCAAAATTTTTAAAATTTGATAAATAATTTATTGCCAAAAAACAAAAAATATGTTATACTAAGCCATTACTTGTAGAGATTTTAGTTGATATTATATATTTATTTAGTGTGTTCTCATATATTTATTTGCCCGTAAACAGCTTTGGTTGTTTATGCGCATTTAGGTGTTTGACATAAGGTAAAATATGATTTCAGCCAAACTCTCCAAATGTTGAACAAACTAAAAAATAATATATTATGAGTGACACTATCTTCGGTGTAGCGCTTGTAGTTGCAGGTGTCTACTTTGGATGGAAGTTGTTGGTCTGGTTATGTCAGAACAGCAAAATTATCCGAATAATTGTAAAATTAGCAATCTGTGGCGGAATCATTTACTTTCTTATGAATGTATGCGGCTTATCTTGGAAAGGGGTGGCCGGTGTATTTCTTCTTTTGATAGTAATCGGTCTGGCGCAAGATTAAACAAGTAATTGAGCGGTTTGTATGGAAAAACATTTGTGTTTTTTATGCAAACCGCTTTTTTATTTTTTTGAAGAAGTGCATTGACATACAAAAATACATCATGTATGTTGCACGTAGTTTATTTATAATTATGATATTATATATTTTGGGTAGATACTACACAAAATACAACCTAAGTGATCTGTAATTTTATTGTTTAACCCTTAAAACTTGTCGTTATGAAAAGGAATTATTTGTCCCCGAAAATCGAAGTGATCCAAGTGAAAACATCTTTGATTTGTGCAAGTGGATCCTACGATCGGACCCGTTAAGGCTTGAATGAACTCTATCCCATGACCAAAAGACTCCGACGCTTAACCATAGCTTTCGGAGTCTTTTTTGTTTTTACCAATTAATTTGAAGCAATTTCAGGATCTTTAAAATAGCGATCGATCGCCTGTGCTGCAGCTTCAGCTAATTTTTTGCGATAGGATGTTGTTTTTAAGTTGGCTTCTTCCGTGCGATTAGATAAATAACCCATTTCCAACAAAACAGATGGCACATCCGGAGCTTTCAACACAGCGAATCCGGCAAAACGGTGTGTATTTTTTACCAATTTCACATGCTTCGCCATTTCTTGCACCATATAGGTGGCATATTTAGACGACTTATTGCGCGTATCTGTTTGCGAAAGCGAAATCAAAATATCATTTACTTCTTTGGTATTACCACCCAAATCAATACCACCGATAATATCAGCTTTGTTTTCACGTTCCGCCAAAGCTGCCGCTTCTTTATCCGATGCCGTATCCGACAAAGTATAAACCGAAAGTCCTGTCGCCTGTTTATTTTGTGCACTATCGGCATGCAAAGACATAAACAAATCCGCCTTATATTGTTGAGCAATTTTCGTACGCTGCCGCAACGGAATAAAAATATCTCTATCGCGCGTCAAATAGACTGTATAACCTCTGTTAACCAAAACCTGTTTCAGCTCTTTGCCCATTGCCAAAGTAATATTCTTTTCGTATGTTTTGCCATATGCTCCGATGGCTCCCGGATCCTTACCGCCATGCCCCGGATCAAGCACAATAATTTTTTTGCGCACCGATTTTTTAGTAGAATTATCTACCATTTTTTGTTCTGATTTAGCCCAACTAAACAAACCTCCGCTTTTTTCTTCTTGCGGATTAAATTTTGTATCATTGGTAACGGCGTATTTATTGCCAACTTTGCGTCCGAACTCTTTGGAATCCGTCATTTGCAAATCAACAACAAATCGCCAATTTTGCCCGCTTTGTGGAGATAACATAAATGCTTTTTTAACAATAGCCGGACGCGATAATTCTCCGACTATTCTCTTATCATTGCCGGACATTTTACCGACGCGAGTAGCACTTATCACCTGATTTTTAGCCATACTGCGTGGCAAATTTCCTATATTTGCATCATCCAAATCAATAACCAAGCGTTTCGGATCATCCAATAAAAAAACTCTGTAATTAATGCTTTTATCCATATCAAAAACCAAACGCACTCCGTCTGTTTGGTTGCCAATTCGCATATTACTAACGTTTACGGCAGCATAAGCAGATGACATCAATAACATCATCAAACCGAACAAAACCCCCGCAAAACGACGCATAAAATTCATTTCCTCTCTCTAATCATCCGTTTTTCAACCGCTCCTATTATAAAGCTTAGTTATTACCAATCTGTTAAAATTATTGGTTGTGCAGATGATTTAACAAAAAAGAGCTTTACTTATTCGGAATAATATTACAGTGGCTGTATACTTGTATTTCTTTGAGGCAATATTTTGCAAAAAAATATTGATAAATAAGTTGTGAACAGTAATGGTTATACTCATATACAATTTTATTAAACACTTTCTATATAGCAACCGCTACGGTGCTATCAAAAAGCGCTGGCCGAATTAATCTTATCTTTTAATTTCTGCGCGGGCACGGCGCATTTCTTCCGTATTTTCCAAATCTTCCAAACAAACCGGAAGTTTGCGGCGCCAATTCGGGTGCTTATCTCTGTCTGTTCCCGGCAAATTTTGCAAAACTTCCACCCCAAAAATATCTTCCAACTGCGCCAAATAAACTTCACTTGCGCTTTGAGAAACAAATTTTTCCACAGCTTCCGTAATTCCGTTTGGATACCCTTCACCATATAAACAATCGCCCTGACGCGGTTTGTCCTGTGGCCAAGACCCACTGTTATCTAAAGCTCTCAACAGGCGACATCTCTCGTCTTCTCGTCCCTTATATTGATTAACACGATCTTCATCCGAAAGCATTTTTAAGTTATACATTGTTTCAATATCATACCCGAACCAACGCATTTTCAATGGCGCCATATCATGAGTTCCCACCGAGCAAAAAGCTTTTTGCGGAAAATCACATGGTTGCTTAAAATCGCCTAATCCGTTCCAGCGTTCCGCCCATAAAACGCTGAGCGAATATATACCGCGCTCTTCTATTTTTGCTAAAAATCCGTCCGGCACATTGCCGATACTTTCACCCACCACCATACATTTGTTCAAATAACTTTCTAACGCCACAATACCCAGCATTTCATCAAAATTATAATAAATATATGTTCCGTCATCGCCACAATCCGGAATAATATACAGACGCATTAACCCCATTACATGATCTATTCTCAAAGCTCCGGCACCTTGCATAGCCGCTCGTAAAATTTTGATATATGGTTTATAAGCGTTGTTTTTCAAACTTGTCGGATTAAAGGCTCCCAAACACCATTTTTGACCTGTCGGAAAAAACACATCAGGTGGCGCACCGGCCCCACATTCTTTAATAAATAAATCATTGCCACTCCAAAGCTCCTCACTATCTTTGTTAACTCCTACCGGCAAATCACGATATAAACCGATTTGCAATCCGCTTTCTTTTATTTGTTTATACACATTTTTTAGTTGTTCAAAAGCTATATATTGCAAAAATTTAAAAAACATTACCTCGTTTTTGTGTTTGTTTTTAAATTTCACCACCGCTAAGCCGTTTGGATTTTGCAGTTCTTGCGGCCAATCTCGCCAACCTCTGTAAGCTTTGTCGTGATATACAGAATAAATAACCTGATAAACAGCCAAATTATCCAAGTCACTTCCTTGCTCGGCACAGAATTCGGTAAATTTTTTATATTCTTCACCATCTTTGTTTTTCTGCCATTTGGCAAAAATCTCTCGTAAACAATCTATCTTCAAATTATAAACAGTAGAATAATCTATATTTTCACTATTACGAGCCTGTTTTAACTCTTCCTCACGGCTTTCAAGCATTTGCTCTTCAAAACCGGATACTTCTTCCACATCAATATAAATCGGATTCAAAAACAAACGGCTGATAGATGAATACGGACTGGCATTTTCAGGAAAATCGTGTTGCAAAACATTCATCGGATTAACACCAATCACATCAGCACCTTGACGCGCGCATATTTTTACAAAATTTTTCAAATCGGTAAAATCACCAATTCCCCAATTGCGTCTACTTACCAAACTATATAATTGAACGGCATACCCCCATAATTTACGCTGTTGTAACACATCCGGCAAATAGCATTTATCCGGCGTTATAGCCAATACCGAACCATATTTTTTTCCTTGCAAATTAACTCTTAAATCATAGTATTGCGGTTCCATATCAGAGGTAATTGTTACTTGCAATTTAACATAAATTGAGCGCCCTATTTTTTTTTCTTCCGTCAACTGTGTCTGATGTTGAACAACAATTTCTTTGCCCTCTTGTGTGGCAATATTTAAATCGAACATCTTTGAATCGCTTTTTTTAAGCACAACATCAAAAGTTTTATTATTGCTACGCACAATATAAATAGGTTCTAAAACAGATTGCCAGCGTTTATCTTCAATTTTTTGCAACAATTCCGCACTGTCCTCAATTTTTTTAAGCGGATATCCCAAATAATTAACCATTTTCAGCAAGGCTTCATCTTCAACCGTATATTGTTTTTGCATCGCATCATAAAAAGTTTTGGCTATTCCCAACTTTTTCAGCAACAAATCCCAACTATTGTTCACTTTAATTTTCCTTTCTTAATATCCAGCACCATCACACTCCACGCGGGAACACAAAACTTATCGGCCGTATTAAATTTAACATCGGTCATTATTGTTTCAGAACTATCTAATAAAAGCGATACCTCCGCATTTTTACAAAATGCCGGTAACTGCCAATTTTCCTGATTGTTTGAAGCATTATAAATTATTAAATATGACTTATTTTCATTATAAACGAAACACCCCAAACTGTGGCGTTTTTCCAAATACCAATCATTATTTGTAAATTCCTTGCCCTCTTCGGTCAGCCAAATAATATCCTTTATTTTATAGCGTGCATATTTTTCAATTACCTTACCGTCAAAAAATTTTTTACGAGCAAAAATTTTCATTTTTTTACGCAAATTAATAACTCGGCGCACATAGCGGGCAAAATCTTTATCTTGTTTGGTTATGGCTTCCCATACAATCCAAGTAATTACGTTGTCCTGACAATAAGGATTATTGTTACCAAACTGGGTATTGCCGAATTCATCTCCACAAACAATCATCGGCGTTCCAAATGACATCAGCAAAGTAGAAATCATCGCGCGAGCTCTTATTCGGCGATTTTCTGATATTGTAGAATCATTGGTCAAGCCTTCTGCTCCGGAATTCCAGCTCCAATTAGCGTTATTGCCGTCACGGTTATCTTCACCGTTTACCATATTATGCTTTTCGTTATAGCTAACCAAATCACGCAAGTTAAAACCGTCATGAGAAGTTAAAAAATTTATGCTGCTCCAAATATTGCGGTTTACATAGCCGAAAATATCGCTTGAACCGCTTATACGGCTTGCAAACTCTCCGACTTGTTTATTATCTCCGCGCCAAAACCGCCGCACCACATCACGGTAACGATCATTCCATTCAAACCATCCCGGAGGGTAAGCTCCGATGCGATAACCATCCATTGTGGCATCCCATGGTTCGGCAATCATTTTAACATTGCGCAACACTTCATCTTGTCTAACAGCCAATAAAAAACCGCTATCCTGAGTAAATTCTCCGCGCACACGGCTTAAGCTTGTTGCCAAATCCAAACGAAAACCGTCAACATGCATAACCTTAACCCAATACCGTAGTGAATCCATAACCAAAGTCAAAACATACGGATTTTGCAAATTAAACGAAGCTCCGCAACCTGTGCTATCATAATAAAAGCGTTTATTTTCCTGTAATGTATAATAGCTTTCATTATCAATTCCGCGATAACAAATTGTCGGTCCCATCTGGTTGCCCTCAATGGTATGATTATACACCACATCTAAAATAACTTCTTTGTTGTTGGCGTGCAAAGCTTTAACCATTTGCTTAAATTCGTCTATATCATTATACGCCAAATACTTGGATTCGGGAATAAAATAAGAAAGTGTTTCATACCCCCAATAATTATCGATATACATTTCATCTTTATCACCGAAAAAAGAAAATACCGGCAATAACTCAACCGAAGTAACTCCCAACCAATTCAAATAATTTATAACTCCGGTTTCTGTAAAACCTAAAAATTTTCCGCGATAACAGTTATGAACCTTAGGGTGCAACATAGTAAAACCACGCACATGAGTTTCATAAATTATTGTATCTTCGGGTTTTATTTGCGGATGTTTATCATCACCCCAATCAAACAAATCGTTAACAACTACCGATTTCGGAACATACGGAGCGCTATCCATATCGTTATAAGACAGATCTTTTTCTTCACTGTCAATATCATACCCGAACAGAGCTTTATGCCATATCAATTTGCCGATTAATTTTTTAGCATACGGATCAAGCAATAATTTATGATGATTAAAGCGTTTACCTTCGGCCGGTTTATATGGTCCGTAAACCCTGTAACCATAGGCCTGTCCCGGACGCACCCCCTCTAAATAAATGTGCCATATGTTATTATCATTGCCAAACAGCTCAAAACGTTTTGTTTCAGTTGTTCCGCTACTGTCAAACAAACATAACTCAACTTTTTCGGCATGAGCGGAAAACAGCGAAAAATTAACACCGTTTCCGTCGTATGTTGCCCCGAGAGGATAACTTTTACCACTTGAAATTTTTATTGCTGTCATAACAATCCTATCTTATAGGTTTCAAAACAATGGTTGATAACGGCGGTAATATCAATTCTATTGAATAAGGGCGTCCGTTAACACCGTAATTTTGCGCCTGTTTAGCACCTTCATTACGCACACCGCTTCCCCAATAGTTTTTATCATCACTGTTAAAAATTTCCTGATATGCGCACGGTTCATAAACTCCCACGCGGAAATTATTACGCACCACCGGAGTAAAGTTGCAAATAACCAACAAATAATCTTCCTGATTATGACCTTTACGCATATATGAAATAACACTATCATCGCAATTTGCGTAGTCAATCCATTCAAATCCGCGCGAATCAAAATCTTCTTCATACAGAGGTGCATTGCCTTTATACATCAGATTTAAATCTCTAACACAATTTTGCATTCCTCTATACATCGGGTAGTCAAGCAAGTGCCAACGCAAACTTTCATTACTGTTCCACTCCCAATCCTGACCAAATTCATTGCCCATAAATAACAATTTTTTCCCCGGATGTGTCCACATAAAACCGTAGTATGCGCGCAAATTAGCAAATTTTTGCCACTCATCTCCCGGCATTTTAGAAAGCATGGACCCCTTACCATGCACAACTTCATCATGTGAAATAGGCAAAATAAAATTTTCGTTAAAAGCATAGAGCAACCCAAAGGTTAACAAACCGTGATGATATTTTCTGTGCACCGGTTCATGACTGATATAGCGCAAAGTATCGTTCATCCACCCCATATTCCATTTATATCCGAATCCCAAACCGCCGGCAGAAACCGGACGAGATACCATAGGCCAAGCCGTTGATTCCTCTGCGGCAGAGAATGTGCCTTTGGATTCGCTGTATATCAACTCATTCATTTTGCGCAAAAAGGCAATGGCTTCCAAATTTTCATTACCACCGTAAACATTAGGAATCCACTCACCGGCTTTACGCGAATAATCTAAATAAAGCATGGAGGCCACGGCATCTACCCGCAACCCGTCAATATGAAACTCTTTAAGCCAATATAAAGCACTTACGCATAAAAAATTACAAACCTCGGTGCGCCCGAAATTATAAATTTTTGTTCCCCAATCAGGTTGTTCACCCTTGCGTCTGTCGGCGTGCTCATATAAGCAAGTTCCATCAAACTCAGCCAAACCGTGAGCATCTTTCGGAAAATGTGCCGGCACCCAATCCATAATAACACCTATTCCGGCCTGATGAAATTTATCTATCATATAGCGGAAGTCGTCCGGTGTACCAAAACGAGAAGTAGGCGCAAACAACCCTGTTATCTGATATCCCCATGAGGCATCAAGAGGATGTTCGCACAATGGCATAAACTCAACGTGCGTAAATCCCATATTGCTGACATAAGGCACTAAACGATCGGCACATTCGCGATAATTCAAAAATTCGCAGCCATTATCGCCTTTACGTCGCCATGATCCCAAATGCACTTCGTATATAGACATCGGTTTATCGTATGTATTGTTATTTTCCCGATAACGCATCCATTCGGAATCTTCCCAATTATAATGGTTAATATCAAACACTATGGAAGCATTTTTCGGTCTTACTTCGGAATATGTGCCAAACGGATCGGATTTGGTTAAGATATTATCATTTTGTGTTTTAATTTCAAATTTATAATATTCTCCTTCGGTCAAATTCGGAATAAATATATCCCATATACCGCAACTGATATGTTTGCGCATAACATTGATTCTGCCGTCCCAATTATTAAAATTGCCAACCACCGACACACGTTTGGCATTTGGCGCCCATACAGCAAAAGCTACACCCTTCACTCCGTCCATTTCCATAATATGGGAGCCTAATTTTTTATATATTTCACGATGATTCCCTTGCGCAAACAAATATTCGTCTATATCGCCGATACAAGAAGGAAATCTGTAAGTATCTTCGGCAACATATATATTACCTTGATCGTTGGTTATTCTGAGTTTATAGGCAAAATACTCCGTTTTATCTGAGTTTAATTGAAAAAATCCACGCTCATCTAATTTAGCCATTTCTCCGAGCGATTCACCATTTTCAGCAATCACCTCTATTTTATCGGCAAAAGGCTGATACACACGAATAAAAACTTTTTTTGAACCTTTATCACGATGTATACCCAAAACAGCAAAAACATTTCCGTGATCGCCGTTAATAACAGCTTTTGTTTCTTCTTCCGACAGCAAATTATCCATCATAAACTCCTATACTTAACCATAAATAATAAAACTGCGATTCCTTAAAATCTTTGTATATATCTATACATATATATCCGACAAATTGCAAGTAAAATTATCTTTTAAGAAGAATATTTTTTAATTTGTTTACCGGATAAATATAAGTATAAATTTCGCTCAAAAAAGTCTATATTTTGTCATTATTTCGCTTAGTGAAAAATATTTAAAAAAATATACTTTAAACTATTGACGCATAAAAAAAAAAGATATACATTATGCCTTGTTGAAACTTAATTTAGCGGAGAATTAAAATGAATAAAAATTATAACGAAAATTCAATTCGTGAAGCTGCTTACTATTGTTGGCAAAACGCCGGTTGCCCAAGCGGAAAAGACGAATACTTCTGGAATATGGCTATCAACCAATTATACGGCTGCAACTGCTCTTCTTCTTGCAAAAGTTCCAAATCTTCTGTTAGCAAGAGCTCATCGGCCAAAGCATCTTCTTCTGCAAGCACAGCCAAAAAAGCTTCGGCAAGCAGCAAAAGCAAAAAATAGTTTTTAATAGTAAATCGCTATTATAGAAAAAACCTGTCGTTTTCGGCAGGTTTTTCTTATTTATTTACAGTTATGCACAAATTTTGTTTTCTTTTTTTGTATAAAATTAAATTATCTCCAATAATTTGTCGCAAATATTCTGCTTTCTTATTTTTGCAAAAAGCCGCCTCAAACAGGCGGCTTTCATAAAAATTTCTATTAAATTAGAAACCTTCAGCGTCTAAGCGTTTACGCATTTGTTTACGAGCACGACGAACGGCCTCGGCTTTACGGCGAGCTTTCTTTTCGCTGTTTTTCTCATGACAACGGCGTAATTTCATCTCACGGAAAACACCTTCTCTTTGCATTTTCTTTTTCAAGATTTTCAAAGATTGGTTTACATCGTTTCCGATAACGGTTACTTGTACCACTTAAATCACCCCTTTCTGATTTTCTTAAAGGTTAATACAAATTTTCGCCCTATATAACACGGCAATTTTTATTTTGCAAGCATAAATTTAAATTTTTTATGCAATTATGTTCGGATTAATAGATTCTTCCACCTTAGTTATTTTCTTAGCCAAACCGCTTTTCAAATTACTAAGTTGCTTTGCCTTGAAAAAATCAATCGTTTTACCTTGTTTTAAAAGCCTTGACATATCATTGTTAACATGTCTTTGTTCCAACTTCAATTCACATAATAAAAGTTGCAACTTAGCCGATTTATCGTTCATATTCATATTAAGTCATAGTCCTTTTCAACAATTTAAAGTGTAAACTTTATTTTTTTTGTGGTAAAATGATTATTAATCGTTTAAGAGTATACAGTATTTTTTAAAAGATTGCAACAAAAAAATGGAGAATTTGATGAATAAAATTAAAAAAATAGGTATATTAACCAGTGGTGGCGATTGTGCCGGTCTTAATGCGGTGATTATGTCGGTAGTTAACGCTGCAACGCGCCAAGGGTGGGAAGTTTACGGTATTCATGACGGCACTGACGGTTTAACCAACCGCCCGCTTTCATACGAAGTTTTAACCGAAAATAATTTTTCTAATTCTCCATGGCCGCGCTTATCCGGTTCCTATTTAGGCTCGCTTAATACCGGAGTTAAAGAAACGCCAGAAGTTTTGGCTCAGCGTTTCGGTGAAGGTGTGCGCGAATTAGGACTCGATGCCGTAGTGGTTGTCGGCGGTGATGGCAGTATGAACATTGTAAGCGGATATTGTAAGGCTGCCGGTGTTAAAATGGTCGGAGTACCGAAAACTATTGACAACGACACTCCTTTAACCGAATTTTCCGTTGGCTTTAATACTGCTTGTCAGGCTTGTACCAATGCTTTGGACGATTTAATGCTTACGGCTCGTTCACACCATCGCGCTCTTATTTTGGAAGTTATGGGACGTGATGCCGGACATCTGGCTATGCACTCGGCAGTTGCCGGATTCGCTGATGTTTGTTTGGTTCCGGAAATACCATACACCTTGGACGGTATTATTGCCAAATTAGAAGAAGTTAAACAAAGCGGACGCACAAGTGCTTTGATTGTAGTTTCCGAAGGTGTTAAAACAGAAACAGGTGAAGCGGTTACCGGTGCGGTTAATATGGTTGGCGAAAAAATCAATGGTGGAATCGGCGAATATTTGAGCAACTTGATTAACAAAAATTATAAAGGTTTCCAAACACGTGTTACAAAATTAGGACACGTTCAACGTTCGGGAAATCCGACATCTTTTGATCGTGGATTGGCCGTTGTTTTGGGTGCCGAAGCAATTCGCCTGTTGGCAGAAGGTCAAACCGACATTATGGTAGGACTTGCCGGCGGCAAGGTTACCTCTTTTGCCTTAGATAAAGTTGTTGAAGCCGGAACCACAGGATTGAATGAAAACAGTCCGTATGTTAAAGCGGCTCGCGCCATTGGCATCTATGTCGGTGAAAAATAATTTTGCTTTATATAATCAAAAAAACGTCCGATTCGTTGGACGTTTTTTTGTATTGAGAAAAATTTTTCATCTACGTTTTTAACTTGAAAACCGTGCTTTGCTGAATATATTTGCAACATGCTATGGGTGTTTTTGAGCTTGGTTTACGGAATATTTACGGCAATTTATATGCTGTTTAATCAACACTATAAAATCAACGGCTATATTTTGGGGATATGGCGTGGTTTCGGGATATGCGCCCTGTTTTTGCCACTACTGTTTGTCGTAGCGATTCCAAATCAACCGCATTACTGGATTTTATTAGCAATACAGGGAGTATGTATAGGTGTGTATGATTCCAACATATTTTTCAATTCTGCACGTTTTGGCGCCGGTCCCACCTCGCGATTTATGGCAGTTACGGTGCTATTAACGGCTTTTATATGGTGGTTGCTTACTCCGCAAAAGTTTTTTGGATTATTGCAAAACGGTAAAATTATGTCGGTGTTAATGTTTATTTTGTGTGGATTTACCTTTTTTTATTGGCAAATGTTACAAAATGAAGTTTCGCGACAAGTTGCGAAAGCAACAATGCCGGCTGTACTTGCGCTTGCCGCCATGAGCATCATAACCAAATATATCGCCGAATCTGGAAATTCAGTGTATCAGGGGCTTTTTTATTATTTAACGGTTTCAACTTTTATAAGCGGAATATATAACTTATTGTTATATCTATGGCAAAATCGCAAACTTAAAGCGACGGCTTTGAGGCAGATTATTGCACCGAAAATGCACCGCATCGGTGCTTATTTAATAACATTCAGTTCGGTACTGATTGCAGCAAAAACATTGGCGTTACGACTGGCACCGAATCCGGCATATGTTATTGCCCTATTACTGATTGCTCCTCTGTTTATATATTTATTTAACCGCAATCAAAAAATTGCCGACAACATATCTGTCAAGGCAGGATTTGCCATGATAGCTTTTTTGTTGGCGCTGATTATTTTGGTAACCGGCAACTTCGGAATAACGGATTAGTCACGACAAAATTAACCGTTTATAACATATCTTATGAAAAAATACTATAATACCTACAACTCCTTGCGGGCGGAAAGGGCAAGCTGAATGGTTCCGTCATCCATATAATCTAATTCCGCCCCCATCGGCAAACCTTGTGCCAAAGTAGTTACTTCTAACGGATATTCCTTTAAGCGTGAAAGCAAATAATGATTGGTGATTTGCCCGTCAACGGTTGCCGGCAAGGCCAAAATAACTTCTTTTATATTGCCCTGATTCAGGCGATTAAACAGGCTTTCTATATTCAAATCGTTTGGCGTAATACCATCCAGCGCAGATAAAATACCACCCAAAACATGATATTGCCCGCGATAAACACCAACCCGTTCCATTGCCCATAAATCCGCCACATCCTGCACAACACACAAAGTTTCCGTATCACGGCTTTTATCAGCACAAACCGCACAAGGTTCTTGTGTGTCAAAATTACCGCAAATCGGACATTTTTTTATATTATCGGCCATATTTTGCAATGCGTCAATCAGAGGCAATAACACCGTATCTTTCTTTTTGAGTAAGTGCAAAACAATGCGTCGTGCCGAACGTGAGCCCAAGGCCGGCAATTTAGCAATTATTTTAATTAGTTTTTCAATATCATTACCCTGCAAGGCGGGAACTCCTTAAAACGGCAGCTTCAACCCACCCAAGCCGATTCCGTTGGTGGCTTCTTTCATGCCTTCTTCCATCATGCAATCTATTTGCTTATGGGCATCATTATAAGCGGCTAAAATCAAATCTTCTAACACATCAGCATCTTCGCCGTTTAACAAAGATTTATCTATACTGATACTCTTCATCTCCGATTTACCGTTCAGCACGACTTTAACCATATTACCGCCGCTTGTGCCTTCGCGTGTTTGTTCACCCAATTTGGCTTGTGTTTCTTGCATTTTGCGTTGCATTTGTTGAGCTTGTTTCATCATAGACTGTAAATTAAGCATTTTTTATTCCTCATCGTTATAATTGTTAAAACTTTCCGCGCTAAATTCAGCTGGATTTTCATCTTCTGCCGCTTCAACGCTTTTGTGAATTATTGTTTCTATTTTAGCTCCGTTAAATTCATCCAGTATAGCTTTTACTAACGGATATTCAGAGATATTTTTGCAATTTTGCTCTAAATCCTTGCGCTCCAAAAACGCCAAAGTTTCACCAAGCGGCTCATAGTCTATATTTATTTTCCATTCTGTGCCGGTTTCTTTTTGCAAAAACTTGCGCAAGTTGGCAATTAAATCTTTTGGAGCATTCAATGATAATGATATGCTCATTTCGCCATGACTAAACGAGTGAAACGACATATCATTTTTCAGCGAAAAACATAACAATGGCTGACGGTTTGCCGTTAAAAGCTTAACCAAATCTTCCGGAGTTTGCAAAACAATATTTTTTTCTGCCGAATCAGCAATAATTTCCGTTGCGTCACCTGATACATCAATTTTTACAGACGCATTATTCAGTCCGGATTTTTTTTTTAATTCCTTCAGCAATTCTGCAGGACTCGGAAGACTGGCGGAATAGGCTATGCGTAGCAGTATCATTTCCAGCGCATCTATCTGCACTGTGGCATATTGCAGCTCACTAAGCCCCTTTATCAGCATTTGCCAAATTTTAGAGAGAATATTTATCGGCACGGCGTTAAGTTTTTTACACATTTCGCGATCAGTTTCGCTCAAAGACGAATCGCCCATAAAATCCGGTAAAATTTTCACTTTTGCCACTAAGTGGGTTATATCAATCATATCCTGCAAAACCAAAAGCGGTGATGCCCCGTTTTCATATAAGATGTGCAAATTTTGCAACACTGCGGCAATATCGCCTTCTAACAATTTTTCATACAAAGCAAAAGTTTGCTGTCTGTCGGCTAAACCAAGCATATTTTTAACGGTTGCATAATCAATTTTTCCATTTCCCAAAACAATGGCTTGATCAAGCATCGAAAGCCCGTCACGAGCCGAACCGTCCGCCGCGCGAGCAACACTGTGCAAAGCTTGTTCGTCGGCACTTATATTTTCTGCCAGCAAAATTTTATTAAACAGATTCATCAAAGTTTCAATGCTCAAACGTTGCAAATCAAAACGTTGACAACGCGACAAAATAGTTACCGGAACCTTGCGAATTTCAGTAGTAGCAAAAATAAACTTAACATGTGCCGGCGGCTCTTCCAAAGTTTTAAGCAAGGCATTAAACGCACTCTTGGAAAGCATGTGAACTTCATCGATTATATAAACTTTATAGCGTGCATTAGTTGGTTTATAGCGCACACCGTCCAAAATTTCGCGCATATCATCGACACCGGTTTTGGAAGCAGCATCTAATTCAATAACATCAATATGTCTTCCGGCGGCAATGGCTTTGCAATTTTCACACACTCCGCATGGATGAATGGTCGGACCTCCGTTACCATCCGCGCCCAAACAATTTATGGCACGTGCAATCAAGCGCGCTGTGGTTGTTTTGCCAACTCCGCGAATTCCGGTCAATATATAAGCATGGTGCAAGCGATTGTTTTGAATGGCATTCGTAAGTGTTTGCACCAAAGCATCCTGCCCCAGCAGATCCTCAAAGTTCTGCGGGCGATATTTGCGAGCTAACGCGATATATTGATTTTCCGTTTCTGCCATTTTTTCAATCTGTTTTAACATGGTGGAGAGACCCAGACCCTGACATTATCGTTACGGCTGCTTTCTTCCGAACCTGACCGGATTGGCGACTTTTCAACCCTGAGCCCTCCAAACACAGGTATCGCGCAAAAACACCCTAATTGCAAGCAAAAAAGCAGATTATTGCACATCAAAAAATCTTCAATTTTCCGATAAATTTTAAAAATCACAACAAAAAAAGAGGGCGAACCCTCTTAAAGTGGCGGAACGTATAGGACTCGAACCTATGCATCCTTTTAACGGGATGACGGATTAGCAATCCGCTGCATTACCACTCTGCCAACGTTCCGTAACGCTTTTGTTATACACTGTTAAAAGCGAATGTCAAGATTATTTTTTTAAAACTGTTATTAAGTTTATCACGGGTTTGTTTAATAGCAAAAAGCCGAGCAAAGCCCGGCTTTTCGGTTATGTCTAAACTATGAGTAACGATCAATAGAATTTCAAGAGCAATGCATTTTCGTCACCATCACAAACGGCTGCTGCATTAGCGGCGGTCATCGGACCTTTACCTCCACAAGCAATTCCGTTACCAGCAGAACATGCTGCAATTTTCTCTTGAAAAGTAGATAAGGTTGTATTTTCTACTTTATTTACCACGTTTGCTTCTATCAAGCCTGAACCGGAAGCCGAACCCCAATCCTGAGTTGCCAAATCCATGCAAGCTTCTTCCGGAATGTTAGTAAACGCTACCACAAACGCTTTCGCATCACCACATTTCGTACAAAGAGCGTTATCCTTACTAGCACGAGCCGCCGCAACCAACTCAATAGCGCCACCAAACGGATTACCGTTCTCTATTATATCGGTGGAGCCATTCAGCAACTCATCCGGAAATAATTTTGCTTTGGCAATTAAAGAACCTGTTGTTGTTGCTCCTAAAGCTTTATAGTTCTTTTGGCTGCCGAACAGAGTGCGCACATTGGTTACAATCATAGAAATTTGTTCAATGGTTTTATTTGTGCGGTATTTCATCATTGCTTTGGAATATCCGGCAATACCACCAACAGACAAAACACCGATGATGGCCAAAACGCCTAACATCTCAATCATGGAACGACCGTTCTCATTATTTTTCATAACATTTCTCCTCTAAAAAAAATAACTTATTCTCTTGCAGAATATCACGCACAAACCGCATTGTCAATACGCTATTTGTAATAGTTACAAAGTAATACACAATTTTCAACGCATACTATGCACTGTAATTTTGGAGATACTTTATTTGCGGCAAAAAGTAAAAACTACAAGATTTTGTTACTCTTTTATATATGGCTTGCTCAACTCATCAAAGCGTGCCGACGAATCTTTGCCCCACCCCATAATATATTCATTGCCAAAACAAATCAGCGGCGTTCCGGCCATTGCGCCGATTCGATAAGTTTTAACCGCTTGGGTAAACAATTTTTGATTGCCGGGCATTTTAACGTTAAGCCCTTTAATTTGCAGATGCGGATATTTTTCTTTAATATATTCCGCCGCCTCATGACAATGCGGACAGCTTTCTTTGTAGAAAAAATATATCTGCTCCTTGCTTAAATTTTTGATGTTATCCGCCGAATCGCCACACGCCGAAATCAGCAAGGCCACACACGCGCAAATCGCCACATTCAATAAACGTTTCAACATATTATATTACTCTATACAGCAATCAACTGCCTTACGCACAAAACGTTTCATTTTAGCCAAAGCTCCAACCGGTTCTTCGGCAACAACAGTCGATTCGCTCACTTTGGTTTCAGCTTCGTTTTGCATAACTTCGGCGGCCTTAACCGTTATTTTTTTCACCTGCTCAATATCCGGCTCAATCCATTTCAGGTCTTTGGTTTCCATCATTCCCATATTCAAGCCCCAAAAAAGGCAATACATATCATAAGCGGAATTAAACATTTTGTAGGCTTCTTCATCTTTGCCCAAAGATTGTTGCTTAGTGCCAACTTCCATCAAACGCATTGATGTTGCCAACAAGTGTTTAGACATGCACCAAACTTCACCCTCATAGCTTGGAATGATTTTTTGCAAAAGATTCTTGCGGGTTTCGCGCACTTCTTTTATTAAATCATAATAAGATGTTTTACCGGTTTTGGCGCCCGAAAACACTAAGTGCTCTTCAATAGATATAAGATTCATAATGGCGATGCTCAAATCCTGATCGGAAGATAAATCCTTAGGATTAACTTTTTTAGTGGCATCGATTCGCTCAACAAACGCTTTAACATTTTCCGCTTTTTTCATAATACAGCTCCTTGAAAAAAATCTTGGCTTAAAGATAATTGCTCAAAAAGGGCTTGTCAAGCAAAATATTCATTTAGCCGACATTATGTTTATTGCAAAAATTATTTAATCGCCCAAAAAAGTGAACGCCCGTTTTTTCCTTTTTAGGGGAAAAATACGGGACGTTCGTTAATTACTTGCTGATCACTTCAAACCGGCAAAGCGGAATGTCGTGGGAGCAGCAGTTAACTCGGTAGTGTTGGTCGTCGTTGCTATTTCGGGATTTTCCTTCTTTTCTACCAAAAATGGAATATTGGTAGGAACAAAGAAACTTGTCATAGCAAACTCCCCATCGGCAGGGTCTTCTTCGTCTTTTTCCTCATCCTTGTCTGCATCATCATTATCAGACGAAGCAACTTCGGCAGGAATATTCATCAGAAGAGGCAGAGGCTTGCTTAATGCAACGTCGCGAGCAACAGTGTGATAGCGAGCAATAACCTTGGTCAGGCCATCAATCTTGATAATCTCCACATGCTGTCCGGGCAGAATGGTTAGCCACGCGGGATCGCTGTTCTCGTAAACTTCACCGTTGGACAGGAACAGGCGGGCATCTTCGTTGTTGTCGGCGAGGGATATGGAATCCACGTTGACAATCTCCGATGTTGCCTTTGTTCTTAACACGACGGTTGTAGCCGAGGCGTCGCCGGGGATAGTTGCCAGTGCATAGGCGGACTTGTTCTTCGTAACTGCCTTGAAAATGACAGGGTTAACTTCTAACGTTGTGGCGCCGGAAGCAACGAAAAACTTGTTACCAACTCTTTTTGTTTCAGAAATCTCGCTCAGTGACTGGGCATTGATGTTCGAAACCAGTGTGCATAGGAAAGCGCACACAAATACTACCTTGTTCATAAACTTATTCATGACGTACATATTTAAAGGTGAATAAATAAAACTCATATTAAATGCAATCATGGTAAGTTTGACAGAATCTGTAACTTAAAAATAATCCATAATCGCTAATTTGATGTTCGCATCATAGCATATATTTTTCGCTTTTGCAAGCTATTTTTTTGTCAAAATGTAAAAAAATTTTTAATAAATTTATTCTGCCAAACGAAACAAATCAAATGGTAAACCATTAACGGTAATATAGGCGATAAGCAGGCAAAAAACGGCAAAAATTTGCAACATATTTAATATGTTTTGATTCTTTGCTAACGGAAAAATACGCGGCAATATTTTTAACAACCAGTTAAGAGCATAAATTCCCACGGTAATAAGTATAAGCTGAGCAAAAATTCCCGCCTGAATAATCTCCGTCTTATATGGAACCGCCAACTTGTATAAAAAGGCAAAAAATAACAAATACACTGCGCAAAATACATAAAATCCGTAATGTTTTAGATTATCAAGATAAGCCTGCTCTTGATTTTGGCGCACCATATTTTCCGCCGTTATTTTTTCCACTTTCATTCCGCGCACTGTTTGCGGCTCTTGCTGTTGTTTTTTATATTCCTCCATCTGCGCTTTGAATTTTTCTTTAACCATACACAGACCGCATCCTTTCGGAGTAAAATAGGCATGGTTATGATCTTTTTTGCACTGTTTACGATTTTTTACCAAATATTCTAAAAGTGATTGCCATTCCAGCGCACTCGGTCGCTCATTGCCTTTGGTAAATGCACGCTCAAACAAAACCATGGTGTTTTTATCAAAATAATCATGAATACTATACGGGTGCGGAGCCTGATAAGTATCTTGCCACATGCCATAAGCGTAATGATAATCGGCGATGCGTTCTTGTATGGAAAGCATATTCACGCTTTTGCGCGGAACACCTGAAAATGGGTGGATTCCCTCATTTAAAAGTTTGAATATAATAACAGCCAAAGCAAACTTATCCTGTTCCTCCCCCATTTCTTGACAAGTTTGTTCCATACCCTCGGGATATATATATTCTTCGCTCACATATTCTGCCGGATAACGCTCGTTATTTTCGCCTTTAATGGAAAAACCGTCGCAATCAAATAAAGCCACCAACATCGTACCTTTATAAACAGAAACGTTTGACGGCTTCAAATCAACAATATAGTGTCCGCAAGCGTGCAATGCCGCCACCACCGAAGCAATATTATATGCCGCATAAATTCGATTCACATAACGTTCGCTTATTCCCAATTTTTGCCGCACGGCTTTTTGCATTAAATGATCCATGGATATGGCATCATTAGTATCAATCAAAGGCATTAAATAACCAACGCAAAAGCCTTGTTTATCCTCCAATAAGGCAGTAGGCCACGCAATCTGAATATATTCTTTTTCAACAACTTTATCACCTGTTTTATCTTTGTGTTTAATAACCGGAATATTAGGCCGATTATGCAACATGGCTTCAAGTTTTTTGCGGTTTATCTCGCTGTTTTTACGGTCATGATAAATCTTAGCAACGCTCTTAGGATGGCTGTTATCTAAATATATACGACCGGAAGCTCCGCCTTTGTTAAGCAATTCTCCCAAAACTATTTCTTCGTGGTGTCCGTCAGGGTATAACGCCAAATATTTATCTTGTATTTCTGCCATCACAATCTCGCCCACAATATAGTTTTATCATCTGAATTAAGACGTTGCGCTCGCTTGTCGTTAAGGGTGTTATTCAAAGCCTGTAAAGCATAGGTTTTACGTTGTTCAATTTCCAAATACTCCGCTACCGGAATAAAAAATTTATACTGAATATCATAAAAATTATCGGCAAAAACAAAACCGGTTACACCATCTGTCATCAACATTACCCTATCGACATTTTCAAAAGGTGTAAAACGTAAACAATCTTGCCAATCACTCATCGTATAAAAATAAGTTTCACACGAAAAATTGCCGTTTTCCGGCTCAGAAATAACAAAATTTTTATAATCTCGCTGCTTAAAAGCAATACCGGCTCCATCTCCGATATGGAAGAATATTCCTTTGTTATTATGATAAAACACTCCGACTAATGTGGCGGAAAAATTAACCAATTCCGCCGCGCTTTTACTCCTATTATTTCGATGTAAAAGCAACTTGTTGCGAGCAATTTTAATTGATTTTATAACACTGTTGCGAATATCTTTTATGTCTGTGCGAATAAGAGTATCACAAAGTGTCTCACAAATAACTTTTGCGCCGATTTTGCCGTATGGTGCAGACCCTGCACCATCTGACACAACGGCAACCAACTTGTTTTTGGCAATTTTGGAACAGCTAAAATCTTGACATGGCAAATTTTTTATGCGGTGCATTGCACCACAAATACTGGTAGCCAAAACTTTAATTTGTTCCTTGCCTGCCATCTGTTAATTCTCGTTCCACTCAGTTATGTCATCAAGATAATTGTTTGCATTTGGTGCGGCTTTTGATATGCAGGAAACACTGCGACTAAGCCATAGAAAAAATTCGGTAAATTTTAAGCCGGTCAAACGTTTGGGTGGCAATAGAGAAAATTTTGCTAACTTATCAAGGTTGGCGCCTTGTGTGCCAATAGCATGAATCACAACTTTTTTATTTTTCTGCGCATAACGGCATATTTCCGCCGCATCTTCCCAACCATAATCGGTTGGTTCTCCGTCGCTGATTAAAAAAATCCACGGTCTTTTAGAGGTTATACCACAACTATCATACAAACATTTTTGCTCTTCTATTTTTTGCAAAGCAGTTTCCATAGCTTTTCCAAGCGGAGTAAGACCGCCGGCTTCCATTGTCGGCGCCGTAAAATTCATAGCATCAACCCAATCGGTTTCAACACTCACCTCATCTTCGCCTGAAGCTTTAATAATCAGAAGCTGCACCCGCGAACTGGCGTCTATATCTTCCTTCAATTCTTTCTCCAACGCTTTAAGTCCGCTGTTGAGTTGTTTTATCGGCTCATCGCGCATAGATCCGGAACAATCTAAAACTAAAACGCAAGGAGTGCGCTCGTTGGCGTTTTCGGCAAATTCTACATAAGGTATGCGTTCCATATTATTTTTATCAGCCATTTTACCCTCTTAATGCTGCGGATATGTATGTGGAAAATTACTGCCCTCAATCGGCGAAGGTTCGGAATATCTGCCGCAAGCAGAAAGAACCGACGTTAATGCACAAAAGACAAACATCGCTAAAATTATTTTACAAAAATTACCCATTTATTAACCTTTTTTTTGAATCTTGATACTATATAACACATTAAATACTAAAAGTTAATATAAGTTAAGTTTTTTGCAGAAAGTTGTGAATGAATGAAAAATTTTTTCAACATTGTTTTGATTTTTGTTTTGTTTATATTGCAGCTAAGTTCTGCTGCGGCAAAAATAAATATGTTTCCGCAACCACGCTATATCCCGCCGCTTAATTTTTACGGTGATAGCGGAAAAGCTTATAAATTAACGGATTTTAAAAGCGATTTACTGATGGCTGTAATTTGGTCAAAAAATTGCGGGCCGTGTTTGGAAGATATGAAATATTTGAACTCTTTTGCAAAAAAAACTGCCAAACAAGGAATTAAAGTTATCTTAATTTCACCAGAAAAAGAATGGCAAACGATTGATCAACGACGTAGTTTTTTACGCAAAATCGGTGCGCCTAATTTAGTAAGTTACTTAGATAGAAAAGGGGCTTTTCGCGACGGTATGGGTATTATGGTAACTCCGACAGTGATTTTGGTTAATAAAGCCGGTGAAGAGGCCGGACAAATAACCGGCGCCGTCAGATGGGATGATGAGGAAGTTATTGAATATATGGTAAAACTAAAAGAAGATATGTTACAAGAACTTTATCAGCGCAAATCCGCCAATTAAAAGCACTAAAAACAAAACCGAAAGCCACCCCAAGTTTTTTTCAATAAAAACACGCATTTTCTCGCCGTATGCTTTTAACAGCCAAGCTATTACAAAAAAACGCAAACCGCGAGCAATAACCGAAGCAACGGTGAATACTATTAAATTAAGATGTACGGCTCCGCTGGCTATGGTAATAATTTTATACGGAAAAGGTGTTATACCCGCACCGAAAACAATCCACGCGCCATATTCATGATACAGATTTTTAAATTCATTAAACTTTTCCAAATAACCATAAAAATTCAACAGCGGCTCGGCAATCATGTCAAAAAAGAAAATACCGATGGCATAGCCTAAATATGCACCAATAACGCTGGCAACCGTGCAAACAGAAGCAATTTTCCATGCTTGTTTCGGAGTAGCCAAAATCATTGGAATCAGCATAATATCCGGTGGGATAGGAAAAAACGAACTTTCAATAAAAGAGATAACAAACAGCCAAGCCAAAGCATGTTTATTGCCGGAAAGGTTGATTACATAATCATAAATTTTGCGAACAAACGCGGTAAAAGACATTTTTTCCTCAAAAAATTTCGTATCATGGTGATATTAAAATAAAAAATTTTTAATTGCAGTAATATCTTTTTTCTATCCACATAAAATATATACCGCCGACTTTGTTGCGGCGGTATATTAGTAATAGGCTATTTTACCAAAATATAAAACAGAATTTCATTTCCGGCTCCGGGAGTTCCTTTCGAATTTGCCGCATTCGCACAATATGTTACGGCTTCTTCCATATCTGCCGGAATAGAACTGAACACATGTCCTGCTGGTCCCTGAATTTCCATTTTCATGGCATTTGATACCGACCAGTCCTTAGTTGCCAATTCTATACATATCTCCGCATCAAAAGGAAGACCATAGCCTATATAAAATGATTTATTATCATCTGTTGCACCTAAAACAACAGAGTTTCCAAAAACGTTTGCCACTTTAATAGCTATATTGGCGTGTTGCTGTTGTGTATCTACGATCATTTCATCGGGTAATATTTTGGCTTTTCTAATTATCGAACAGCCATCACCAGAACAATATCCAGTTCCACAATAACAAGAAACGCCATCATAGCTCCTTTGCGGAGCAAAAAATGTTCTCACATTGCCGGCAATTAAGGTTATTTGCTCTATGGTTTTATTGATTCTATACTTTTGCATAGCTTTTGAATATCCGGCGATGCCACCGACAGAGAGCACGCCGATTATGGCCAGAACGCCTAACATCTCAATCATAGAGCGTCCGGACTGGCTCCCTTGCTCCTTGCGTGAGAGAGTATCATTATTTTTTATTTTTAAGTTTCTCATAGTAAACTTCCTTTCATTGTTGTTGAATTATACTAAAATAACCGCCCGATAAGGCGGCTGGAAGCTCTAAACTATCATCTATCCAATAGCGTTGCGTATTTGCCACAGGTTTATTCCACAACCTTCCAGCCATGCTGGAAATATTTTACGTCACAAAGGACGGATAGATAAGAGGTTTAGAGACCTCAGACGAATTTTACCTCATCTTGTTTTATCATATCATAAAAAATGCAAAAGTCAAACTATTTTTACAAAATTCATAAAAAAATCCGCCGGCGAGATAAAACTCGTCGGCGAATAACTTTTGTTCAAACTTAAATTATTTCACACTATTGATTTCCGCTTGAAAATCTTCTGCATTATAAGATTGAACCGGCTTACCGTTAACAAACACAGACGGCACGCCTCTGATATGAATTTTTTGTGAAAGCACGGCAATTTCACCCAAATCATCGGCAATTTCCGTAGAATCCACATCGGCTTTGTATTTTTCCATATCCAAACCCAAATCTTCGGCAACTTTATCTACGGCTTTTTTATCCATAACTTCTTTGCTGTCCATAACTTTTTTATAAAAATCAATAAACTTATTCTGTTTATGCGCAGCAAAACCAGCCTTTGCCTGATATGGTGAAAGCGGTGTTAAAAAAGTAAGCGGTTTGAACACAAACTTAACATCCGGATTATCAGCCATAATCTTTTCCATGGTAGGAGCCAACTTTTTGCAATATATGCAAGAAAAGTCAAAGAATTCCACTACCGTAACCTTGGCATCTGCCGGACCAAATGTCGGTGCATTTTCCGTGCCATTAATTTCATCGGCATATTTGGCAACGGCTTCCTGTTGTTCTCTTTCTGCTTCTTCTTGCAATTGGAGTTGATAAGCCTCTAACGCATCAACAATCATTTTCGGATTTTTTTTAAGCATAGTGGCCAATTCTTCTTCCGACACTTGTCCACCCGACAACTGAACAATCGAATTTCCCTTTACACCGCTGATTTTGCAACCGTTAAGCAAAGAAAACGATGCCAAAATAACAGCGATAACGGAAAGAATTATTGAAAAATTTTTCATTTTGTTTTCCTCTGTTGATTAATCTAAACATATATAAAATAGTAACTTTTATCAAATTAAGCAAGTTTAAAAACATTTTAATAAAATATTTGTGGACTTTTATTTTTTTTGCGGTTAAAGTGGGCGGATAAGAAAGGACTTAAAATGTTTAATATTAAATTATCCATATTTTCGACTACTCGTGATTTGGAACAGAAAATTGATCAAATGCACGATAAAGTTATTGAAAGCTCGATGTTTTTTAAAGAAGCTTTTGATATTTACATGAGAGAAAAACGTAGCTCCAACTATCGCCGTGTCAGCAAAAAAATTAAAAATATTGAAGCCGAAGCCGATGACTTGCGACGTGAAATTGAAAGCAGTTTATATATTCACAACCTGATTCCCGATTTGCGAGCCGATGTTTTGCAAATGGTAGAAAACATTGATAAAGTTATTAATGAGTTTGACGAAGTTGCTCATAAGTTTTATATCGAACAACCGGATATTCCGCAAAAATTTCGTGATAATTTTAAGGTGTTGGTGCAACAGGTTTCTGATTGTGCCGAAAATATGGCTATTTCCTCACGCGCATTTTTCCGCGATTTTGCCACAGTGCGCGATTACGCCCGTAAAGTTTATTTTTTGGAGCATGAAAGCGATAAAACTTGGGCAGCTTTGAAGCAAGAAGTATTTGAATCCGATATGGAACTGGCGCACAAAATACAATTAAACTCACTAATCGGAGAAGTTGCGGATATTGCCGATAAGGCGGAAGATTGTATTGACGCCGTTTTGATTTTCACAATTAAGAGAGATATCTGATGGATCTTAGTTACTTGTTTTTCCTAAGTAGCGGCTTATTTTTAGGTTGGTCGTTGGGAGCAAACGACGCTGCTAATATCTTTGGCACGGCCGTCGGTTCCAAAATGGTTCGCTTTTCTCTGATAGCAACCATTGCCTCAATATTTGTAATTTTAGGCGCTGTATTTGGCGGAGCCGGAACCAGTGAGACTTTGGGAGACTTAGGCGCGGTTGATGCTTTGGCCGGTTCCTTCATGGTTGCCTTATCCGCCGCCTTAGCGGTGTATCTAATGTTGCGAGTAGGTATAACTGTTTCCACATCACAAGCAATTGTCGGTTCTATTATAGGTTGGAACTTATATGCCGGAAAAGAAACAGATTTAAAAACTTTGGCAGAAATTATATCCACTTGGACAATTTGCCCGATAGTTTCGGGAATAATAGCAGTTGTTCTGTATTTATGCCTGAAAAAATTGATTAAATGTTCCAGTTTGCACTTATTGCGACAAGATCAACTTACAAGAATTGGTTTAATTATAACTGCTGCCATCGGAGCCTATGCCTTAGGTGCCAACAATATTGCCAACGTTGTCGGAGTTTTTGTGCAATCTTGCCCGTTTAAGCCCCTTAAATTTAACGGGTTGATAACCTTAACTCCGGAACAAGTGTTATTTTTGCTCGGATCTATTGCTATCAGTGTGGGTATTTTAACTTATTCCAAAAAAGCCATAATGACGGTTGGTAATAATTTAATGAGAATGTCACCCGTCATAGCGTTAATCGTAGTTTTATCACAATCTCTCGTTTTATTACTGTTTTCTTCGCAAACGTTGCATAATTGGTTGGAAGCTTCATCTCTGCCAACATTACCTTTGGTTCCGGTATCCAGTTCGCAAGCTGTCATTGGCGCTATTTTAGGAATTGGTTTAATTAAAGGTGGGCGTGGCGTCAACTGGGGTATTGTCCGCCGCATTGCCGTCGGTTGGTGTGCAGCACCTTTAATGGCTATGTTGATTTGCTTTGTGAGCTTGTTTTTCTTGGCGAATGTATTCAATCAAACCGTATATTTTACGGATTAAAATGATTTTATCTGGCGCTTAAATTCAAAAGCATAAGTTGTATTATAAACCATTTCCCTTGACTTGTTGCATGGCTACTAAATTTATAGCAGAAAGACCTGCACCCTGATTCTCTTTAATTTTACTGTTGTTCGGAGTTTTATTTGCAATGGACGCCGGATAACCTATATTGCTGAGCGAGTTATATCCGTTGCGCATATCTGTTAAATGTTTGCCCTGCTCAGCAGATGACATAGATTTTAATTCACGCTTTTCCGCTGCGGCAATAGCAGAATTAGTCATATCTTTGTTGGTTTGCATTTTTTGCTCCGCCGGCATCTGAATCGGTGTTTGCGGTGTCATTTCAGCCTTGAAACAAGTCTCGGCATAAGGTATAAGCTCTTTTTTATACCTCTGCATCATATCTTTTGCCACACTATTGGCCTGATCCATTGTTTTCACACCAACCGCCGTATATTGCAAATTCCAACTGGTGGTAATATTTTGATATAAAGCCGGATCTTTTTGTTTTACATCTTCGCACAGTTTACGCAGTTTGGAATCCGGCTCTTTTTCAATCAAATTATCATATAAATTGCTTTTAACCACATTTTCAGCGTGCGGCATAAGATCAAATTTATGCTGATTCATAATATCACGAGCAATACTATCATATTGTTCCATATTGGTAGGAGATTGTGCCGCGTGTGCGGTGTTCCAATCCGCCATAATTTTATTCCCTAAACCGGAATCCGTTTTAGATACCTCTGTGCAAAGTTTCACTAAATTTTGGCCGGCATTTACCGATTCCAGTGAAGAAAGCATTTCCGATTGTTGCATCATGGTTTCAACATGCGGTTGCAGAGCAGATTTATACTGCATCATTACATTACGTGCTACATCGTTATATTGTTCCATGGTTGTAATAGGTTTAGCACTATGTTGCTCATTCCAATCGGCAATAATTTTTTTATGTAATTCCGGATTATATTTCTGCATCTCCTCACAGAGTTTTCTTAATTTTTCACCGGCATCTTTTTCGGCAAATTGCGCATAACGATTGTCGTCTTGTTGAGAGCTGTATTCTCCCGGCTCCAACGGAACATCCGCCGTTTTTTCATTTTTTGCAAATACATTATCCGATTGTATTTTTTCTTTAATGCCCCCCCCCGTTGCATTATTTTCTTTATTATTTGAGGTCTTTTGCTTTTCAGTAACCTTTGGCTCTTCTTTAACTTCTAACTTGCCAAACTCGGCTCCGGTCTTCTTGGTAAACTCTTCCGGTGTTAAATATTCTCTGAACCCTTTGTTATCATCTCCTACTTGGTTGTTTTTTTCAAAATATTTTCTATTTGCTGCGGAGGCAATTATTACCGGTACACCCCTGTTACTATCAAAATACATCAGTCCGACATTTTCCGGTAATTTAAGTCCGGCATCATTCACATCTTTTATAAATGAAGCCGTATCCTCCGGTATTATCATCATTTTAAGGTTGCTCATATCGCTTCTGCCGACAATCTTCAAATCTTCAACACCGGATATTTGAACCATATCGGAGCACTTTATTTTTGTTTCCGGAGATAGTGGTAACTCTTTAAGTTGAGCAATGGCAAACGGCGAATGCGCTGAACCTACATCCAATGATGTGCATTGAGAAAAATCTGCTTTTATGTTGTTGCGCGGACTGATGAAAAAATCAGCATCATACCCCGATAAATGACAATCTCCGTAAAACTTGACATTTTTTTGAGAACGTAAATCTACACCAGCCTCATCTAAACGAGTTGTCTTAACGTTTCGCAAATGGGCAGTTTCACCATCAATAGCAATACAAGGCAACGAATTATCCATTATATCAAAAGAAGCCTTATCTTTTACTCTGATAGCCTTTAATTCTGAAATATCACAGGATTTCAATTTGTTTGATAAAGATGCGTCTTCTGCCTGAAAAATACCAGAAAATTTAAGCTCTTTTGCCTTATCAATATTCGTTTTAAGTACATCATCAATCAGTGCATCTTTGCTTGAAGAAATTGTTACAGCCCGCCCGCTTAAATCCATATGTTGCGAAAGTTTACAATCTTCAAATTCCACACTTTGCGGCAATTTAACATTATCAGGAAAAGCACAATCTATAAACTTGGCATTTTTCAGATGACTTAAATCAACACCTTCCTTAAATTGGCAGTTTTTGAAAACTGTACCATCGGGAATATCTTTGCCGTTTTCCACCGCACAAGCCGTAAGAGTTAGGTTTTGTATGTCCTTTAACAGCGGATTATCATCAACCATACAGTTAGATATCACAACTTTTTTAAACTCAATATCTTGAACGCAGATCGGCACGATATCTTCAATCTTTTGCTGTTCATCGCCGGGCTGACTACCGAAGGCAACAACTTTATCCAATTTATATTTACCGCCTTCGGTTAGAGAAACTTCGGATTCCAAAAAATTCTGCTTAATAAATTCTTGCGCTGCCATATCGCGCTTGGCTTCATACGGTGCCAACATTTTTTCTTTGTTATACGGCCTCACAGCCTGAGAAATATCTGCTTCAACAGTATCTTTAAGCAAATTACCGCGTTCACACATAACCTCGGTTTTTGCTAAGCTTTTAACATCATGCAGTTTAGCAAACAGTTCCATTTCCCGATTGATATATCCGTTTTCATCGGCTATTTGATACATTTTATTGTTTTTTATCATATACAGAGCTTTAACCGGATTTTTGTGTGATAAACCGATAGTCTCGTATGCTCTTCTTCCTCGCTGTTGCTCTGCACCTCTGCTCTCCAATCCCCAGTCTTTATAAAACTTTTGATCTTCGCTTAAATTTACAGCGGCAACAATACCTATTTCCGTAGAATACCCTGCACCTGCACTGTAAATCTTAGCAACGTTTGCATCCGGCGAAAAATATGCCAAATCCTTACTGCGGCGAGCAGATAAAACCGCATACGGCTGACTGCCGAACGAACCGCCGCGATAACCGGTCGTATAATCATTAGCCAAATCCTCAACTCTGACTTCTGGCAAAGTTTGCAATCTTTCTGTTTGTTGTTGCAAAAATTCATCAACACTTTGACCGTATTCATTTTGTATTTGCTGCTCCAATGCTGTGCCGTAATTATTTTCGACAACATTAACTCCTTGTTTAAACTCATTTGTGTAATGCGTTAAGCTTTCTGCCGTTTGCGGAAAAGCAAATCCTTTAATATCATCACCGTTGTTCTTTAAAATATCGGCAATATCTGCCGTAACCTGAACAGCATCTTCCGGTTTTAACATAGGGGTGGATATACCACTGCGATCCACCACAAATTTACCTATATCCTTAGCATCTTCGGAATTATAAGGCACAGCATCAATACCATTTGCACGCAGAAGATTAACTGTTTTTAAAATGTCACTGTCAAGCAACTCTTCGGCTGATTTTAGCCCCACATCTCCACTATTTACATCATAAAAAGATTCAACACCTATTGAAACTGTGCAGGGACGGTCCAAATCATGAAAATGATTAGACATAATCTCGGCAACAAATTTCGGATTATCTGCTTTTTCAATAATATCATCTATTTTTTCTGCCGATATTTTTTCATATTGTTCATTCATAAGAACCCCTTGATGATTTTAGTGTTGTCTGTATTTTAGCACGTTCAGGTACGATAATTTTCTCATAAATTACTTTAAATTCTTCCTGCAATGTTTCAATTTTTTCATCTACTTTATCATTAGATAACCCCAAAGATTTTTGTGCCGGATACCACTTTGGCAAGTTGCTTATTTCTATACTTTCGTCTTCGTTAATACCTCGTTTGCTATATTTGAAGCTTAACCCCGTATTATGTACTGCTTCATTTTTTGCGCTGTTTACCTGCCAATCATTGATAAATTCTTTTAATTCTTTAACCATTTTATTATCCTAACACATTTATTCTGGCATTTTTGTCATTTTACAACAATTTTTGTTAAAATGCAATACTCTTTAATTTGTGCCATGAAATATTTATACTTCTGTTATACAAATTTTAACCTTTTTGTTCTACTATGCCGACAGTTATATAACAAGGAGAAATACTATGTTAAAATTGAGTCGTAACGGCATAGGCTTGCTTACTGCACAATATCGCAGTGTGCTGAGGAAATGCTTTATACTAAATATGTGTGCCGCCGGTATTGCCATTGCTTTTGCCGGAACGGCTAATGCTTGGAACCCAGGAGATATTGTGGATTCCGCTGATTACACAACTTTGACCACACAAATGGGAAATTTAATCAACTATGATACAGCAACAGATATAGCAGGAATGTATTTAAGCGGAACTTATGATACCGAACTATATAATGTAGGTATGAATAATGACGCATGGATTCAAAACTATGAAGGAAAATTGGTAGTTGGTCGCAATTCAGGCGGAAGCGCAGTTACAACTGTTATTTCCAACTTACACAATATTACCGGCGACAGTTACACCGATGGTGGTGGTGCTATTTTCAACGGCAATGATAAAACCAAAGATATTGCCGGTGGCGAGTTTAGCGTATATAACAGCACATTTTCGCGTAACAGTGTAAGTACAGACGGTTTTTTGTATCCGACAGCCGCCGGCGGTGCCATTGCTAACGTAAGCCGAACCGCGGCAACCATTACAGGCACTAACTTTACCGAAAACTATGCTATGAGCTTTACGGATGCTTTGGGTGGTGCCATTTATAACGGAACCAACACGGTTAATGCTCCGTCCGGAGCACAATCGGCTTACGGTAATATAACTTCTTCCGGCAACACATTTACCTCAAACCATGCCGGCAATATTTCCGGAACTTATGCCGGTTATACTATTGATTATGTTCCGTCATGGCTTGTTACATCTTGGCAAACAGATAATCCTACTGTATATGTCAATCAGTTAGGTATGGCTAAAAATGCGGCTGGTGGTGCTGTTTATAACGGCGGAGAATTGAAAAAAGCTACCTTTACTTCCACCAACGACACATTTAAAAACAATTTTGCTTTGGGTTTGTCCGCCAAAGGTGGTGCCATTGCCAACTACTCAAACATTACGGTTACTAACGGAACCTTAGATTCCAACGCTGCCATTACTGTTTATGCTCCGGCTTCTGGTTTAACCGAAGCCAATGCTTTGGGCGGAGCATTCTATAATGAAAATGACAGCACAACCACAGCTCAAATTATTGACAGCGCTATTACCAATAATAAAGTGGCGGTAGTAGAGTCTGCCGGCGGATATACATACAACGCTTTTGGTGGTGCCATTTATAACAACGGTTCAACCGACACGGCAAATTTGGCAATCAAAGCCCAAAACGCTGATGTAACTATTTCCGGTAACAGTATTACAGTAGCTGTTTCCGACGCCGGAGCTACGGAAAACTTCCGTGGTGGTGCAATTTATAACGGCAATCAAGGTAAACTTGATTTAACTTCTTCCGGCACACATGCTATTAACATTAATTCTAACAGTGCCAAAGAAGGTGGTGCACTCTATAATGCCGGAACAGTTAATGTTACAGCTGGTAACACATCTGCCGTAAACTTCAACGGCAACAGCGCAACTGATAACGGCGGAGCTCTTTACAATGCCGCCGGAGCCAACTTTAACGCTACCTTAACTGATGCAGGTAAGATAGTGTTCAACACTTCTTCCGATTCGGTATATAATTTAGGAACAATAACCATTACCGGCGCTAACACTGCTCCGGCTATTACTCTGTATCGTCCGAATGCGATTGATACAACCGCCACTCAGGTTGTTTTGAACTCCGAATTCGGCGGAACCGGAACATACAACATTTCAACCACTCAATTAAATTTGGGAACAAACGGTTTAATTAATCTTGATCCGGTTATGGTGTTAAAAAACAACTATGTTAATATGGCTGACGGTTCCAAGATTTATTTATCTTCCGCTGATACGGTAAATAACAATAATTTCTATTTATCTTCGGGTGCTTTGCTTGATTACACAGACACAAATCCGGCAGCTGACGTTACTTTGGCCAATACCATTGAAAACGCCGGAACGGTAAAATATGCTGCTGCAACCGGTGATACAAATATTAATATTGCAACGGTAATGAAAAACTCAGGTGTTTTGAATGTTGCCGACGGCTTGTTGACAAATGTAAATGTTGGCACATTGAACAGCGCAAACGGCAATCAAATTGTTATCAACTTAGATAACCCTAATTTGAAGGCCGATGTTATTACTGTTGCGGATAAAATTTCCGGAACAACAAATGTTAAATTTGTTGATATGACAAATGCAGATATCAGCCAAGTTACATTGGGTGAAGATGACAAAATTTACTTTGCAAAAACACAAACAGATCAATCATATAACTTTGGCAAAACATTTTTAACTAACGCCGCCAACGATGAATATAAAATTGTTGTCGGTCATGAACAAAACGGCAGTGTTTATGATTGGTTCCTGTACAGATACAAAGGTTTATTGCCGGAAGAAATTGCTATGATTGACTTACCGCGTGCTGCTATTGAACAAACTCGTTCGATTCTGTTCAATGTAAGTCGCACAAACCGCGGTCAATGCAGTTGCTATGAAGACAGATGTCAAAATTCATTCTGCCGATATGAAAGCGGTGATACAAAAACCAGATTATGGGCAACACCTTTCTATCGTTCCGGAACATATGATTCACCGGTTGAAACCGACTTTAAGTTAAAAGGTATTGACTTTGGTTTGGATATTCAGCCTACACATAGTGACATGTTTGGTGTTTTCGGTTCATACCGTGACGGTAAATACGAAAATGACGGCAAGGGTAAGAAATATTCCACCTTGTTGGGCGGCAGCGAACTTGATATTAAGAGTATGGTAGCCGGATTATACTACCGCAGATACTTTGGTAATCTCTATTTCTTGGGTGCCGGCTATGGTGGTAAACTTGATATAGATATGAAAGCCGATACCGGAGCCAAAGCTTCTACCGATGGTTTGAATTTAGGCTTACAAGGTGAACTCGGTTACGATATCAAAACTTCTAATCGTTCAATCTTAACACCATCTTTGCGTGCCACATATGATTACTTAAAATTTGATGACGCCAAAGATAACAACGGCAGACAATATGAGTATGATAAAGTTCATGAGGTTGAGTTGGAAGCCGCTCTCAAATTTGAATATCAGTTCAATGATGAAACGCAACTGCCGACTTCGGCCTATATTAAGCCGTCTGTTATTCAAACAATTGCCAGCGGAGGCAAGGTTACCATTAACGGAACGGAATATGACAAGACCGTTGATAATGATACCTTGGGTCGTATTGAAATTGGTGCCGATACCGAAATTATCGAAGATTTGTCACTCGGTTTATTCGGTAATTATACCTTCGGTTCTGAGTATAAAGCTTGGGGCGTAGGCGGTAACGTAAGATACGTATGGTAATTTTCCTTATATAACCGCAAATACCTCGGTTGGCAACAACCGAGGTATTTTGTTGTAAAAATAATAAAAACTCTTTACGGTAGTGCGTGGTGTTTTTCATTTATCCTTATCTTTTTGCGTTAGCTCAAAATTAGCCACTTTAATTGTTTCATAATACGGCAGCAAAACCAAAATAACGATAATCAAAATCAAATAAAGGCGATAACCGGTAATTTCCACAATGTTAAAGACATCTAACAACAAAATAAATATGGTCGAAAAAATCAGACTCATAGTAACAAATTTTAAATTACCGACGGCTTTACTTTTGTTGTTTTTCAAAAGTGAGAATTTGGCATTTTTGCCTTTTTGCACCTGATTATTATAATCAAAAGCCGATTCGCGAACCGGTTTATCGGTAAAAGGGTCTATTACCTCAAAAAAAGGCTCTTCTTTACTGGCATAAACCAAATAACCGATAATATCAGGGTTGCTTTTAGATGTTTCACTCAAATGTTGCTTTAATAAATCTTTGTCACTTATATGATCCGGCAAACTTAATTTGTTGCGCACTTCAAAAATTTGCAAAGGTGTTAAGGTTGCAGTATCTACAATAACCAAATCGGCACGGTACTTACCCTCCTTATAATTAAACAGCAGACTGTCATCGGGATAACCTTGCTTTTGCAAATAATCAATCAGATGTTGCAACGTATCTTTTTCTGTGCTTTTTTGCATAGTATTCTCCTCAGATAATCTACATAATCATTAAAGCCGCTATAATTTATAAAACTTTAAGTGTAAAAAGTCATATCGTTGTTGATTATTTGAAAAGAACCGCTATCATATCAGTATGTTAGATTTGTTAGCAGAAAAAAAAGAATTTACCGTCAGTGAAATATCGTTTGCCATTAAACATTTGGTGGAAACGAATTTTGCTTATGTGCGAGTTAAGGGTGAAATTTTCGGCGCTAAACGTGCCGATTCGGGGCATTGGTATTTGTCGCTCAAAGATGAAAATTCCCTTTTGGCGGCGGTATGTTGGCGTGGTGTGGCAAATTCATTGCCAATTAAAATAGAAGACGGAGTTGAAGTTATTGCCAGCGGGAAAATAACCACTTTTAACGGACGTTCGTCTTATCAATTAGTTATAGAAAAATTAGAAATTGCCGGCGAAGGAGCTCTTTTAAAACTTTTGGAAGAGCGTAAACAAAAATTTTTGGCCGAAGGACTTTTTGCTGCCGAACATAAAAAGAAAATACCATATTTACCGCAAACAATCGGAGTTATTACCAGTCCGACCGGAGCTGTCATTCGCGATATTATTCATCGTATTCGAGACAGATTTCCCACACGTATTATCGTTTGGCCGACACCGGTGCAAGGTGAAGGCGCCGCCGAAAAAATTGCCGCAGCAATCAAAGGTTTTAATGATTTACCCGTCGATTCTCCATATAAACCTGACGTGTTGATTGTAGCGCGAGGTGGTGGCAGTTTGGAAGATTTGTGGCCGTTTAATGAAGAAATAGTGGTGCGTGCCGTGTATAATTCGGAGATTCCGCTTATTTCCGCCGTAGGGCATGAAACAGATACCATGTTAATTGATTATGCCGCTGATTTAAGGGCTCCAACTCCAACCGGTGCCGCCGAATTTGCCGTACCGGTAAAAACCGAATTATACAACGGTTTATTAACTACTGACTTACGCATTAAAAATGCTGTTTTTCGTTATTTTAACGAGCTAAAACAATATATGGAAGCTTTAGGGCGAGGCATACCTTCATTAGAGCAAATAGTTTTGGAAAATCAGCAAAAAATAGATGACCGCCACGAACGCTTGCAATTAGCTTTTGCTAATTTACTTAAAGATAAAAATAATTTGATAAAATTGACGAATTTGAAACCTTTTTATATTAAAACATTGCTTGAAACGAAAAAGGAAAACTTGCGCAACTTGGCGTTACGTTTAGAATCCGTTTCAATAGATGCAGTTCTAAAACGCGGATTCGCTTGGGTTTCAGATGGCAAATTTCAAACTTTGTATAACACCAACAGCGCCAAAAAAGCACAAAACTTGCACATTCGTTTCGCCGATGGAATTGTTAAAGCACGCGTAACGGAGAGAGATTGTGCGATTCAAGGCGATTTGTTTGATAATTGGTAGTTGGCTGACGGTGAATAACTGTTTGGCTCTCGAAATTTGCGGAGACATAAAACAAGGCGAATTACTTTTGTTAAAAAGTGCACGCAACGTTGTTTTTTACGACAATACCCAAATTGCCGATTTTGTTGCCACAGAACAAAACATTAAAAGCAAAACAGAGTGTATGGTTGCATCGGATGGCCAAGCTTTATTGGCATTACCGCGAAATGCCGCCAAAAAATCTTTAATTGCCGATTATCCCGGCACAGATTACGGAACAATTTATGAAATAGATATCGCTCCGTCAAAATGGGATATTCAACATATTAAAGGAGTGGCACAACATAAAGTAACTCCCTATAAAAGACATGAAAAAGAAATATCTCGCGAATTAAATGATGTGCGCACAGCACTCACAAAAGAAAGCTTTGAAGAATTTTGGCGCGAAGGATTTACAATGCCGGTCAATGGACGTATCAGCGGCAACTTTGGTAACCAACGGATATATAACGGAATACCCAAAAATCCGCATAGCGGAACAGATATTGCCGCCCCCGAAGGAACACCGGTAAAAGCTTCCGGAAGCGGCAAGGTTGTTTTGAGCGGTAAAAATTATTTTTATACCGGCAACATGGTTATTATCAGCCACGGACAAAGCTTATACACTATTTATGCGCACCTTAAAGAAGCCACCGTAAAAGACGGCGATATAGTAAAAAAAGGTGACATTATCGGCTATGTAGGCAAAACCGGACGTGCAACCGGCGCACATTTACATTGGGGTGCTGTTGCCGGCGGAGTACGTTTTCGTCCGCAGTCATTATTAGATATAAACGAAAAAAAATGCCGGCATTTTGACGGTGTTTACATTGGTAGCTTAGTGGAGGATTAAATGTCTGATTTACAAACCGTATTATTGGCTTTATTACAGGGAATTACCGAATTTTTGCCGGTAAGCTCGTCAGGGCATTTGATTTTATTTTCTAAATTAGGAAATTTTCCCGATCAGGGAATTGCCATGGATGTTGCATTGCATATCGGTTCCATCATTGCGGTAATTATTTATTTTTTTCCGATTCTATGGGAAATGTTACGCGGATTATGGAAAAGCAAGTTTTTACCGAATATGCAAATTTACGGCTCGAAGGTTTTTTATTTGCTGGTAATAGCAACCATTCCGGCTCTTGTTTGCGGAGCAATACTTAAATATTGTGGCACGGAATGGTTGCGTAGCACAAAATTAATCGGCTGGAACATTTTAATTTACGGTTTGCTTTTATGGTTTTTTGATAGTGTATCCCTAACCGCACGCAAAATAAGAAATTTAGAAATTAAAGATGCCGTATTAATTGGCTTGGCACAGTGTTTGGCTTTACTTCCGGGAACAAGCCGCTCCGGCGTTACCATAACAATGTGCAGAATGTTAGCAATGGAACGAAGAGAAGCAGCCACTTTTTCAATGTTAATGTCCATTCCGGTAATTTTGGCGGCAGGAATTATTTCCGGTTATGAATTGTGGCAAAACGGTGATATGCAGCAAATAGCTCAGGCCTGTAACGCTATTGAATATTCGTTTGTATTTTCCATCTTAGCAATTTTTATTTTGATGCAATGGCTCAAAAAATGGAGCTTTTTTCCGTTTGTAATATATCGCGTTATGCTTGGCACAGCCTTATTGCTTGACGCTTACGGTATTTATAATATCAAAGATTTATTTTTCTAATCATATAGCGTATTGCCGTGCTTGCTTAATCGGCTTACCAATACGCTATGTGAAATATTAAGTTCAATTAATGAATTGAAAGCCTTGACTATAATAATCTATCTCAACATTAAAAAAAGCAAAAGTCAATTATCTTTTATAAAAATCTGCAAAGTTTGCAAAAAAGGCAGCCAACAGACTGCCTTTTATTCAAAAAGTAAACAATTACTAAGCTGCCTTATTCATTTTGGTGGCGGCAAAAGCATTCATTTTTTCAATAATATAACTCATTTGCTCGTCACTCAAATAAGGTGTCATCGGCAAACTGCAAACTGTTTTGGAAAGCTTTTCGCATACCGGTAAGGAGCGATTATTCCATTTAGCATAGGCAGTTTGTGTGTTAACCGGACGTGGATAATATGCACCACACGGAATACCGTTTGCCTTCAAATAGGTTATCAATTCATCTCTGTCCGGACAGTTAATAGTATAAAGAGCATAAGCCGAACGACAACCTTCCAAAATCTTTTGCTTACCAAAATAAGGACTCAACTCATTGTCGTAGCGTTTAGCAACCTGATATCTCTTTTCAAGTTCGTCTTTGAACACACTCAATTTAAGCAACAAAACGGCTCCTTGGAAAGAGTTCATACGACCGGTCATTCCCAAACGAATATTATCATAATGATCTTCCTTGCTCATACCGTGAACACGACAAGAAATTACCATATCGTTTTCATCACTGTTATTGGTAAATACCGCTCCGCCATCGCCATAACCACCCAACGGCTTGGTAGGATAAAACGAAGTAGCCGTCATATCAGCAATGGAACCGGCATTTTTGCCTTTATAATTTGAACCAAAACTCTGACAAGAATCGGACAATACTTTCATTCCGTTTTCTTTGGCAATTTTCATAATTTCGTCGTAATTACATGGCGAACCGAAAATATCAACCGGAATAATTGCCTTCAAATTCAACTTACCTTCGGCTTTAACCTCGGCAATAGCACGTTTCAAATCGGCGATATCCATATTATATGTTTCCGGATCAGAATCTACAAAAATAGGAGTAGCTCCGAGCAAAACAGGAGCCTCTGCCGAAGCAACAAATGTAAACGACGAAACAAATACCGCATCACCCGGCTTAACATCCCATGCCATTAATGCTAACGTTAAGGCATCTGTTCCCGAACCGCAAGTAGAGCAATATTTTGTGCCGGCAAACTCTGCCAACTTAGAATCCAACTCTTTGGTTTCAGGACCTTGACAATAAGCTCCATGATTCAAAATATTTTTAAACGCATCTAAAAATTTTTCCTGACCAATTACTTTTTGAGTGGTTGCACAGTCAAACAAATTAATCGGTTCAGCAGGTTTATCAGTCATATTCATATCCTTCTAAAAATTTCAACTGTTCGTAATCTACAATTATTTTTCCTCGCTTGCAACACACAAAAAATTACAGCTTTGTAACAATTTCCGTTTATATTGCACTCTTGTTGCCAAATATCTTGCTGATTTTACAAAAATCGTTTGACTTTTTAATTTTTTGTGATAGTATTCCAGATAGAACTTCGGTTCGAGGGCTTTGAACAGCTCTTAGGTTTTCGGTGCTTTTGCATCGTTATAAGAATGTAATATATCTCCGATTGGGTCGGGGAGTCTCTAACGGATGTTCAGGAACTTTGTTCTAAAGGTTAGGGGAATCACTAAAACCTATGATTGTTCAACTCTCCCGACCGCTGTTTAGTGGTCAATTTTTTATTGTGTTAATACTTAATTTTAGGAGATAGAATTATGAAAAACTTAAATGTAAAAAATCAAAACGGGCGCTCAATGATTGAGATGCTGGGTGTTCTTGCTATCATCGGTGTTTTATCGGTTGGCGGAATCGCGGGATACAGCAAGGCGATGATGAAATATAGAATCAATAAAACCATTGAGCAGATAACGTTAATTGCCGGTAATGTGAGAACATTTTTTGCTATGCAAAGGGATTATGAAGGACTTGATTCAAGCACAGATGATGGTAGGAAAATAATTCAAAAAGCCAAACTTGTGCCCGATGAAATGTGGAATGAAGCCGGAAACGGTTTGGTAAATGCGTTTGGAGATATGTTTTATGTAAATGCAACAGGAAAGTCGGCAGAGGATTCTTATGGTAATAGAGCGTTTCAAATTCAACTGCATGAAATACCAGAAGAAGCCTGCATTGAGTTATTATCGCATGATTGGCAAGCCAGCGGTATGGTAGCTATATATACAGATACCAGTTCCAAAGGAGAAGTAATTGCTAAGGTTCCGCTCAGTGTTGAGGCGGCAACCAACTTCTGTGCCGATAATAGTGGCGATGATAAAGACACTCTTTTTATGTTTGATATAGACTGGAACAGGTGGTCTGACGGACTTTACATTTATGAATAAGGATATCCAAGTCTTTTATTTATGTTTGGCATTGATTTTAAGAGATCTCTATGGAAAAATACAACTTGGCAATAATATTAACAACTTGGCAATAATATTACTTTTCCATTTTTTGGATTTGGTAAAAGTTGTAGTAAGCGCCGCGGTGAGAAAGCAGCTCATCGTGAGCGCCTTCTTCAACAATTTTTCCCTTATCCATAACTACCAATCTATCCATTTCTTTTAAGGTAGAAAGGCGGTGAGCAATGGCAATCACTGTTTTGCCGCGCATAAGTTTTTTGAGTGATTTTTGAATGTAGCGTTCGCTTTCGCTATCAAGCGCTGATGTTGCTTCATCTAAAATTAAAATCGGCGCATCTTTCAAAATAGCGCGAGCAATGGCAATACGTTGTCGTTCACCACCTGAAAGCATAACTCCGCGTTCACCGACTTTGCTGTTATAACCGTGCGGAAGTTCACGAATAAACTCATCGGCATACGCCATTTTAGCAGCTTTGATTACATCTGCATCGCTGGCATAAACATTGCCGTAACGAATATTTTCCATAATTGTGCGGTTAAATAAAGTTGTATCTTGCGGAATAACGGCTATTTTTGCACGCAAGCTCTCCTGACGCACTTGTTTTATGTCTTCGCCACCGACAATAATTTTGCCGCCGGTAACATCATAATAGCGCACCAAAAGTTTAATCAGAGTTGATTTGCCGCTGCCGGAATGCCCGACCAAACCAACTTTTTCGCCGGATTTTATTTTGAGATTAAATTTTTCAAACAGATTTTCCTTGTTGTTATAGTGATAAGTTATATTATTAAAATATATGGCTTTGCCACGCAAAGACATGTTGTGTGCGTTTGGTAAATCAAGCACTTGACATGGTGAAAAAATAAGTGTCAACCCATCTTTGACTTGTCCGTAGGCTTGTGCAAATTCACCGGCAAAAAAGCCAATGTTTGTAACATCCATGGTTAGACCGTGCATTAACGAAGTGCAAAGCACAACTGCGGTTAAATCTAAACGCCCCAAATACCAAAAATAAAAAATACATAAACAAGAAGCCAAATAAGTCAGGCGAAAAATTAAATTGCCTTGCCAATCAAAAACAGCATCTTTTTGGCGCTCACTCTGTTCGGCACGAACTGCTCCTTTTAACACTTGATAAAAGCGGCGTTTTTCAAAAAAGTAGTTAGCAAAACTTTTAACTAAATCTGAATTAGTGATGGTATCAATAAAAACGCCATCCGTTTCTGCCGAAAAGCGCGCTCTTTTTTCTGCCCATGAACCTATTTTGCGACGTATGGCTACCATGGAAACAATAAAAATAATATTCAATAAGCCGATGATTAAACCAAGCTCCGTATCACAGCGAAAAACCAAAAACAAAGTAACTAAAATACCGGCAACCGGACGAATCAGACCAAACACAATTTGGCCTTCAACTTCTTTAATTCCGGAAACAATGTTTTTTGTTTTTGCGGCAATTTTACCGGCCATCTCTTCATTGAAAAACACCACAGAATGATGATGCACCGCCACAAAAATATCTTTGTAAATCAAACTGCAAAAATAAGGCAAAAATTTGCCGTTAGTATAGCGCCAAATAAAGTTTACCAAACTGCCGGCAAACATAAAAAACGTTAGCATAATAACATAAAACAAGATATTATGCAAAATGTCATTGTTTGCCGTATATTTTGGTAATAGGCCGATTATTTGCGCCATGGCATACACCTCTCCGCGATCGGCAAGACTGCGGCAGATAAGCGCAAACAAAATAACTCCGGCCATTAATTTTGTTTTGCGTAAATATTTGAGAATAAAAGCAAAAACATTCATTTAAATTTATCCTTGCGCCGTTTTTTAAGTAATGAAAGCTTTTCACTAACTGATCCGGTATCTCTGCCGGTTGTGGCTAAACGTTCATACATACGGCTGATTTCACGCTCTAAATAGGCAGTTTCTATTTCTTCACGCAAAATTTGTTTATCTTCTTCTTCACCGCGATCAAGAATCATATTCATACGATTCAGGCAATCTTCAACACTTAAATTATAGTTCATTTTTTGCTTAATAAAATAAGGAAGGTCATAAACAACCTGCCGTGCATTATTACATGCTTGATTGCCGTCAGTGCAATTAACATAACGTAATTTAAGCAAACGGAATGCAATTTCCAGTTCGTTTTCATCATCAACCACAATAAAAGGAACCGGATCGGCAAACCCCTCCTTGGCAATGAATTTCAAAAATTCCAACAAGTGGTGAAAAAATCCGTTAATATTATAAATTATGAACGGTTTTTGTGGCAACATACCGTCTTGCATAGCCACACAATCGTATGCCAATTCATCCAAAGTTCCAACACCGCCCGGAGCAAACACTACAAAATCGGCCTTTAATAACATTTGTTTGCGCTCCTCCAAAGTGCGAGCCACAACAATATCCATTTTACGTATGAGTTCATCATCGCTGGGATATAAAGCAAAATATTTTTCCGTGGTTATTCCTTGAATAGGAGCTCCTTTTTGTTTGTGTTGTTTTTTATTCCATCCGTCAAGCACTCCTTTGGCCACCGCCCCCATGATACCACTGTTAGATAAACCGAAATCAAGCCGAAATTCCATTTTTACGATTTTTTTACCCAAGTTGTAAGCTTCTTCGGTATATTGACTATCGTTACCTGAGCGAGAACCACCGGCAACAAAAACGCGCACACCATCTTTGCGGTTTTCACGTCGAAAACTTTCTAAAACTTTTTCATCTAAAATCGGGGTATCATTCATTTTTATAACTCCTCGATATCTCCACGAGCCTGATTGTCGTAAAAATCTTGCACATATTCATCCAGTTTTTCTGCTTTGATTGCTTGTCGCAAACCCTGCATCAATCTTTCATAATAGCGAATATTATGCCATGTCAGCAACATTACCGCCAAAATTTCATTACATTTTTGCAGGTGATGAATATATGCTCGCGAATAATTACTGCACAAAGGACAATCACAACCTTCCTCTACCGGTCGAGGATCTTCGCGATGTCGTGCGTTACGAATGTTTATCGGGCCATATTTTGTGAAAGCTTGGGCTGTGCGTCCCGAACGTGTCGGCATAACACAATCAAACATATCAACCCCTCGCAAAACAGCTCCGACAATATCATCAGGTCTGCCGACACCCATTAAATAACGAGGTTTATCTTCCGGCAACATGGTTGGGGCATAGTCCAACACCTCAAACATTTTTTCCTGTCCTTCACCGATAGCTAATCCACCTATGGCATAACCGTCAAAACCGATATTTTTCAGGCTTGAAGCAGATTCTTCTCGTAAATCTTTATATATATTGCCTTGTTGAATACCAAAAATACCATAACCTTCACGATCAATAAAAGCTTCCTTGCTACGCTTTGCCCAACGCATAGACATTCGCATAGATTGCGCGCATACTTCGTATGTTGAAGGGTATGGTGTGCATTCGTCCATACACATGGTTATGTTTGAATCCAATTTATGTTGTATTTTAATGGATTCCTCCGGACTCAAAAAGAATTTTTTACCATCTACGTGCGAAGAAAAAGTAACCCCTTCTTCTTTTATTTTACGCAAACCACTCAAACTCATAACCTGAAAGCCCCCGGAATCAGTTAAAATAGGTTTATTCCAATTCATAAACTTATGCAATCCACCCATTTTTTCCACTAAATCGGCTCCCGGACGAAGCATTAAATGATAGGTGTTACCTAATAATATTTCTGCTCCGGTTGCCGCAACACTTTCCGGCAACATGGCTTTAACCGTTCCGCAAGTGCCTACCGGCATAAATGCCGGAGTATTCACAACTCCGTGCTTTGTAATTAAGCGGCCAAGACGACTCTTGCCTATTTTTTTATCAATTTCAAATTGCAAACCCATTGTTAATTTCCCCTATATACATGACTACGCCATGGGATTTCGTTTCCGATTCCTTTTTCTATAAATCGTTTAGCGACATATCCTTTTTCTCCGTTGTCAATAACCACTTGATACCATGAGCGATCCGGTGTGTATCCGGAAATACGAACCGTTTGTCCTTGTTTGCCTTGTGTCATCGGCGAATAACGCGAATCAGGTCCGTAATAAATAGTGCAATCATCGGTTAAATGTGCCAAAAATTCTTTACTGTATTCATCACTATCAGTTTTCATTATTTTACGTTCAATCGTATCAGAAGGAACTTCATAACCATTTATAATGCGTGTCTCATAATAGCCTGTTTGTTTGTTGCTGCTGAGTATTCCCTGTGGCAATGATAGCATAATCAAAAGCACCGCCATGGTAAACACTATCAAAAAAGGAAACAAAAACTGCCGTCTCCGAAGCTCTGTGGCATTCCAAGCCGGTATAGATATTTTTTTCGGAGGATGATAGTCAAGTGTATTTATATAACTATTCAGCAAATCTGCTTCATCATACTTTGCTAAAAACAGCGCTTGTTTAGCATAAACCCAAGCCATTTCAGTATTATGTTCCTGATCATAGGCTACCGCGTTATGTATTAATAACTTAAAGTTGTCATTGTCGTTTGCATATACGGAATTAAGGTTAAAAAGGAGTGCCGATATATTCGTTTTTATACCATTTTTACCCCACCACCCTGATAACCAGTTGTTTATGGCTGTGCCCAAAACCATATTACCGGCTTCGTAAATATTACAAATATCCTTACTTTCTGTTATCACACCGTTTTTAACTTTATGTTGCCTCAAAACACGAAGAGCTTTATCATCTCTGTCTTTTTGATTTTTATAAATTTTTAATGTACCGACTGTCGGAAATTCATTTTCATCATAAACAAGTGAAAGCAAATCATATTGTAAACGACTTTTGGTGTCTTTTAGTGTATCATAGGCCAGCGAAACTTTTTTAAACATTTCTATCGCTCGCGAATCCTCATTATGATCCGGATGCCAAAACTTTGCCATAGCATAATATTGTCTTTTTATCTCCGATCCGTCAGCATCAGGAGCAACTTCCAATACTTTATAATAACCTAAGGCATCTGTTTTACTCATTTATTTCTCCACTATTTATCAATTTTTTGGCAATATTTATCACATCCTCAGCGGCTTCGGAATCCGGATAGCGATTCATAAAAGGAACTTGATTGCGAATCGCGTCTCTTACACGAGTATCAATTCGTATAACGCCCAAAAGTTCCGGTATGGACTTAATATATTGTCCGCAAGCACGGTGTAATATATTATATGTTTGTAAACCATCCTCATAAGAGTTAGCATAGTTTACGATTATTTGCAACCGGTTATATTTATAATTTTGCACTGTTTCCTGCAAAAACTTATAAGTCGCCACAAGATTAGCCGGATCACCGGTGCATATTAAAATTAAATCAGCATTTTGCGGTAGAAAGTGTTGAAATATTTTTTCTTCATTCGGTAAATCTATCAACACATTATCGTAACGGCTTGCCTCAATAAGCAAATCTTCACGTAAAGTCTGCAAACGTCCGACCGGAATATCTACCAAAATATTACTTCCGGAAATTCCGCAAATAACATCTAATCTTTTTTTATTAAAACTTTCGACAATTTGATTTATGGATTTTTTATCATTTATAACTTCATCAATGTTGGAATTTTGCAAAGCTAACTGAAACATTATGTTTTGTAAACCATTGTCAGCATCAAACAATAAAACTTTTTGCCGTAACATATTCAATGCTTGTGCCAGAGAAATTGCCAACCATGTTTTTCCCATACCGGTTGCACCGGATGCAATGGCGGTAATATTATCATTTTGACTCAAAAATAAGTTCTTATTTATATTTATCATCTTGCACTTTTGATTTTTATTATGTAATATGTTACAAAAATATTGTTGTTATGCAATCGGTTAAAACCTTTTTAACACAATTTATTTTATAATATTTGTATGTTTTCGGGGAAATGGCAAGATGAAAAAAATTTTTTTGTGGTTGTTTTTAACTTTTTTTCTTAGCAACAATTCTTTTGCTATGAATATGGTTAAAAAAGAAAATTACTTGCGCTATGATTTAACAATTACCGGGTTACCTGATTATCCTCCATTTTCATATTATGAGCTGGGCGGGCGCGAAAAGGATATATATTTTTTACATGGCGCGTTTTTGAAACCGACCAAAGATGTTATGGAAAAATACGGATTTGCCATAGAGAATGTTAGATTGAAAGGGGTTAATAATCCCAAACTTGATGTAAAAATGATGTTGTTGGATGTTAAAAGCGGCAATATCAATCTTTATGTCGGAGCTTATGCCAATACAAGAATATTTTCCGGTTTGGAAATGATTTTTCCGGCGGCGCTTTCTAATCCTATTCACGTTATAACCTTGCCGGAAACACAAGATAAAATAAATACCCAAGGAGATTTGAAAAAACTTAGGGGAATTGTTTGCAAAAAAGAGTATTTCAGCGATTTTGTGTTGAGGAAAATGAAAGAACTTAATGTAAAGTTTGTAAATGAACCTTTTGAAGCTTATGAAATGTTGTTTACCGGTGAGGCCGATTATTTGTTAGGGAGTTTATATTATAACCGAATGATGTCAAGTAAACAAGGTATCGAACGCTATTTAGGATATTCTAAAAAGCCGTTATTCAAAATGCCTATGTTTATTGCAATATCTAAGGTAACACCCATGTTTTCGGAATATATGCGTGTATTTAAGGATGAATTTGCCAAACCGGAATATGCTATTGCCGTAAAGAAAGAAATTATCCGTATTGTTGAAGAAGAGGTGCGTAAGAATAACGGTATAGTTCCGCCGACTTTTGCTAAAAAAGTTTTACAAGCTCCGGTGGCAAAAATTGTTAAACAGGAAGAAATTGAGCAAACACCTGAAGCTGATGGCTATATTGTTCAAAAGAAAGAAAAGGCAAAGACATTTGATGATGTATTGGACGGAATTTAGGAGTTTATAATGGTTCTTTTGGTTCATAGCAGTATTTCACCTCATTGCCGTAAAGTGCGGATTTTGATGGCGGAAAAGAAAATGTTATATGTGTTGAAAGAGGAAACACCGTGGGCTCTTTCAAAAGATATTATGAAAATAAATCCGTCCGGAGAACTTCCGATTTTTATTTATGACGGTAATATTATCGCCGGTAATTATGCAATATGCGAGTTTTTGGAAGAAACTTATACACAAAATCGTTTAATAGTCGGCGATAATAAAGGAAGAGCAGAAACAAGAAGACTGATTGATTGGTTCGATAATAAATTTTATCGCGAAGTGTTTCAATATGTTGCCGGAGAAAAAATATATAAACGATTTGCCCTCAAACAACCGCCGGAATCTAAAAAAATTAAGGTCGGAATTAATAATTTGCACTATCATTTAGAATATATTGATTGGATTGCGGAAAGAAATAATTACTTGGTTGGGAACGATTTTTCTTTGGCAGATATAAGTGCAGCAGCACAATTATCTGTTTTGGATTATTTAGGTGATGTGCCGTGGGATAACTACGCAAATGCCAAATTATGGTATTCTAAAATAAAGTCACGACCAAGCTTTAAAGAAATATTAAACGACAGAATTAAAGGAATTTATCCTTCAAAACAATATGCAGATTTGGATTTTTAACCATGAGATACGCTGTTTTTTTACTCACTTTTATTTTGAGCTCCTGTTCTTCTTATTGGGGAGGAAAAGGGCAAATAATTTATAATTGGGAAAGAGAAAATACCGGAGTAGCAAAGTTTTCTCGGGATCATTCGGAATGTCTTAAAGAAGCGGAAGGGTGGTTCCATTTTCCGGATTTATCAAACTGGTTTTATACCGAGGAATATCGTTATGATATTCATGTAAATTGGTATAAAGAAAAAGGTATATGGGCGAGTTATGTTCCTTATAAAGGAGCTTCTCCTATATTGGTTAATTCCATTCGCGATTCGGCAGAATCAAATCCGCGTGATTATCGTTTGTGTATGGAGGCAAAAGGCTATTGGCACCGCACTTATGATATTCCGACCGTAACGAATTTGTTTATTTATAAGCCTCAGAAACCTTCTGACAGGATTCCGTTTGAAGAATACAACTATCAATAGTTGCCCCGCTTGCTTTGTAATAAGCAATTAAATTTTGCCAAACGGCGGCAGTAGCATTGACACTGTCGCGTTGAGCTTTAATAAGATTCTGTTGCATGGTAAGCAAATCAGAAAATTCTATTAATCCGTTTTCAAATTTGCTGCGACTTAGATAAGTGGCTTTTTCTATATTTGCGGTGGCGACAAATTGTTTTTTTTGACTTTTAAGAGAATTTTCATAAGCTGTCATGGAATTTTTAAGTTCACTTACGGCATTCAAAAGAACTTGTTTGTATTGCGCCAAATTCTCTTCTTTTATGTATTTTTGTAACAGCACATTGTTTTGCAGGCGATTCCAGTCCAATATAGGCATATTTATTAATGGTGCATAATTATATGTTTGACTTTCAGAATTGAATAAACCACTTCCGTTTTTCGCGGCATAACCCCAAAATCCGCTTATGTTAACATCAGGATAAAGATTAGCTATCGCTTTTGCCACTTGTGCGTTTTGGGCAATTAAATTTTGTTCGGCAATTTGCACATCTGGACGCTGACGAATTACATTTGCCGGTAAGTCATATATTTTGCTTGAATTGTGAATATAATTGCCTTTAAACAGAGAGGTTGAAGATATTTGAACAGCAGAAGGCAAAATACCTACCAAAGTTGCCAAACTGTTACGATATGCCTCAATATTGCTTTCATATTGCGGAATTTGTGCTTGTGTATCGGCCAATAAATATTCTGCTTGTCTGTAACTTATTTCATCAATCAAACCATTATCGTATTTGTATTTTACGGTAGAAAAAATTTCTTTTTGTAAAAATAAATTTTTTTGCAATAATTCTAAATTTCTTATATTTTGTTGTAATTTAACATAATTTAAGGCAATATCTGCCGCTAACAAATTATGAGCATTAATCAGACTTAAATTTGCCGCATTTACTTTTGCCTCATCGGTTTCGTATTGCCTTAAGCTTTTTCCCCATATATCAATTTCCCACGAGGCATCAAAACCGGCAGTGTAGTAGTTTGAATTAACTGAGGCGGATATTTTTTTACTGCTTTTGTTATAATTATATCCACCTTGCGCATTAATCTGCGGTAAAAAACTTGTTATGTTAATCAATAAATTTTGTCGAGCTTGTTTCAAACGAGAAAGAGCCACCATAACAGAAGTACTTGAACACAATCCTTGTTGAATAAGTTGATTAAGTTGCTCATCTTTTAGCTGCAAATACCAATTATTCGGCAAGTGATTCGTTGGTTTAAGATGTAATTCTGCGGCAATTTTATTATCATCGTAAAAATTAGGCTGTTTATATTTCTCACCAACATTACAAGCAAAACAAAACATACTTAAAGCGATTATATAAAAATTTTTAAGCATTTTCATTTTTTTCTTCCCTTTTTGATATGGAAAAACGATATTCTTTTAAATGTTCAAAAATGGCAAATAACGCTGGAATAAAAATAATTCCGACAGTTGTTGCTGCAATCATACCGAAAAACACGGCAGAACCTATGGCTATCTGTGAATTTGCTCCCGCACCTTTGGCAATTAGCATTGGAAAAACACCTAAAATAAAGGTAAAAGCTGTCATCAATACAGCCCTGTAACGTTCTTCCGCTCCCTTTTTAGCAGCTTCAGCAATACTTAACCCTTGTTCGCGATACATTTTGGTAAATTCCACAATCAATATGGCATTTTTGGCAGCCAAACCAATTAACATAACCAATCCTAATTGAGCATATATACTTAGAGATTGTCCCATAAAAAATAGCCCGATCAAAGCACCTAAAATGGCAAAAATAGTAGAAAAAATTACCGATAATGCCAAAAACCAACTCTCATAAAGCGCCACCAAAAACAAATAACAAAAAATACCGGCCAACGAGATAAGTATTACGGCCAAACCGCGAGTTTCCACTTCTTGTAAGCTTAATCCCGTCCACGAAATATCAAAGTTTTGCGGTAAATTTTTTTCCAATTTTTCCAAAGTATCAAGCGCCGTTCCGCTACTGATATTTTCTTTTGACATTGCCGTTATACCGGCAGAAGAATACTGGTTAAACCGATACATAATTTTTGGAGAAAGCTCTGTTTTCACTTCGGCAAAACTTTTTATTTGAATCAACCCGCCATTTTGTGAGCGCACATATAAATTGCCTATGTCGGCGATATTTTTACGATATTGATAATCGGCTTGTAAAATTACCTTATTAACCTGCCCGTTTAAGGTAATATTATTTACGTAACGTGAGCCTAAGTTATTTTGCAAAACTGCAAACAAATCTGATATATTAACCTTAAAATATTCCGATTTTTTGCGGTCAATATCTAAATAAATATGCGGAGTATCGGCAGTAAAAGTGCTAAAAGCATAAGAAAAATTTTTGTTTTGATTTATTTGTTGTAAATATTTGTTTAATTCTTGAACAAGAGTTTGCGGAGATAAGTCATTATCCGTAGTTAAAAACTCCAAAGAGATACCGTTACTATTTCCAACTCCTGGAATGGATGGCGGAGCAAAAAAGTTTATTTCGGCTTGTTTGTTTTGTGAAAATTCCGCCCGTAGCTTATCTGTTATTGCCTCTACGGAAAGAGAAGATTTTTTGCGCATATTCCAATCATCAAGACCTATCACCCCGAAAGCCACATTTTCTCCGCCGCCGCCCAACATACTGAAACCGGCAATGGATATAAAATATTTAACCCCTTCCATCGGTAATATTTTTTCGTTCATTTCGCTTAATACTTCATTTGTTCGGTTAATACTTGATGTATCCGATAGTTGAACATTGGCAAAAATAATTCCCTGATCTTCCGGAGGCAAAAAAGAAGTTGGTGTAAAATTAAATGCCATTATTATGGCGGCAATTGTTAATACTATAATTGCACCGGTTAAACGCAAACGAGAGGTGAAAAATTCAACAAACTTCAAATAATGATTTTTGCTGTTTTCTAATAATTCATCAAATTTTTTGAAAAATATTCGGCTTTTTTCTTCGTGATTTGATTGCAAAAAAATAGAACATAATGCCGGACTCAATGTTAAAGCATTGACAGATGAAAAAGAAACCGATGCAGCTATGGTTACGGCAAACTGCTGATATATCTTTCCGGTAATTCCCGCCATTAATCCCACTGGTATGAAAATAGCCAACAAAACAAAAGTAGTGGCAATGATTGCTCCGCTTATTTGTTGCATAGCAGTAACAGAAGCCTGATGTGCATTCATTTGACTGTTTATCATCAAATATTGCACACGCTCCACCACAATTATTGCATCATCAACCACCAATCCGATTGCTAAAATCATAGCAAATAAAGTTAAAATATTTATATTAAACCCCAAAGCATAAATTACGGCAAATGTGGCTATTAATGACACCGGAATTGTTAAAAGAGGTATAAGGGTTGTTGTTAATTTTTGTAAAAATATGTATGTAACTAACACCACTAAAAAAAAGGTAATTGCTAATGTTTCAATAATACTATCAATAGAGGCCCGCACATAATCTGTGGAATCATAGGCAATACTGAAATCCATATCTTCCGGTAGTTTTTGAGAGAGTTCATTCATTTTTTGTTTAATGTTATCCATAATCTGCAAAGAGTTTGTGTTAGGAGTTTGATTGATTGCCATAATCAATGCCGGCGCATTATTATAAGATGATTTTATGTTATAAATATCAGCACCAAGCTCGATATGCGCTACATCTTTTAGATATATTACGGCTCCGTCAGAAGATGTTGCCACCACAATATTTTCAAAATCTTCTACGCTGTTTAATAAACCCTTTGCCGTTAAAGAAAGCACCATTTTATTATTTATATCACTCGGCGCTGAACCGATACTACCGATGGACGCTTGCACATTTTGCGTTTTGACGGCATTTAATATATCATTGCTGTTTAAACCCAAAGCACTGATTTTATCGCTGTTTAACCATATTCGCATACTGTATTGCGGACCGAAGATTTGAATATCACCAACACCTTTAATGCGTGAGAGAGCGTTTTTCAAATTAGTATAAGCATAATTGCTCAAAAATAAATTATTATATGTGTGATTTGGAGAGCGCAAAACTAACAGAGCCAACATATTAGCGTTTTGAGTGCGCACATTCATTCCGTATTGCACAACTTCTTCCGGCAATTCAGATGTTACCTGTTGCAAGCGATTTTGCACTTTTACCTGAGCAATATCAGCATCCGTTCCCACCTCAAAAGTTACGGTTAATTTGTATGAACCGTTATCATCGGAGCTGGATGACATATAAAGCATATTATCTACACCGTTTATTTCATTTTCCACCGGAACAGCCACTGTATCAACCAAAACTTTGGCATTTGCTCCGTAATAAGTGGTAGAAACCACAATTTGCGGAGGAGTAATTTCCGGATATTGTGCCACCGGTAACACACTTAATGCCAAAAGACCGATTAAAATCATTACAATCGCTACCACAATGGCAAAACGAGGTCTATCAATAAAGAAAGCTGAAAACATCGTCTATTTCTCCGTTTGCATCAACTTATATTCTGCTTTTTTTCCAAGCATACGTTCATCAACATCTTCCACCACAATCATTTCGTTGGGAGCAAAAGAATTTTTCACCAAAAAATAATTGTTTTGTTCGGCCAAGATATCAACTTTATGCAAAGTTAAAACACCCTCTTTAACAGAATACACATAATCTCCGTCAGCATGTATTATCAGCCAGTTCTTTTGCAACTTTACAACATTTTCGTATTCTCGTTCCAACAACACATTAACAAAAGCGTCGGGAATTAAAAGATGCTCCGGATTGGCAAATATGGCATAAACCGCAATGGAATTTGTTGTTGGGTTTATTTGATTAGCGGAATATTGAATTTTTCCGGTTTGCGGAAGAATACTACCGTTAGCTAATTGTGCTTTTACGGTAAGAGGAGCTTTGTTTTTATGTTGCATATTGTTCAAAAATTCTTTATCACTGAGAGAAAAAACAACTCTTATCGGGTCATATTGCACCAGATACGCCAAATTACGGCTTTGTGGAGAAATGTAATTTCCGATTGAAGAAGCTATATTACCCAAAACACCATCAAACGGAGCTTTAATCAAAGTATATTCCAAATTTGTACGTGCCGAAAATTTTTGGGCTTCTGCCTTTGCCATATTGCCTTTGGCAGATAAATACTGTGCTTTGGCATTATCTAATTCTGTTAGGGAAACGGCTTTTTCACCGGCACTCTGCATACGCTCGTATTTTATTTTGGCGTTTAAATAATCTGCTTTGGCAGAAAAAAGATTTGCCTCTGCGGCGGCCAAATCAGCAATGTATTCATCTTGCTGAATTTTTAGCAAAACATCTCCGCGTTGCACTTTTTGTCCGCCGGTAGCAATAATATCAACCACATAACCGCTGATATAAGGCACTATTTCCGTGGCATTTATAGCGTCAACACGCCCGATATATGAGTGCACAACCGTTTGTTTTTGAGCCTGAGGTGCAATTACAGATATTTTTTCATCATAAACAGGCTTGTTAGTGTTTTTTCCACGATGTAAAGTTATAGCATACCAAACAACGGTTACAACAATAATAAAAAGTGCAAACGAAAACAGTTGTTTTTTGATATTCTTTTGCATAATTTATCCTCCTGAGTATTTTCTCATTTTAGATAATCAGCAAAATGTTCTTTTCAATAAAAGTTATTGCATTAATTCAACTGCGCGAGTTAATTTGCGAATGGAATTCAGTTCTATTTGTCGCACACGTTCTTTTGATATGTTATAAATGCGACTTAAATCATCAAGAGTTATGTTTTCTTCACTCATACGGCGTTTGAAAAGAATATCTTTTTCGCGTTGATTCAAGACATTTACGGCTTTATAAAATAATTTGCGGCGATAGTTTACAGTTTCGCGGTATGAAAGTTGCTCCTCCTGATTTGGATGATTATCATAAATAAAATCCATCCATTCGGCTCCGCTATCACCCTCACTGTTATCAATAACAATGTTCAAAGAACCATCATGTGCTTTAAGTCTTGTATTCATATCGGTTACTTCTTGTTCACTGACATCTAAAAACTGAGCAATATCTTTAATAACATCGTCAGAAAGTTCTCGATCATCCATTAAATTAAGGTTATTTTTTATTTTCCGCAAATTAAAAAATAATTTTTTCTGCGCAGCAGTTGTACCAACTTTAACCAGTGACCACGAATTCAAGATATATTTCTGCACGGCAGCTTTAATCCACCACAACGCATAAGTGGAAAATCTAAATCCTTTATCTGGTTCAAATTTTTTAATAGCATAAAGTAAACCAATATTTCCTTCGGCAATCATTTCATTGAGTGGCAAGCCGTATCCTTTATATTTGGAAACAACCTTAACCACAAGGCGTAAATGCGAAGTTATAAGTTGATATGCAATATCTTTATCGGCAGTTTCTTTGTATTTTACCGCTAATTCATATTCTTCTTCCTGAGATAACAGCGGAAAACGCCTGATATTTTGTAAGTAACGCGCCATATTAATATCGGGCGAAAAGTCAAGTCCAGTAAGAGCAGTTTCCATTATTGTTCTCCTTTTAATTGACCACACGATAATAGTAATATATTTTTTATTATACAACCTATACTTTTGTTTTAGACTTTTCTGCAAAAAATATTTGACTTTTACTTTTTTTATGGTATAGTGAAGTCAGAACTTCGGTTCGGAGCTCTCAAAAGCTCTTATTAAGGTTGGCATCAAAAGATGTCATTAGTAAATGTGATAATATCTCCGATTTGGGTTGGGGAGTCTGTAACGGATGTTCAGAGCATTTGCTTAAAGGTTATGGAAATCATTTGCCTTAATATGATTTTTGAGCTCTCCCGACCGCCATTTAGCGGTCAATTTTTTAATGTGTTAACCTCTGAATTTAGGAGATAAAATTATGAAAAAATGTAATTTAAAAAATAATGATTATCTCTCCCCTTGCGGGAGAGAGAGCCAGTCCGGACGTTCAATGATTGAGATGTTGGGCGTTTTAGCTATCATTGGCGTGCTTTCTGTTGGCGGAATCGCAGGATACAGCAAAGCAATGATGAAGTATCGTATTAACAAAACCATTGAGCAGATAACCCTCATTGCCGGTAACATAAGAACATTTTTTGCTCCACAAGGAAATTATGCCGGTCTGGATAATGAAAAAGTAATCCGAAAGGCCAAACTTATACCTGAAGAAATGATAGAGTATTATGTTGAAGGACCAGGTATTTCAATTGACTATGAAGGCACAATAAAATCCATAATAAATCCGTTTGATGGCGCATTTATTATTCATACAGAAGAAGATTATAGAGCGTTTGGTTTTTCGTTAACAAACATACCGGAAGAAGCCTGTATAGAACTTCTAAGCAATGATTGGACTGAATTGAATGTAACGCATTTTTGCCACTCAGGTCCTCCTGTATGTATTACGCCGAAAGCAGATTTTGATAAAATACTGACCTTGTGTGAAAAAGCAAAAGATAGCTATTTGTTTCTTTTCTTTGAATTAAAAAATGAATTACCCGGCGATGGAAGCTGGTTATGAATCAACAAAAGAGCCGCCTGAACAAGGCGGCTTTGAACGAAAAAACAAACGTTATTATTATTCTGCTGATGCAGTCTCGGCTTTTTCTGCTTCGGCTGCTGCTGCTTTTTCAGCGGCAACGCGAGCCAAATCTTTCGCACCTTTGGCCTTAACATCGCGATCAACCAATTCAATAATCGCCATCGGAGCACAGTCGCCATAACGGAAACCGGCTTTCAAAACGCGGGTATAACCGCCGTTGCGATCTTTATAACGTTCTGCCAATGTAGAGAAAAGCTTAGAAACAACTTCATTATTACGCAAAAAACCTGCGGCTAAACGACGGCTGTTTAAATCGCCTCTCTTGGCATATGTAATCATATTATCGGCAAAAGTTCTCAACTCTTTGGCGCGAGTTAATGTGATTGTAATTTGTTCATGTGTCAGCAAAGCGCCGGTCAAATTAGAAAACAAAGCTCTTCTTTGGCTTTTCGGCATACTGAACTTTCTATGTTTATCACCATGTCTCATGATGTCATTCCTTTCTTTTCTGTGCTTTGCCTGGCAAAGCGGGTAAACACAAAGCTTTTACTACGGTGACGCAATGCGCTCATACATAAAAGCAATCAGATTCGTTGGTTGTTTAACATACTATTTTATTAAAAGCAAGATAAAAAAATACAAAATGTATAAAAAAATTTCGCCGGCACCCCAAAGCGTCGGCGAAATAAAACAAAATTTTTTAATTTTGCATATTTTCCTGAGCTACATCGGCTCCGGCATTTATGGCAATTTTTTTAAATTTTTGTTTTTCTGCCGGTAATTTAGGAATAGACACATTCAACACACCGTTTTTATAAGCAGCGGTAACATGATCGTAATCCAAATCCCATGGCAAAGGCACTGTGCGTTTGAAAGTGCCGTAAGAAATTTCCGAAAAATAAGCATCTTTATCTTTGGATTCGACAATATTTTTCTTTTCTCCGCAAACCGATAAATAGCCATCGGGAGAAATCTGTAAATCCAAATCTTTTTCTTCAATTCCCGGAAGTTCGGCCGTAATATTAACTGCCGACTTTGTTTCCACAATTTGTAAATGTGGTTCAATTTCAGTTATGGACGAACCTTCACTGACAGAACCTGTTGTATCAAAGTAGTTCCAAAAATAATTCATCAGATGATTAAATTCACTATTCCGGCCAAACGGCATCATCTCGCCGGATCCGGAACGGGTGTTGCTGGAAATCATACTCTTCATACCCGTTGCTCCTATTTTTGTTTTTTAGCTGAGGATTCTTCGGATTCAGAGCTTTTTTTAGAGCAACTACAACCGCTTTGCGCAGAAAATTGTTTTGAGCTGGTTTCATTTTTAGCCTCTGATTCTTTACTTAACTTCATATTTTTTCTCCTTCTGTTTATTTTCAAAAGCAAAACACAATGTTTCTACCGCTGATAAAAATAAATATGAAAAAGCAAAATCAAAGGTACCCAATGGTCTATTATAGCCTAAAAATTTATTTTTCTGCCTTGCTTTCGTGATACGTTTTTTCGGTATTAACCTGCCAAATTGCCTTTTTATCGTCAGTTTCACCCAAAATATGCTTAACAGCCATAAAAGAAGTTGCCATAGAGTGATCCATATTGTTATAGCGATGCTGACCGTTTCGCCCGACACAATATAAATTATCAAAATCATTCAAAAAATCTATCAGTTTATCAATATCTTTATATGTATCAAAATAAGCAGGATACGCCTTTATAACGCGCTCAACATGCGAATCTTTAACTTCATCAGCAGAAGAAATAACCCCCATTTTGAGCAGCTCGGCAACTCCGAATTCTTGCCATTTTTCATCATTCATGTTCCACATCTTATCGCCTTCTCGGCAAAAATATTCCAAACCGATCCACACACTTTCTTCCGGTTTGGCTACCATATACGGCGACCAGTTGTTGAATATTTGAATACGTCCCAACTTAACTCCCACGTCTTGCACATAAATCCAGCAATCAGGCACAATATTATTAAGTGTTTGCAATTTGGTTTTATTTTTCAAATTAAGCCTGCTTAACAATAAACCGACGGTAACAAAATCGCGATACGGTAAACCTTGTGCAATTTCACGTATATTTTCCGGCGTATCCGGCATTCCCGCAATTAAGTCTTTCAATGGCATGGAAGATATCACAATATCAGCTTCAACTTTTCGTTCCTTACCGTTTTCGCTATAAACAACCTTGTTTATATGTTTGTCCTTGCAAACAAAAGATGTTACTTTGGCATTTTTAATAATTTTGCCACCCATTTGTTCAATTTGTTCAGCAGCGGTGTTCCACAGCTGCCCCGGACCGTATTTGGGATAACTAAACTCTTCAATCAACGAAGTTTCTACTGTTTTCGGTTTAAACGGCATAAGTTTACCCAAAATATCTTTCAAAATTGCCACAATAGAGAGCCCTTTAACCCTCTGTGCGCCCCAATCGGCAGAGATATCCCGCGGATGCCTCCCCCAAAGTTTTTCAGTATATCCCTCAAAAAACATTGAATAGAGCTTGCGTCCGAAGCGATTAATATAAAAGTTTTCAAGTGAACTTTCCGGCAATTTCCGCACTACCGACCATAAGTAACTTAAACCGGCTTCAATCGTTGTAAACAATCCCATGTTAAGAATGGTGTTAAGATTCATCTTGACCGGATAATCAAAAAACTTGCGTTTATAATAAATACGCGAAACCCTGCGCCGTTTTAACATAACCACATCTTCTGTTTCCGGATTCGGCCCGTTTGGATTAAGTTCAACATCGCGCTTAATAATTATGTCATCATACGAAGGTTTGCCCTGCAAAGGCATTAAGTTATTCCACCAACGGTTTACTTCGTCATCTTTGGAAAAAAAACGGTGTCCGCCGATATCCATTCGATTCCCTTTATATTCCACCGTACGGGAAATACCACCCAAAATGTTATTTTCCTCCAAAACAATTACATCATATTTCTTAGATTTTTTCAGTAATTCATATGCCGCTGTCAAACCGGCCGGACCGGCGCCTATAACTACAACTTTTTGCATTGTTCCTCTCCGTTTTTTGACGTTTTAACCACATTATAACATAAATGAGCAAAATGCAACAGAAAAATATTTTACATTTTAGGTTTGACTTTTGAATTTTTTGTGATATAGTCGATGGAGAACTTCGGTTCGGGGCCTTAGAAAGCTCTTACTACATTCGGTGTTCGACACCGTAACTATATATGATTAAATATCTCCGACTTGGGTTGGGGAGTCGTTAGTGGATGTTCAGGGGCTTTGCCCTAAAGATTAGCGAGATCATTTAATGTAGTATGATTTTCTAACTCCCCTGCCGCCGTTTGGCGGTCAATTTTTTAGTGTAAAATAACCTATTAACAGAGGAGATAAATTATGAAAAATTTAAATAATATAAATAATGAATCCGGTCGCAGTATGATTGAAATGTTGGGCGTGTTGGCAATTATCGGTGTTTTGAGCGTTGGCGGAATCGCCGGATATTCCAAAGCCATGCAAAAATATCGCATTAATAAAGCCATAGAACAAATAACTCTTATTGCCGGAAATATACGTGCGTTTTTCGGACCGCAGAAGAATTATGTCGGGGTGAGATGTGTTTGCGATAACGGTGGTTATACTGGTGAAACTACTAACGATGGCTGTCCGATAATTAAAAAAGCCAAGATATTACCGGATGAAATGATTACTCTCGATTCTACCGGTAAAAAAATTACCTCTATTACCAATCCTTTGGGTGGTGGGGTTATGTTAGGTTCAACAGATAAAGCCAAAAGCGGTGATAATCAGGCATTTTCTATTTATTACCAAATGGGTGATAATACGGAAGCCTGTATTGAGCTGTTAAGTCATGATTGGATTGCCAGCGGTATGGTGGCTGTATATACGGACACCAGTTCCAAAGGAGAAGTAATTGCCAAGGTTCCACTCAGTGTTGAGGCAGCAACAAATTTTTGTACTGATAACAATGGTGAGGGTAACGATACTTTTCTCCTGTTTGACATAGACTGGAATTACTGGTCTAACGGACTCTACATTTACGAATAGGCTTCGTAAACTTTTTTTTGGCATACAAATATTCAAAAAGGAACCCGCCGGCTTAGCCGGCGGTTCTTATTAGACGCCTATAAGGCTCACATTACCAGCCATGACGCCTAAAGGGCGTTCGACAGTCTGACCGGGCGATTATTACTTGCTACCCGTAAACGGGTCTAAATCGAA
>JAFUSA010000001.1 GCA_017480745.1 Alphaproteobacteria bacterium
GGCGCGCTCGGTAACCTCCGAAGCATAGAGGTCCTTGCGCGTCTTTTCGGATATGCACGACGATATAGTGATTTTAATGCTTTTATGTGAAGCAAAAATAAATTCCGTTGCCGCAATATTATGGCGAATATTTTCCACAAATTCCTTAGTATGTCGCGCATTTTCATAAAACACCATCATCAGCTCGGAATCGTTATAACGATATAAATACACCTCGTATTGCATTTCTAAAATTCGGTTTATCAGCATTTGTTCCAAAATATGCAATTTCTTTTCACCTAAAACAGTTTGCAATTTATCGCGATTATCTATGCTGAACAAAACAACGGAATATTTAAAAGGAAATTTGCTGACAGCGTGATTGGCAAAAGAAACTTTACTATTAACATTTTCTAAAGTGTCATAATGATAGCGGTGGTATAAATCCAAAATTACCGTGCAGAAAATAATTAGCGTAAAACCTAAAAAGAACGTGGTTAAACCGGAAGATGTTTGCGAATACAACAATCCCATAAACAAGCACGTGTCGGCATAAAAAAGCCCTGTATTGATGATGGTGTTTTTGAAACTGATGTTAAGAGCAATCACTCCCAACATCAAGCACCATAAAACACAAGCCCACAAGGGAACGGCTTCCAGCAATATATTTAAATGAGGTATGTTATTGATAAAACTGCCATATTTTTGCAAAATTAAAGCTTGTGTTAATATAAACAGCAACAACAAAACATTGCGCCGAATCCGTAACTTTGTTTGCGGTAAAAAATAGAGCAATACAAAATTTAGCGGCAATGCAAAACAAACGCAACGAAACTCCGCACTGTCAATATACTCGGCTCCGTATTTCAATTTTAGGTTGTTTATCACAAGATAACCGGCAAAACCAACCAACAGGCTGAATAATGGCTTAGATTGATTGGCAAAATATAGCAAAGACATTGCCGTTGCTGCCGTTATCAGCATTAAATAATGCAAGGTAAACGACATCTCGTCGCTATAAGGATTATCAGCATAAAACATCGTAAGCGCACACAAAAAAAACAGCGCCGGTAAAAACGAACTCCTTATGGTTGAAAAGATATATTTCAGATTATGTGAAAATTTGCCTGCCACGTCAGTCTCCTTAAAAAGCGAACATAGCAAAAAATAGTTTAAATTTTATTTATACATTTTATTATTGAACTGTCGCCGTAGGAATAAAAACGATATTTTTTTTCAATAGCATGCGCATAAGCTTTTTTCATCCTCTCTGTTCCGCCAATAGCGCATATCAGCATAAACAAGGTTGATTTTGGTAAATGAAAATTGGTTATAATCATGTCTATCATTTTGAACTTATATCCGGGAGTTATAAATATATCGGTTTCTCCGCAAAACGGATGCAACTCTCCGCTTTCGTCGGCTGCGCTTTCCAACAAACGCACCGAGGTTGTGCCAACCGCTATAATACGTCGCCCTTGTTTTTTAGCCTCATTAATAACATCACATGCTTGTGGTGAGATAACTCCGTATTCGGCGTGCATTTTATGATTTTCAGTATCATCTGTTTTGACCGGCAAAAATGTTCCGGCTCCCACGTGCAAAGTCAAAAACACGCGTTTAACCCCCATGTCATCAATTTGTTTTAACAAACGATCGGTAAAATGCAATCCGGCAGTTGGCGCGGCTACGGCACCCTCATTTTTAGCATAAACAGTTTGATAATCTTCCTTATCATTATATGGATTCCACAAACCTTTAAGAGGTCTTTCTCGCTTAATATACGGAGGCAACGGCATAGAGCCGTATTTTTCTAACTTGTGCGCTAAATCATCGGGCGAGCAGTTAAACTTAATCAAAACTCCGTCATTATCATCTTTTTGGATTATCTCGGCACTAAAATCGGAATCCTTGGCAGATATTTCCGCCGTATAAAAGAAAACCACATCCCCGCCATGCAAACGTTTAGCATTTTTAATGAAAGCCCACCACCTGATACCATCCAAAGGATGATACAAAGTAACTTCAACCAAAGCTTCTCCGCGTTGCCCGTATAGACGAGCCGGAATAACCTTGGTATCATTAAACACCATAACATCATCAGGACGCAAAATTTGTGGCAAATCATAAAAATGCCGATCCTGAATAATATTTTCTTCCGATAAATCCAACAAACGCGAAGTATCGCGCGGATTAGCCGGTGTTTTGGCAATCAACTCTTTATCTAATTCAAAATCAAACAAATCTACTTTCATAAAATACGTCCTTTCTGCGATACTGCTTATAATATAATCCAAAATTGAAAGCAAGCCTTTTATTGAAAAAACATAAAAACTTATTGCATTTTGCTTTTTTTTGTGTATAACGAGGGTAATTTTGCAAAAAGAGAGGAAAAAATGTCTGAAAGAATCAATCCGCGCAAAACATTTGCCATTATTTCGCATCCGGATGCCGGTAAAACAACTTTGACCGAAAAATTATTGCTTTTCGGCGGTGCTATTCAACAAGCCGGAGCGGTAAAAGCACGCGGAGAAAACCGCAAAGCACATTCCGACTGGATGAAAGTTGAGCAGGAACGTGGTATTTCGGTTGCATCTTCGGTGATGAATTTTGAATATAAAGATATTACGTTTAACTTGCTTGATACTCCAGGACACGAGGACTTTTCGGAAGATACATATCGAGTTTTGACGGCTGTTGACTCGGCAGTTATGGTGCTTGATTCCGCTAAAGGTATTGAAACACAAACCAAAAAATTATTTGAAGTTTGTCGTTTGCGCAATATTCCGATTATTACCTTTATCAACAAGCTTGACCGCGAGGGAATGGACTTTTTTGCCTTGCTTGATGATATTGAAAATACTTTGGCTCTTCAAGTTACACCGGCAAGCTGGCCGATTGGCAGCGGAAAAGATTTTTTGGGTTGTTATGATTTAATCAATGACCAGCTGATTTTAATGAACAAAACTGGCGATAAATCACAGATAAATGACACTATTGAAACTTGCAAAGGTTTAGATGATCCTAAATTGGATAAATTGCTACCGGCGCACGCTTTAGCAAAATTGCGCGAAGAAATTGAGTTGGTGCGAGAACTTTGTCCGACTTTTAATTTGGAAGAATATCTTTCAGGTGCGCTTACTCCGGTGTTTTTCGGCAGTGCAATAAATAATTTCGGAGTGCGCGAAATACTCAACGGCTTGCATAAATATGCCCCTACCCCACGTCCGCAACAAGCTAAAGAACGCACGGTTAAGGCCGATGAGCCGAAAGTTACCGGTTTTGTGTTCAAAATTCAGGCCAATATGGACCCGAAACACCGTGATCGCATAGCTTTTATGCGTATATGTTCCGGACACTTCAAACGCGGTATGAGTTTGTTGCAAGTAAGTAGTGGGAAAGAAATTAAAATTGCCACGCCGATTATGTTTTTGGCACAAGAACGCGCTTTAACGGAGGAAGCTTTTGCCGGCGATATTATCGGTATTCCCAATCATGGACAATTAAGAATTGGCGATACTTTAACCGAGGGCGAAAAAATACATTATACAGGTATTCCGAGTTTTGCTCCGGAATTGTTAAAGTCGGTACGACCGAAAGATCCGCTCAAATCAAAACATTTGGCCAACGCTTTACAACAAATTGCCGAAGAAGGAGGTGCCAGTGTTTTTAAACCGCTATCCGGTGCAGAATATATTGTTGGTGTTGTCGGAGTTTTGCAATTTGAAGTTATTGCCGATCGTTTGCGCACAGAGTTTAATGTTGATGTTATTTTTGAACCAACGCAATATTATACCGCGCGTTGGCTGAGTTGCGATGACAAAGCGGTTTTGGAAAAGTTTTATAACTCAAACGCCATGAGTTTGGCTGAAGATTATGACGGCGCACGTGTGTTTTTAGCGCGCAACGCTTGGCATATTGGAAAAGTTAATGAAGATTTTCCGGCAATAAAATTGCTCAAAACAAGGGAACAGAATTTTTAAGATCTATTCGTTTTAATATCTATCCGCCGACTTACAATAAGCCGGCGGTGTTTTGTTTTTATCGCTAATCTTAGGTGGAGGATTTTATACGGATACTTGCGAATCTTCAAACATAGCAGTTTGTGCCAAAGATATGCCTATGAGTATTGATAAAGCCATTCTGCTTGTAAAGAAAATAATTCAATAACCATGAAATTTTATTAAGCTATCAATGCAAGGTGAAGCACTTCACTTAAAACAGGAGAAGAGCTTCGCCTTTTGATTATATGTTTTTATTCAAAAAATTACCTTTAATACATGCTTCCACATCTTCAAAATTTTGTAATTTTTCGCATATTGTGCGCACTTTTTCCGCTGTATATGGTTTATAAACAAAATCCATGCGCAGAAAATCAGTCATAACGTCTGTGGCATCGGCAGCAATGCAATAAGGCTTGTCATCAAACACCATCATTTGACAATTTTGCGATAGTGCCTTGAATTTTCGTCCTTGTTTTTCTAAGTCAAACCATAATGTTTTTTGGCTGCAATTTTTGCAATCGTTATCTCTTATACAGCCTACACTTGTAAATAATGGCACATCTTGATATATAACAAGAGAAGTCTTTATATTTGATTTTTCTGCTATGTTACAAATATTTACCTTAATATCTTCGAGCGATAATGTAATCTGCGAGGCGCCTATTTTTGAGGCCATGGCAATGGCTTGTGTGTTCAGCATATAAAGTGAACTGTCAAAGCTTATATCCAAACGTTGCGTCGGCAAGGCTTCAAGCGCCCAATAATTGGCAACTTCCCATTTATGATATCCGCTTGCAAGCAGTTTATCAATGATTTTAGCAAATAATGCCGGATGTCGGCACACTGCCGGCAAGGCAATTCTGAGTTTGTTTTTAGGCAAGGCGGAAAGTTCTCGGATATCACTTTGCGGGTTAATTAAATAAATAATTTCGGCAAAATTATCTAAATTGAGTAATCGCAAATAAGCAAGATTATCAACTTTCACAGTAAAACGCCGTTTCTCCACAATATGTCTGCGCATCGGAACTTCCGGCAATTCGCCGTTAAAAGTATGGATTTTTATTTTGCCGTATAAATCACGTCTCAACTCATTTAAAAGCGAAGATGGGGTAAATAAGTTTTTAGGGTTATCAATAGTTAATAAACGCAAATTAAAAGATGTATCTCCGGTTTTGCCAAAGGCGTTTTTAATGGCTTCATTACTTTTTTCCGGATTGTTTGCCGGAGTAAAATTACCATTGACGCATGCTTCGTATTCACCTGATTTTGCAAATATTTGTTTATCGCTTACTGTAATTTTTACATCTATGTCATTGTTGTTGTGATATGCGTTAGGTTTTGGCTTTTCATAGTGATACGAACCTTTGACCGCACCGGAAGAAGACAAATATATTTTATCACCTTTTTGCAATAACGGATATCCTTTGGGTAATTCAACCGTTACAAAGGTATCGGCATTTGCTTCATATACCGATTTGTTGTCGGCAAACAGTTTTTGCACCGAAAAACCAAAAGGTTTTTCATCTCCGGCGGCATCAATTTGCAAACCGTCATGTCGAGCCAATAAGTGTGATGTTTTAAAACGCATTTTTCCATGTGAAACCGAAGCAATCGTTCCGATAAATAACCCTCGATGACCGACAAAATCACGGTCAATAATTTTTTTGTCTTTACCGTTAAAGTGAAATTTGCACCATGGGCGTGAAAAAATCTGTTTTATATTTTCTTCTTTTTGTGTATCGGCACCTTTGCCGTCCAAAATACGGCGATAATAATCAGTTACTGCTGCCACATACAGAGCCGATTTTTTGCGTCCCTCAATTTTGAGGGAATCTACCGGCATTTTTAAAATATCTTCGCCGAGTGCCATATCTTTCATTGAGAATAAATGACTTTCCCTACCGTTACAGGCAAAGGCTGCGCGACACGGATACATACATTTGCCACGATTGGCGCTTCGTCCGTATTCCATTGCGGAAAATTGGCATAATCCGCTATATGAATAGCAAAGGGCTCCGTGAATAAAAGCTTCGGTTTCCAAATCAGGAATGGAGGCAATTTCCTTAATTTCAGCCAAAGTTAATTCGCGTGCCAAAACTACGCGTTTAAAACCTATTTTTTTTAAAAACAGCGCTCCTTCTTTATTGTGCACGGCCATTTGTGTGCTGGCATGCATTTCAAACCATGGGTATTTTTCACGCATAACATGTGCAACGCCTAAGTCCTGAATAATCAAACCATCAACTTTGCAACGTGTGCAAACATCCAAACTTTTGATTAAATCAGGTAATTCGCTTTCCTGCAAAACGGTATTAAGCGCAACATAAACTTTGCGGTTTAAGCTGTGTGCGTAGGCTGTAAATTCGTCGAGTGTTTGTTCATCAAAATTAGTTGCGGTTGCGCGTGCCGAAAATTTTGATAGACCCAAATAAACCGCATCAGCGCCATAATAAAGCGCGGCATATCCGGCTTCTACATCGCCGGCCGGCGCCAATAATTCCCGTTTTGTCATAAGTAAGTCCTTTATTTATTAAAAACTGGCAAAATTTACGATAAAAATAAGACAATGTCAATTGTATTGCATATATTTTTTCTGTTCATACCAAAAAAATAAAAAAATGTAAAAATACTTGACAAATAAAAAATTTTGTATATTTTGATCGGAACGTGCAAAAAAAATGCTTTTTAACTGAATGATTACAGTGCTATAAAAGGAAAATCGATAAGTAAGCAGGCAAAACACGCTAAGAATCTCAAAGATTTGCAGCAGATTCGCAAGGCAATGGCACGAGCCGGTTTATCTAATTAAAAATTTTGACTTTGAAATATATTCGCCGGCGAGGTATATGTGCCCGTCGGCGAAAGTTTGTTTTGTAAATTATAAAAAATGTTTGACTTTTGAATTTTTTGTGGTATCATAAAATTAAGATGAGGTAACTTGTCTGAGGTCTGCAAGCCTCTTGTATGTTCGTCTTTTATAGACGTTAATTTTCCGACAATGGTCGGAAGGTCGCAAAATGAAGCCCGTGCTAATATGCGACACTATTTAACATACAATAGTTTGCAGCTTCCGACCGCCTCAGTGAGGTGGTTGTTTTCGTGTTAAAACAGTTAATTAAATGAAAGGAAGTTTA
>JAFUSA010000002.1 GCA_017480745.1 Alphaproteobacteria bacterium
CAAAAACAACGCAATGCTAAAGACGAACAACTGAGAAATGCTCGAACATTGGTATTAAGCAAAGTATTTAGTAATGCCGAATACATAGAAGCCCGTGATAAATTACAAGATGAGTTAAAAGAAATTGATGACGAAATTGCTTTGCATACAATGGCGGATAAACACTTTGAAGTTGCGGTGGTTACTATATTATCTATCGGTAAAGACTTGAAAAACGTGTTTGCGAGTTCGAAAGTTGATACGAAAAGAGAAATTTTAAATTTTTTACTTTCGAACTTAAAAATAAATGACGGAAAGTTAAGCTATACTTGGAATTTCCCATTTGACTGCCTAACAAATTTCCGTCATTTGACTAACTGGCGGGAGCGACGAGGCTCGAACTCGCGACCTCATGCGTGACAGGCATGCATTCTAACCAACTGAACTACGCCCCCACATGACAGTCAGCTTTATAACTAAATATTTTTCTAATTGCAAGTTTTTTTTTAATTTTTTTATTTCCTGTGGAAAAAGTGTCGTTTATGACTGTATAACTTTATTATCTGCTTGCATAAAATCTGAAATAATTTATCATAATCACCGTTATGATTGAACGGATTTGTTATGCCTAAGTTTGATAGTATAAGAAAAAAAATAAGGCGTCGGCGCATTGAAACAGTGTTGTTGGCCGGTTATGCTTTTGCCGTAACCTGCGCATTGTTCATATCTTTGCTCAATAAATCAGTGAGTCCTCAAAAGTTGCCTATACAAAATAATTTAGAGGAAAATTACGATTTTACTACCGATGTTTTAACTCCGGCTTTTAACGATTCGTCGGCCGATAATCCGTTTGAAACGGCTTATACCGAGGTTTATTCTCTTAATCTGTTGAGTGATAATTCGGTGGTTACGCAAAAATTTGAATTGGTGCAAAATAATCAAAAAGAACAAATTTTACCGATTCCTGCCGATTTCGATAAACAAATATCTGGAATTTATCAAAAAGAACGCCGTGTTTTGGTAATAGAATCGGGCGACACATTCATAGGTATATTAAATAAGTTGGGAATGGATAATAGCACTGCTACGGAAGCATATAATGTTTTTCGTAAGGTGTATGATGCCCGTAATTTGAAAATTGGCCAACACTTGGAATTAACAGCCACTTTTGATGTTCAATCGCGTAAAATAGAAACTCTTGATACACTTGTTTTTGAACCTGAATTGGGAACAAAATATATTTTGAGAGTTAATGAATATGATCAGTTTGAAGCCAAAATAGAACAGGAAAAATTTGCGCAAGATGTTAAAGTAATCAAAGGAAGTATTGTCGGACAGGCATCGGTATCTATGGTTAGGGCAGGGATTCCTCAACGTATAGTAAATGAGGTTGTTAACCGTATGTCTCATTTGATAAACTTTAAAACAGATTTGCATAAAGGGGATAAATTTGCCGTTAAATATGAGGTAAGTAAAACTGAAAAAGGTGATGTGGTTAAAACGGGTAAACTTTTGTATGCCGAAATATCTGTGGGTAAGAGAGTATATAAGCAATACCGTTTCAAAGACGAGTTTTATGATGAAAAAGGGCAGGCGCGTAAAACCGGATTAGATATAAAACCGATGGCTATGCGTAATGCTCGTATATCTTCATTGTTCGGTTACAGAACGCACCCTATTTACAAAACTAAAAAATTTCATAGCGGTGTTGATTATGCGGCTCCGAGCGGAACAGCTATTTATGCCAGCGGTAATGGAGTGGTTGAAATGGCCCAGTATGTTAACGGATATGGTAATTTTGTAAAAATACGTCACAATCCCGAATATGAAACAGCTTATGGACACATGAAAGGTTTTGCCAGAGGAATTCGCAAAGGAATTAAAGTTCGTAAAGGACAAATAATCGGTTATGTTGGTAGTACGGGACGCTCCACCGGTCCTCACCTTCATTTTGAGATTATCCGCAAAGGGCAGAGGATAAATCCGCTTAAAGCAAAAGTTGCCACCGGAAACGATTTAACAGGCGGGTTATTGAGTGAATTTAAGCGTCAGGTAAAAAATATTGATGCCGCAAATGAAAAAATACAGAAAAAAACGGTTGAGTTGGGGCATGCACCGGCATTGGAAGTTGTTTCCAAAGAAAATAATTCGGTTAAAGAGCCTCAACAAAATACAAACATAGAACCTGAAAAAAATAATGTTATTGAAGAAAAAATTATTATCGGAACAAGTAAGGCCGTAAAGAAAATCGATTCGCTTAATGAAGTTAAAAAAGATGATAAAAATGCGGGTATTGTGTCTGATTCCGTAATTGCAAATATAGAGGCGCAGAAATCATATGAAGGAAAAACTGTGTATCCTCCGAAAATAACAGCATCTCAGGCTCGTATGAAAAATGTTAAAATCATATCTGTTCCGCAACGAAAGCCTAAATATGCAAAACGCTAAATTTATTTAAAAGGTGCTTGATATTCCAAAATACAAAACATAAATCTTTAATAAGGAATAAAACAGGAGCAATCATAATATGGATAACTTACCGGAATTAAGAGATATTCATTTGCCCAGTGAAGGTGTTTCATTTTTTCCGCCGGCTAAAGGATGGTGGATTATTTTGGCCGTTACGTTAGGTATTTTATTAACCTATTACCTGTGTAAACTCATCTGGCGGACAAGCGCCAAGATATATGCATATAGGCTTCTGAAAAATCTAAAAGATAAAACAAATTTGGATTCGGCAATCAAAATGTCGGAAATTTTAAGACGCATTTGTATCAGAAAATATCCGCAAGCTGTGGCTTTAAGCGGAAAAGAATGGATTGATTTTATTAACTCTAAAAGCAAAAAGAAATTGCCTCCGCAAGTTGCTTTGTTGCTTGAACGTGCGCCGTATATGAAAAATGATGATAATTCATTTGATCAGAATGATGTGATTAAACTTTGGCATTTTTGCCGCTTATGGATAGGAGAAAATCTTTGATAAGTTTTGCTTATCCCGAAGCGATATGGGTTATTTTGTTGCCGTTGGTTGCTTATGCCATTTTACCGGTGGCATCTAAAATGTATGGCGATGCTTTGAGAGTTCCGTTTTTAAAAGACATATTAAAAATAAAAGAAAATGTGCGTATGCGTAACCGCTTTCGTTTGCAGAATCGTTCGATTTCGTGGTTTAAAATGCTGCTTCTTATGTTTGTATGGATGTTTATGACGGTTGCTTTATGTCGTCCACAATGGGCTGGAGAACCTCAACGTGTTAAGCATGAAGGACGCGACATTTTATTGGTTGTTGATATATCCAATTCAATGAGCGAACGAGATTTTTTATATAGAAATAATTATTACAGCAGAATTGATGCAGTAAAAAGTGTTGTAAGCCATTTTGCCGATGAAAGAACAGATGATAGAATCGGACTTGTTTTGTTTGGCACTCGTGCCTATATGCAGGTTCCGCTGACTTATGATAAAAAATCACTGAAAGAGGTTTTGCAAACGGCAACAGCCGGAATGGCTGGTAATTCAACTTCTATCGGTGATGCGGTGGCGGTGGCGTTGAAAAATTTGGCGGAAGTTGATAACGGTAAGGATAATAAAATAATTATATTGCTGACTGATGGTGAAAATAATGACGGAAGAATGTCATTTCCGCAAGCAATTAAATTGGCTCAACAGGAAAAAGTGAAAGTTTATACCATTGGTGCCGGTAGTGATACGCAGCCGTTTTTTGGCGGATTATTTGCTATACCGGCAAATTCAGGATTGGATGAACGTAGTTTGCAACAGTTGGCACAAGCAACCGAGGGAACTTATTTTAGAGCCAAAGATGTAGATTCTTTAATTAAAATATATGATGAAATAAATAAAATGGAAGCGCAAGAGCAACAAGGTCGTTTTGTGCAAGAGGTAAAGGATTTATTTTACTATCCGGCGGCTGTTGCAGGGATGTTGTTTTTGTGTTTGCTTTTGTTAATCAGAAAGGTAAAGTAAAATGAGTTGGTGGCAAGATTTTCATTTTATGCGTCCATATTGGTTATTGGCCCTACCTTTGCTGTTTTTTTTGTATCGCGGATTAGTTAAAACGGATAAAATACAGTCATCATGGGCAAATGTATGTGATGAACATTTACTGAACTTTTTGCTGGTTAAAGGAGAAAATAAACAAAGAAAATTGCCGTATATTCTTTCGTTATTTATTTTATTTTTCATAATTATATCTCTTTCCGGACCAACATGGGTAAAGAAAAATAATCCTACATTGAGTGTTGATAATCCGGTAATGATAATGCTTAATATGTCGGGTGATATGTGGGCCAAAGATGTTTCTCCGAGTCGATTTATTCGAGCAAAATATTTAATAAAAGATTTGTTGCAAGAGTTTAAGTCCACAGAAAGCGGATTATTGGTATATAGCAGTGAACCGTATGTTATTACGCCGATGACGGAAGACGCTAACATTATAGATAATATTTTACCGGCACTTGAAATGAATATTATGCCGGAAGATGGCGACAGATTGGATCGAGCCGTAAATTTAGCTGTTGAGCGTTTACAATCTTCCGGTTATTCCAAAGGAAATTTGATTATATTAACCGCTGATGCAGGAGAAAGGTTTGATGCCGCTTTGGAAAGTGCTGCCAATGCGCGAGATAATGGTTTTGAGGTTAATATAATTAAAGTGAGTGACGCTGAAAACGAAAAATTGCCTATGATTGCAGAAAAAGGCGGCGGGATATATGTGGATTATAAGCAAAGCTTATCGCCACTGAGCAGCAAAATAAATGATGTCTTAAAAGCCGAATTGAAGCAAAGTGAAAATATGCAAACCGTGTGGGAAGATATGGGATATTATCTGCTGTGGTTGCCGGCATTTTTGTTGTTATATTATTTTCGCTCCGGAGTTTTGGCCATAGTTATGCTTTGCATCTTTTCTGATATTGCTTGTGCCGGATGGTTTTTGAACGATAACCAAGAAGCCATGGGTTATTTTGAAAATCAGCAATATGACAAAGCGCAAGATAAGTTTACAGATAGTCAGTGGAAAGGAGCAGCAGCATATAAAAACGGCGATTTTTCAACGGCATATAATAGTTTTTTGCAAGGAGATGATGTTACCTCTTTATATAATCAGGGTAATGCTTTGGCTAAGGGCGGAAAAATAGCGGAAGCCATAGCAAAATATGAAGAGGTGTTAAAAAAAGACAGTTCATTTGAAGATGCTCAATTTAATTTGGATTATTTAAAGCAAATGCAGCAACAGCAAGAACAGCAGCAACAAAATAAAAATAAACAAGAACAGGAAGATAAACAGCAGTCTGTGACGGATTCGCAGAAACAGAAGCAACAAAAAGACGAACAAAGCAATAAAGAAGAAAATCAGGAACAGCAAGTCGATAGTCAGGAGAATAATTCTCAACAGGAACAACAGCAAGAACAAGCAGATAAACAGCAGAACAATAATCCGCAAAAACAATCACAAAATGCCCAAAATAATGAAGAGAGCCAACAAGATAATGAAAATGGCAATGAACAGCAGCCAAGTGAACAAAAACAGCAAAATGAACAAGAAAGCGTTAGAACCGGCAATAAAGATAAACAAGAATCCTCAACAAAACAAAATAATCAGCAAGAACAACAAGATTCTGATGATGGAAAGCAAATAGAAACAGAACAGCAGGCTCAGTATGGTGATGAGGATGAAAATTCGGAAAAAACCGCGCAAGCTTTGCAAACGCAGGCTGGAGATAAAGATGATGAGCAACGTGAAAAATTGCGCACAAGAACTCAGTTCTTTCGTGAAATACCGGAAGATAAAGGAGGCTTGATTCGCGCGTTTATTGCATTAGAACATGCTAAAAACAGGTATAAAGATGAGTAAGAGGTGAATATGAAAAAAATATTTTTGTCGGTTGTTTTCAGTTTTATTTTTCCGCTTTCGGCATATTGTGGCAGTATCAATGCACAAGTGGATAATACTCAGGTGCCTTATGGCGAGTTGTTTGAGTTGAAAATTATATATGACGGAGATGACGGTAATACATTAACCCCTGATCTCAGAGATTTACAGAAAGATTTTATTATTTATTCCACATCAAGTTCTATGCAGTCAACCTATATTAACGGCAAGGGAACACAAATTCGCAGTTGGAACGTCGGACTTATGCCTCAGCAAAAAGGAAAGTTAACCATTCCGGCAATTCCGGTTGGCAAATATAAAACGCAACCGATTGATATAGAAGTTGTTGCCGCCGGCAGTGATATAAAAGTTAATGCATCAAATGGCAATAAAAATAACACGGCTCAAATCGCTAATTTTAATATAGAATTTCAAGTAAAAGATAAAAATCCTTATGTTCAGCAACAAGTAAATGCTGAGCTGATTATTGATGATAACAGGGGGTTGCATTTAGAGAGTATGCCTGTTTTTGCCGATAGTGATGATTGGGTAATAAAGAGTATGTCGCAGCCGATTGTTGAAGATAAAAACGGAGGGCGCAAAATTAAATTTAAATATGCTTTATTTCCGCAAAAAAGCGGTAATTTACAGATTCCGAGCGCAACTGTTAACGCTTATTATGTGAGTTATGACTCTCAAAATGCCGCGACTTCTTTCGGTGGCGGATTTTTCAGAATATTTGATATGGATATAAACGGCTTGTTTGGGGTTAATAAACCGGTTCGCTTAGTAACAAAACCGCAAAATATTATGGTGAAGCCTGCTTTGAAAGAAGCCGGAGACTGGTGGTTGCCGGCTACATCTTTGGGAGTTAGCGCAAAATGGACTGATAAAAAACCGGAGTTTAAAGTTGGAGAGACTGTGGCAAGAGAAATTACCATAGCTGCTTTGGGAGTAGCCGATACGCAGTTGCCCGAATTGACTTTTACCGAAAATCCGATGTGGAAGCAATATCCGGAAAAACCGCAATATTCATCTGTGGTTGATGGCGGTGAAATATTATCACAATCCGTAACACGAATAGTATATATTCCGCAAAAAATGGGGGAAATTGAGCTACCGGAGATTGTGATTCCGTGGTATAATGTAGCAACAAACACTTTGGAAAAAGCTATTGTTCCGGCAGAAAAGATTAATGTTAAAGGCAATCCGCTTACCGTTATACCGGAAGCAGGTACACAATACCGGCAAACACCGCAACAAGTTGAAACATCGCGCAAATACGACGAAGCAGTTAACCATTCGGTTTCTGAATTAGAAAGCAATATTAAAAATTGGTTGTTGATTTTTGCTGCGTTTATATGTGGCTTATTGTTTAGCTATTTTTTGTTCGGATACAAACGTAAACAAGCAGATAAGCCGACTTTATCCGGTTGTTTGAGCGCAGTGGAAAAATGTTTGTCTGATAAAGATTACCGTGGGGTAAGAGATAATCTTTTAAGGTTTGCCGATGAAATCTTTCCGGGCAGAAAAATCAATAACCTTAATGATTTGGCTGTTGCGGTCGGGCAAGCAGAATTTAGTGAACAAATGGATTTAATTAATCGCATTTTATACGCAGATTCTCAAATTGAGCCGAATAGCAAAATCATCATGCAAACGCTTAAACGCATAGGTAAAAAGGCTCCGAGAGATGAAGTTAAACAACCATTGCCGAATTTATACCGCTGAAAATCAAGGCAAAGGTTTCATCATTTCCTTTAATGGTATGACATTGGAAGCTTGTATTGAGTTGGCAAGTATGGATTGGTCATCGGTTTCCGGCGGATTTATCGGTATGGGAATAGATCAGTATGATATAGTGATGGAAATTGATCAGTTGTGTATAGATGATGGTTCAAGCATCGTCTCTGATACGGCTGTATATGCTTGCACCAAAGATACACAATTTCCGTTGCCGTTAGATAAAGTAGTTAGTGCTTGCTCAAAACAAAGTGATGAATCAAGAGGATTATCTTTTTTATTTAAGTAACCGTATAGTAAAAGACTGTCTGATATTTTCGGACAGTCTTTTTCATGAATCTGATTTTTTTATCTGATAAAGTTTGTAAACACTGTTTCCTCTTGTTTAGGCATAGGGACCCCCGCGTTTTTGCCGGCTTCCTGACATTTCAAATGCCAAGCCATATTGCGTGCCAAAATACGCATATTCTGCAAACCTTCCAAATCTTTTTCCACATCATTGGCATTATGACCATGCACCATATTCCAATATCTTCCGGAAATAACCGGCATTTCCGTTATGGTAAAATATTTATTGAGCTGGTCTAATGTGGCAGTTGTTCCCGAGCGTCTGGCACATGCAACTGCGGCTCCGGGTTTGTGTTTGAACACATCTGCTTTATTTCCGTAAAAAGCTGAAAAGAAAGCTCTGTCCAAAAACGACGATATATTACCGCCGGCAGAACCATAATGTACCGGTGCTCCGAATATAAAACCGTCAAAATCTTTGGATTTTTCCACGAATTCATTTACATTATCGTTGATAATACATTTTCCTAATTTGGCGCAAGCACCACAACCACGGCATCCGGAAATCGGATTGTAGCCGATATGGTAAATTTCCGCGCCAATACCTTCTTCTTGTAATGTTTTGGCAATTTCTTGTAAGGCGCGATTTGTGCTACCGTTTTTGTGTGGACTGCCGTTAACAAGTAATACTTTCATATTTTCTCTCCTTAATCTTCCGGTTTCCAAGTAGTAAAACGTTGCTGTTGTTCCAAATTATCCGTATAATAGCGTTTTCCGTTATTGAGTGTTGCTATTTTAGCCATATCTTCCGCATCAAGAGCAAAATCAAAAATTTCAAAATTTTCTCGCAAGTGCAAAGGATTTGTTGTTTTGGGAAATACCGAATTACCTTCTTCAATATGCCAGCGCAAAATAATTTGAGCCGGTGTTTTGCCGTATTTTTGTGCCAATTCAACGAAAATCGGCTCATTTAGTAATTTAGAATCACCATGTCCGAGTGGGTACCAACTTTCTAAAATCGTGCCATATTCTGCCATACGTTTTTTCAGTTCATGTTGAGGAAAATATGGATGACACTCCACTTGAATTGCTGCCGGTTTTATTGTTGCATGCATCAAAAAATCTTCTAAATTTTCTTTGAAATTACTGATTCCGATAGATTTTACCTTACCTTGAATAACCGCTTTTTCCATATCTTTCCAAGCGCCGTTATAATCCCCGACTTGTTGGTGCAACAAAAGCAAGTCAATATAACTTGTCTGTAAACGTTCAAGCATTTTATCAATTGCCGGTAAAGTTTTACCTTCGCCATATTCGGTTGGCCAAACTTTTGTGGTAATCCATACTTCTTCACGCTTTAAACCGCTTTGTTTCAATGCTTCGCCGACACCGCGTTCATTTTGGTAAGCATGCGCTGTATCAATGTGGCGTATTCCCAAATTGAAGGCATTTAGGCAAGCATTTATCGTTTCTTTTCCGTCCGGAACCAAAAAAACACCCAAACCAAATTGCGGCATTTCAAGCCCGTTATTTAATTTCAAGTATGTTTGCGTCATTTTTTTTCCTTTATAAACCTAATTTGTTCAACCAATTTATTACATTTTCTTCGGCCTCATCACGCTCATTCTGAGCCACATGACCATAAATAGCCAAGCCATCAAGCACTTTTGCACCGGTTGCTGTTTTAATTTTGCTTGGAATAGACGACAAACCGCTACCTTCGTGCGTTACAAAAGGCACAACTGTTTTATCGGTCCAGTCATTGGCTTCAATAAAGGTGTATAAAGCCATTGGCATATCCCCCCACCAGTTTGGTGTACCAAAAAATATAACATCATAATCGGCAAAATTATCAATCTTATCGGCGATTTCCGGTCTGGCAGATGTCTTTTTTTCTTGCAACGCAACCTCTGTTAAAGCTTTATATGCCGTAGGATATGTATCATTTTTTAGTTTAATTTCAAATATATCGGCTTGGGTTTTTGCTGCAATTATTTTGGCTATAATTGCTGTGTTGCCCTCGGTTATATTGCCGACACTATATTGTTCTCCGGCTTTTGAAAAATAAACTACCAATTTTTTTGCATTTATCATATTTTTTTCCTCCGCATAACTTTTATGGTTAATTCCTAAAATTGCCAAAACTAATATAAGAATTAAAAAAATTTTTTTCATGCACTACTCCTATTTTAATCTGACCGACTCAGAGTGTAACCTTTCGACTACACTCTAAGTCAAGTATTTTTTTATCAAAAAGCTCCGGTTTTGATATGTGGTACATAAGGTGCTTCCAAAGCCTTGATTTCTTCATCGGATAATTTAATATCCAAAGCTTTAACAGCTTCTTCCAAGTGCTTTGGAGAGGTTGAACCGACAATCGGTGCGGTTACATAAGGTTTAGAAAGCATCCAAGCCAAAGCATTTTGCGCCATAGTGTTACCGTTCTTTTTAGAAACTTCTTCCAAAGCATCAACAACTTTTTTATCTTGCTCCGACGTGGTCCACACCATCGGTGATACATCGTCAATTTTGGAACGTTCGGTTTGCACGCCCCAAGGACGTGCACATCTTCCACCGGCAAGTGGCGACCAAGGTACAACAGCAATTTTGCGGTCTTGACAAAGCGGCATCATTTCGCGCTCTTCTTCACGATAAATCAAATTATATTGATTTTGCATGGAAACAAACTTCGTCCAATTATGTTGCTCAGCGATATTGTTTAAGCGCATTCCTTTTGCTTGTCCGGAGAAGTTCAAAATCGTTTTGTGTGCACACGCTAATGATAAACGCGAGAGCTTAGCATATTTCATAAGACTGTTGCAGAAAGGGTGTGAATAATAAAACATTTTTTGGTAATAAACCGAAACTTGAAGAATGTCGTCATTTTTTGTTGACTTTTGGATTTTTTATGATATAGTGGAATTACGATGAGGTAACTCGTCTGAGGTGTCAGAACCTCTCAAGACCGTCCTTGCAGACGTAAAATTTCCGACTTAATGGTCGGAAGATGGGTAAATAAATTGAATAATCCATGCTATTGTCTTGATAGTTCTGAACTTCCGGCCGCCTTTATCTGGCGGTTGTTTGGGTATTAGAACAGTTAAATAAGTGAAAGGAAGTTTACTATGAATAACTTTGAGATAAAAAATATAAAGAGTCATCCCTCGCAGAGCCTTGCAAAGGCGAATGCGTCAAGGGATCTTCAAATTAATTTTAATCAAGAGGAAGATGCCTTGACGATTCCTGTGGAATCGAGGCATGACTATAAGTGTGGCTCTGCCACACAAAGAGGGAGAAGTATGATAGAAATGTTGGGCGTGCTTGCTATCATCGGCGTTCTCTCTGTCGGTGGTATCGCAGGATATTCCAAAGCTATGACTAAATATCGCATAAATAAAACCATTGAACAGATAACTTTAATTGCCGGTAATGTGCGTGCCTTTTGGGGACCACAGAAGAATTATATCGGGGTGCATTGTAATGGTAATGAGAAAGTTGATGGCACTTGCCACGCCTCCGGTTGCAGTGGTGATTCCGGCGTTAATGCACAAGGAAATCCTACCACTGCTTACAATGGCTGTCCGATAGTTAAAAAAGCCAAAATATTCCCTGATGAAATGATTACCGTAACTGATGGCAAGATTATGTCTATTACCAATCCTTTTGGTGGTGGGGTTGGTTTATATGCAGCAGATAAATCCAAAGACGGTGATAATCAGGCGTTTTCTATCGGTTACCGTATAGGAGATAATGAAGAGATATGTATTGAGCTGCTGACACATGATTGGAGCAATGCAGGTGCGAATTTGATTGGTTTTGGCGGTAATGATATGTATTGGCTAAATGTACCGGTATCGATTGACGATGCTGCAACTTTATGTGATATTGGTAGCGATATAATTGATTTTTTCTTTGATGTTGACGTTAATTCATCTCGTTGGAAAAATTCTATAGCTGAATGTTCAATAGCAAATGGAGGATGTTAATTCAATAAGGTTGTAAATTAAAAATCCGCCGGTGAAACATATAAATTTCATCGGCGGACTATAAAACTCATAAATCAGAAAATTATCTGTTCAACTGAGCGTTAACCTCGGCAGCAAAATCTTCTTCTTTCTTTTGCAAGCCGTCACCCAACTTAAAGAACACATAGTCGGTTAATTTAATTTCCGCACCGCAATCTTTGGCAGCTTCGGCAATAACAGCTTTAACTTTTTTATCCGGATCCATAATGTAGTTTTGTTCTTCCAAAACAACTTCTTCATAGAATTTGCGAACACGACCTTCTACCATTTTTTCAATAATATTGGCTGGTTTGCCGGAAGCCGCAGCTTGTTCGGCAAAAATGCTCTTTTCGTGTTCAACAGCAGCCGGATCAACCGAAGCAATGTTCAAAGCAATCGGTTGCGAAGCGGCAATGTGCATGGCAATATGTTTGCCCAATGCAGCCAATTTTTCTTTATCCGCCGTAGATTCGAGCGCAACCAATACGCCGATTTTTCCCAAGTTGTCACGAGCCACATTGTGTATGTATGAACAAACCAAACCATTGTTCACACTAATAACCTTAGCGCGACGCAGATTCATATTTTCTCCGATACGGGCAATCATATCTGTCAAGCGTTCACCAAATGTTTTTCCACTTGTAGCATCAGGTGCATTTTTCATAGCTTCAACATCACCGTTGCAAGCAAGGGCAACTTTGGCGGCATCTTCAACATACGATTGAAAAATATCGTTTTTGGCCACAAAGTCTGTTTCGGAGTTAACTTCAACTGCCGCACCTTTATTACCGTCAATCAAAACTGCAACCAAACCTTCGGCGGCAACACGGCTGGATTTTTTAGCGGCCGAGGCCAAACCTTTTTTGCGCAACCAATCAACGGCTTGTTCCATACTTCCGTTAGCTTCAACCAACGCTTTTTTACAATCCAACATACCGGCGCCGGTAGTTTCTCTTAATTCTTTCACCATAGCGGCTGTAATATCTGCCATTTTTTTAATTCCTCTATCTTATTAAAACTTTTCAATTTATTTTTGCAAGGCGCGGCAATATAAACCGCGCCTTATACAATTACCTATTCAGCGGTAGCTTCTTCGGTTTTTGCTGTTTTTGCTTTGCGCGGAGCACGTTTTTTAGGCGCTTCATCGGCAACGGCTTCTTCAACATCTAAACCTTTGGCAGCAATTTCTGCCTGCATACCGTCTAAAATTGCACCGGATACCAACTCGCAATAGAATTGAATTGCACGGATAGCATCATCGTTACCCGGAACCGGATAGTCAACTTCATTAGGGTTAGCGTTTGTATCAATAATACCGATTACAGGAATACCCAACTTTTTAGCCTCTTTAACAGCTAAGGATTCTTTTGGTGTATCGATAACAAACAACAAATCAGGTTGACCACCCATTTCACGAATACCATCAAGAGTAATCGCTAACTTTTCACGCTCTCTTTTGAGGTTCATAACTTCTTTTTTGGTATATCCCTCATAAGCGTTTTTGGCTTCCATATCGTTTAATTTATTCAAACGAGTGATTGATTTATAAACGGTTTTCCAGTTTGTTAACATACCGCCCAACCAGCGATAATTAACATAATATTGACCGCATCTTTCAGCGTTTTCTTTAACGATATCCTGTGCTTGTCTTTTGGTAGCCACAAACAAAACCTTACCACCCTGAGCCACAACTTCACGAGCGGCATTTAATGCGTTATAAAGCATCGGGTAAGTTTTTTGCAAATCAATAATGTGAACATTATCTTTTTTTCCGTAAATATACGGAGCCATTTGCGGGTTCCAACGACGAGCGTGGTGTCCAAAGTGCACGCCAGCTTCAACCATCTGACGCAATGTAAATGTAGGAATTGTCATTTTTTATATATCCTTTTCCGGTTAAACCTCCGCAGATTCCAGCTTATACAAGCACCGGAGCGAATCGCCGCACCAACGTGGCTTTCCGCATATCTGCGTGTGTGTTGTTACAAAGCCGCACCATTGCGACTTCGCGCTATAATTAGCACATTTTTTTTAAATTGCAAGCATTTTTTTAAATTTTTTATAAAAAATTACAAAAGAGCACTGCCGGCGCTTGTGAGGGCACCGGTAGTTTTCTATTGCATAGTTATTTTGCTCTTATCAGCGAAATATAAGGAGTAATCCTCCAACATTTTCTGAATTAGATGTGCATGCCGTAGTTACTTTGTCTAATGGTAAAGGAATACCAATATCCGAACCGTTCAAACAACCGGCTAACTCACTTCCTCCATCCATACCCGAGCATCCTTCATAATGTCCTATACCATCCACTTGTTCAGTTCCAAAATATCCGTCAATTTCATTACCAACACCGATTTCAATCACGTTTTCCGTGCTTTGCCAATTATGAGAGCCTAATTCTATACATGCCTCGGATGGCATTTTTTTGAAAAACATATAAAAAGCTCTACTATCGTTATCAGAAAATCTATTTGCTATGCCAATTTTTATCTCATTTCCGAAAATATCCATAATTTTTGATATAGTTCCATCTGAAATTTCTAACATTTCATCAGGAATGAGTTTTGCTTTTTGAATAATTTTCCGACCATCAGCAGTGGTTGAATCTAATCCGGCATAAGTTTTCTGTGTGCTGTAAAATGTGCGAATATTACCGGCAATGAGAGTTATTTGTTCAATGGTTTTGTTAATACGATACTTCATTATTGCTTTGCTGTATCCGGCGATGCCACCAACCGATAAAACACCAATAATTGCCAATACGCCAAGCATTTCTATCATGCTTCTTCCTCTTTGTGTGGTAGAGTCACACTTATAGTCATGCCTCGATTCCGTAGGAATCGTCAGGGCATCTTCCGCTTGATTGAAATTAATTTGAAACTCCTTTGACGCATTCGCCTTTGCAAGGCTCGGCGAGGGATGACTTTTTATATTTTTTAAATTACATTTTTTCATAATTTTATCTCCTAAATTCAGAGGTTAACACATTAAAAAACTGACCGCTAAACAGCGGTCGGGAGAGTTCAAAAATCATGTTTCGTAAAATGATCACCGCAATCTTTAAGCAAACGCTCTGAACATCCATTGCAGTCTCCCCAACCCAAGTCGGAGATATTGTCGACCTAATAACGATATTGAGAACTAATACCGTACGAAACACGAGCTTTTGAAGACTCTCGAACCGAAGTTCTATTTACATACTATCATAAAAAATGCAAAAGTCAAACTATTTTTGCAAAACCTGTAAAATTTCACCGGCTCTATATCAGAGCCGGTGTTGCATTTGAATAGTCATAAATTGCTAAAACTTATATACAAATCCGAATGTCAGTACCTGAATTGAACTTGTATATTCTGCCGTTACATTCTTACCTTTGTTGCCGGTAAGTGAAGTATCCAGCGATGATTTACGAGCATCAATATAGGTATAACCTACATTGAAGTCTAAATGCTCATTGTAATCATAACCCAGTCCGATAGTGTACCACAGACGGTCAGAATCCGGAATACGCGGTGTACGGTGTTGGTATCTTACTGCGCTTTGATCATAAGCTAATCCTAAACGCAATTTCCATTGTTCGTCCAACATATAGCTGGTTCCGACAGAGAAAAAGTTAGTATCACGCCATCTTTCATTAACTTGCGAGATATATCCGGCACCGGTTGCATTATGACCATTTCGACTTATAAAAGTAAGTTTTTGAAAAGAGCTCCAAAACACGCGCTGATATTCCGCCATTATCGCCCAACGATCGTTAATATCATGATAAGCACCGAAAGAAAGCATTGCCGGCGTATTCAGCCGAGTGCTGATTTTTTGGTTAAGCAAAGCATCTATTTGTGCGCCCATTGCTTCATATCCCGGAATGTTGTTAAACTGACTGCCGGATGATTTCATTTTGCCTTTAATTTTATGCTTAATTTCACTCCGATAACCGATTCCGAAACGGGTGTAATCATTTAATTCATACAATGCGCCTAATTGATAGCCAACATCCAAAGCATCGCCCTCAACCTTAACAATATCTGTTTTGGTTTGGCTACTGCTGTTGTTTAAGTGTGCCCATACATATTGAAATTGTACACCGGCACCCAAAGAAAATTGGTCTGTTACTTTATAGGCTGCCATTGGAGTAAATGTTGCTGTTTTAACATCGGAAGTTGTTCCGTGGTCAGAACCTGCCCAATCCGTATCGTATTTGGTTATCATACCAAACGGACTGTTGCCAGCAAAACCCACAAAAAGACGATCATTTACTTGCTGTGAAATGGTAAAATAAGGCGCAACTGCCGCATGCACAATGTTATGAACATCGGCATCGCGCTTGCCTTCTTCATCATGAACATTTTTAGCGCTTGCCTTAGGGGCAATGTAAGTGGCTCCACCCACAAATTGTGTTCCGGTTTGACGTGTTAATCCTGCTACGTTATAATAAGCGTAAGAGCCGTCTTCAGCTCCGGCGGTTGCACCGGCAAAGGCGTTTCCCTGAGCAGCAGATGATTGTTCACGTAAGTGAAAACCGGCGGCCATTGCTTCGGCAGACAGCAAAATAGAGCTCAATGCCGTAGTTATAGTTAAAAATTTTCTCATATTAGTCCTGTTAGTTATTAGTCCCTGTAATTCGACATCGTCGTTTTACGGAAAGCAACTTATAATAATATACTCATTTTGGCAATATTTTGCCAATATAATGGGGATAAAATGAAAAAATATAATAAAAACAACATATTATGTAAAACTTTTTCCTCTGTTAATTAATTGTGTATTTTTACTTTACAAAATTACGTTATGTGTTATATATGGCAATATGTTGGTTGAGCGATAATATATAGCAGGCTCCGCATTGTAACTGAAAGGACTTCCCGTGAAAGAATTTGTCAGATTGTGTTTAAGAGTAATTCTCACATTAATGAAAGCGAAATGTATTTTCAATTTTGATGTGAGTAAGCTCCCGACCAAGGGCGTTTATGTTGTAAATCATGTTTCATACCTTGATCCGATTTTGTTGTTTGCATTTTTACCCGGGAATCCGGTTTTTGCATTGAATGGGCATCTTTATCGTCGCCATTGGATAAGCTTTTTAATGCAAAGAGCAGATGTTATTCAATTTAATCCGATAGAGCCGGGTGATATAAAAAAACTTATTGCAAAGGTTGATGAGGGGCGTTTGGTGGTTATTTTTGCCGAGGGACGTATTACGGAAGACGGCGGTTTAATGAAAATTTATGAAGCTCCTGGTTTGGTGGCAGATAAGTCAAAAGCACCACTCATTCCTGTTTGGATTGATGGTCCGCAATATGGCTATTTTTCCAAAACAAAAGGACGTTTGCCGCACAGACCGTTGCCTAAAATGCGTATTTATGTTGGAGAGCCTCGCAGTTTTAAGTTAAAAGATGAATTGCGCCGTCAACGTGATCACATAAGTAATGAAGTTTATATGATTTTGCGTGAAATGTGCTTTAATATCAATTATGACAAGGATATTTCTTTGTTTGCACAGTTGATGAAAACTGCAAAAGTATATTCCAGCAACGGTTGGTTTTCTAAACGTCCGCGCATTATTGAAGACATTAACCGCAAACAAAAATCATACAAAGATATTATCATTGCGGCGTTTGCTTTGGGGCGTTGCTTTAAAAAAATTACGGCACATGACGAAAATGTTGGTGTGTTATTACCTAATGCAATTGCTACGGTTTGCACATTCTTCGGTTTATCTGCATACGAACGTATTCCGGTAATGATTAATTTTTCGGTTGGCGTTAAAAATATGCTGTCTATGTGCCATACTGCCCAGCTTAAAACGGTTATTACTTCGCGTGCTTTTATTATAAAAGGTAAGTTAGAAGCCGTTACTGAGGCGTTTGAGGCGGACGGTTTGAAAATCGTTTATTTGGAAGATGTGGCTAAAACCATGCCTCTATGGGTAAAAATCAGAGCTTTGATTAACTATAAAATTAAACGTGTTCCTCATAAAGATGGTGGTAACAAAAAAGCGGCCGTGTTGTTTACTTCCGGTTCGGAAGGCGCACCGAAGGCCGTGATTTTGAGTCATGCTAATTTAATAGCAAATACCAAGCAGTTGATAGCAATTCAAACCATTACTCACAAAGATTTGCTGTTTAATGCTTTACCGATGTTTCATAGCTTTGGTTTGACGGTTGGAACGCTATTCCCGCTGTTTCATGGAACTAAGTTGTTTCTTTATCCGTCGCCGTTGCATTATCGTGTAGTCGCTGAGTTGGTTTATGAGTTGGGTGCGACGTTAATGATTGGAACAGATACGTTTTTGCGCGGTTATGCCAAAATAGCGCATCCTTATGATTTTCATAATATTCGCCTGATGTATTCCGGTGGCGAAGCCGCTAAACCAGATACTCGGAGTATGTGGATGGAGCATTCCGGTATTCGCATGATGGAAGCATACGGTTCAACAGAATGTTCGCCTGTTATTACTGCCAATAACGGCATTTTCAACAAGTTTGGTTCTATTGGTAAACTTTTACCGGGAATGCAGTATAAAATTGAGCCGGTCGATGGAATTGTCGGTGGTGGCGAACTTTGTGTAAAAGGTCCGAACATAATGCAGGGATATTATATGTCTGATAATCCGGGGGTTTTGGTGCCGCCGACAGATGGTTGGTATCATACCGGCGATGTGGTGGAAATTGACGAAATCGGCTTTTTTACCATTAAGGACCGTATAAAACGTTTTGCTAAAATCGGTGGAGAAATGGTATCTCTTAACACCGTGCAAGATATGGTAATTGACGCCACAAAGAATATGAGTACCGATTTTAATTATGGTGTTGTGGCTGTTCCGCATGAAAGCAAAGGTGAACAAATCGTTTTGGTAACAAACAATAGAGAAGTTACATCATCTATGTTGCATGATTATGTTAAGGCTAACGGATTATCTGAACTTTATTTGCCGCGTATAATTTTGTATCACGACAAGTTACCGGTATTTGCTACCGGAAAGTCGGATAATGTTACTTTGAAGAGAGAAGTTATGGAGGAGCTTTATCCGGAAACAGATAAAGCCGCCGCCTGAAAATAAAAAACAGTTAAAAAGGAAAAAATAAATGGCAGGAAGTATAAATAAAGTTATTTTAGTGGGTAATTTAGGGGCAGATCCGACAGTCAGCAATACCCAAAGTGGCAGCAAAATCGTTAGTTTGCGTATTGCAACGTCCGATAGTTGGAAAGACAGAGCAAGTGGAGAGCGCAAGGAAAAAACCGAATGGCATCGTGTGGTTATTTTTAATCCGCAGTTGGCTGATACGGCAGAAAGATATTTACGCAAAGGGTCAAAAGTATATTTGGAAGGGCAGTTGCAAACACGTTCTTGGAAAGATAATAATGGAAATGATCGTTATACTACGGAAGTTGTTTTGCAAAATTTCTCCGGTGTTTTGGTAATGTTGGATAGTAAAGGTTCGTCAGAGAGTTCAGTTTCTTTTGACGGAAATGATGTATTTTCAGCTCCGTCTTCCGGTGGATGGGATAATAGTTCGGCAACAACTCCGAGTGCTGATTTGGATGATGATATTCCTTTTTAGCTGAATAATTTGTTAATAAAGGGCTTCGGATTTTTATCCGGAGTTCTTTATGTTTTGAGGGGGAACAGATGAAAATTTTAGTTGGCATGAGTGGGGGAGTAGATTCTTCGGTGGTTGCGACAATGTTGCAAAAACAAGGACATGAGGTCATCGGAGCTACAATGTCAATATGGGATAAAAACACGGTGTTTAGAGGTGATATACATGCTGATTCCTGCTTTTCTCCGCATGAAGAACAAGATATAGCAGTGGCCGAAGCTCTATGTCGGGAACTTGGTATAGAATATCACGTTTTGGATTGTTCTGCTCGCTATAAGCAGATGGTGTTAGAAAATTTTAAGCACGAATACAAATCAGGTCGAACTCCCAATCCGTGCGTTATGTGCAATTCATACATAAAATTTAAAGCTTTACCTGATGAGGCAAGGGCTCAGGGAATTACCTTTGATAAATTTGCTACCGGTCATTATGCGCAGATTTTATATAATGCGGAGAATAAACGTTATGAGATTAAGCGTGCCGCGGATTATAGTAAAGATCAGTCGTATTTTATTTATCGTCTAACTCAGGAACAACTTGCACAAGTTTTAATGCCGTTAGGAAGTTTTACTAAAAAACATGTGCGCGAATTGGCAACCGAATATGGTTTGGAAGTATCGGAAAAGCCTGATAGTCAAGATTTTTATTCCGGAGATATAAATGACATATTGCAAAATGAGCCGGAGATAGGCAATTTTGTAACTCGTGACGGTCGTGTTTTAGGGCAGCATAAAGGAATATGGAATTATACTATCGGACAGCGTCGTGGCATGGGAATTGCGGCTGAACGTCCTCTTTATGTTTTGGGATTTAATAAGGAAAAAAATGAAGTTATTGTCGGTTTTGAAGAAGAGTGTGAATGTTCGGGGTTAATTGCTGAGGAATTGTGTTGGTCGGCAATTGATGGAATTGATGCACCAATTGAGTGTGAGGCGAAAATACGTTCGTCGCAACAGCCTTGTGCAGTGAGGGTAACTCCTTTGTCGGATGCAAGAATAGAGGTTAAGTTTTTTACCAAACAAAAGGCTATAGCTCCGGGGCAATCGGTGGTATTATATCGCGATGACATTGTTTTAGGCGGTGGAATAATTAAAGAGTCTGTTTAATTTTAGTTTCGTGGACATTTGTGTGGTAGTTATATCAGGGATTTTTCGGTAAATTTTATATTTTTTATTTGACTTTTGCATTTTTTAATAATACTATAAAACTATGATAAGGCAACTTGTCTGAGGTTTCAAAGCCTCTTACATAACCGTCGTTGAAGACGATGAATTTTCCGACTTTATGGTTGGAAGGTGGGTGAATAGATGGAATAACTCGCACTATTTGTTATGTAATAGCTTTGAACTTCCAGCCGCCTTGTTGGGCGGTTATTTTAGTGTAACAACAACAATTTAGAAAGGAAGTTTACTATGATAAACCTAAAAATAAAAAATAATCAAAACGGACGCTCTATGATAGAGATGCTTGGCGTGCTCGCTATCATTGGCGTTTTGAGTGTTGGCGGCATTGCAGGATATAGCAAAGCAATGCAAAAGTATAGAATCAATAAAACCATTGAACAAATAACTCTCATTGCCGGCAATATAAGAACATTTTTTGGACGGCAGAGGGATTATAGAGGGGTGACTGATAATAATATATTACGAAAAGCTGGATTGATACCAGATGAAATGTGGGAAATAACAAATGAGTGGTTAAGTGCACAAAATCCTTTTGGAGGAGGGGTTGAGCCATCGACTGACAAGAAAGACGATAGCGATGTCACCAACACCCGTGCTTTTAAGATCATGTGCACTCAAATTCCGCAAGATGCGTGTGTTGAATTAGCAAGCCAAGATTGGACTAATGCCGGCGTAGGGTTGATTTCGGTCAGAGGCACTAAATATGGAATTCCTCCATTAAGCGTGGATAAAGCCGTTACTGCATGTAGTTCTCAAAATGATAATTATATTCTCTTCTACTTCGATGTGGACGTTAATTCCAACTACTGGAAAAATAAGATAAATTTATAATCATAGTTTCAGCATACAGAACTGCCGGCGCTCATCACAAGCGCCGGTATGTTATCCGCGTTTTTACATTGCTAAATTTTAACGGAGTATAAATTATCCGACATCTGCAATATCAGTGTTTTCAGATAATGCGTTTTCAATACCGCATGCCAACTGATCGGCGCAAGATGTGCCTTTACCTCCGCAGTCGTTACCTTTGAGGATTTGCACTGTTTTGACAGCATCGGCTCCTTCCAGCAATTTACTGATTGCCAAAGTGTTGCCGGGGCATCCGCCATGAAATTTGATGTTATGCAATTTACCGTCTTTAAGTGAAAAAGAAATTTGTTTGGCGCAAACATGTTTGGTTTGAATGGTATATTCCTGCATTTAATTATTCCTTCTTGAAAGTTTCTTGCACTGTATTATGATAAAATAAGAAATTCAAGTAAGATGTTGGATTTATGCAACTATTGCCACAATTTTCAATAATACCGACGCCATCATCTGTTTCTGACTGATTTAAAATATCTATGGAAAAACAACAAATTTTTATTGTGTTAGAGTATACTCTAACAGATATCTTACAATCAGATAGCGTAAAAGATAAAAGATAGGGGAATGGTTATGAGGATAAGGATATTCGGATTAACTCTTTTATTAATGTTGGTGGGAGCAAAAGCTATGGCTATAACGGTTAATATTTATTACACCGGTGAAGACGGCAATGCGCGTAAATTTGCCGAAGAAATGGAACAACCAGCGGGAAAAATATCGATAAAAGTGAAGTTTTTGCCTATGATTTGAGTGAGAATAATACGCCGATTATTAAAAACAGTCCGTTGGTGATGGATTGCGAAGTTGTTGATAATTATGAAACGGAAACATTCGATAACTTTATTTGCAAAATTTCAGGCACTTATGCTGAAGAAAATGTGATTGATGAAAAAAACAAAATTGATTATAACAAATTAAAACCGGTTTTGTTTGAAATGCCGATACAATTAAATCACCTGTTTTGATGATTCACGGTGAAAAAGCTCATAGTCGCTATTTTTCGGAAGATGCGTTTAAAAAACTGACAGGTGATAATAAGGAATTGATGATTATTCCCGAAGCCAACCACGTTGATTTGTATTACAACAAAGATATTATTCCGTTTGATAAAATAGAGCAATTTTTTATAGAAAACTTAAAGTGAAAAGGATTGCAGACAAAAAAGTATATAAACGGATAAAATTTAAATAATTCCGGCAAAAGTTTGTCTGAGTAAAAATGTAGATATTTTAATATCATTGTTGCAATTTCCGGCGCTTCATAGTATGTTTAATTAAAGATTTATTTTGTGATGCGAAATAGGGAAATACATATCAGATATGGCTAATCAAGGGGATTTGTTTTTATCATTTTCATCAGATTTTTTATCGCGTGATTGTGCTGAAAAAATCAATCTGACACCGGATATTGTTACAAAGTTTGCAAATTATAGCGTTGATGCATACATAAACGATGTAAAAGATAATGGTTTATCGACTGTTTGGGATCAAATCTGTGAATATGTGATTCAATATGGTGAAAACGATAATATATTGCGGATAGATCGTTTTGGGGAACTGTATGAAATAGGTTTGGCAATTCAAGATAAAATCCAGAAAAAGAACAGCGGACAGTATTATACTCCCGATGATGTGGCGGAGGTTATGGGTAGATGGTTTGCCGAATGTGTTGGTGATAATGTGTGTGATGTTGCTTGCGGAACCGGAAAGTTGATATTGACTTATTTGGATTTAATCGGCAAAGAAGAAGCTTTAAAGTTAATCAATTACGGTAAGATATATCTATATGATTTTGATTTTACGGCATTAAAAATTTGCAAAACAGCAATAATCGTTAAATACTCTATAAAAGATAAAAACTTAATACACGACGTGTATTGTGATTTTCTTAATGATGAAATAAAACTTCCTCAAAATGCCAAGGTTATATCTAATCCGCCATACGCGTCTGTGAATAAGATAAAAAACAGTTGGAATTTTACTGATGTTCTTATGGATACGAAAGAGCTTTATTCTTGTTTTATGGAAAAAATTTTTAATCAAAGCATATCAAGTGTGGTTATTACACCGTTTAGTTTTATTTCCGGCAATAAATTTTATTCGTTGCGCAGAGAGATGTGTAAAATCGGAACCGGTTTTATAGTATCTTTTGATAATGTTCCTGGCAATATTTTTTGTGGCAGAAAACAAGGAATATTTAACACAAACACCGCAAATTCAGTGAGAGCTGCCATAACCGTTATGACCAAAAGTGAACAAATTAAAGGTTTTAATGTTTCGCCGCTAATCAGATTTAAAAATGAAGAGAGGAGGGAACTCTTGCTAAATGATGTGTTATCCGATTTATTACCTTCTGAGCGGCAGATTGTGAACAATAAAAATAGAATGTTTGAAAAGGTTGAGCGTCGCTTACTTCCTGTTTTTGAAAAATGGAAAGGCGAATCTTTGTATACTTTGAAAGATTTTATTTCTGAAAATAATGATGATTTTTTGTTGGATATTCCGAATACATGTCGCTATTTTACAACGGCTGCGCACCACAAATTAAAAAGAACCGGCTCCATTGTGTTGCATATTAAAGAAAAGAAAATTTTTAACTTTATTTATTGTTTTATAAATTCGAGTTTTGCTTATTGGTGGTGGCGAGTTTATGATGGCGGGATAATTTATCCGAAAATGTTGTTGCTAAATTTGCCGCTTCCGTTAAATATGTTGACGGTGGAAAATAATATATTTTTTGAAAATTGTTGTGAACAGATGATTGCCGAAGAAAAAAAATATATCACAACGAAGATGAACGCTGGCGAGCCACAGGAAAATATTAAATTTCCGGAAACATATAGAAACCATATAAATAAGGTTATATTGTCTGCTTTGGGGTTTGAACAAAGTGCCGATATTTTATGTAAAATTCATGCAAATAGTTTCAAAGAAAGTATTTGAACCGTAACCGAATAAAAGGAGAATTAAGATGAAAAATTCTACGTTACTGACAAAAATACAAACAGAGATAATGAAGGAGTTTTACAGTGTCGGTCCGACAAAAGTTATATTTGATAAAAGAGAGCGTGAAGCTTTATGGAACAAGGCAAGCAAGCGCTTAACAAATATTAATTTTTCCCAGTTGGTAGAAAAGTGTCCTGCGCTGTTACATCAAATTATGGTAAGTTATGATAGCGGCAATAACATTCAATCGGCTGCGATATGTTAAAAGAGCAGGAAAATTTGAATTTTTTTGCCAATATGGGAAATAATATTCGCGAGAAAAATTGTGCTTTGTTTATTTGGACTACAATGCCTTGTTTGCCGGAGGTTTTTAAGGTAATTACGGCTTGGGGATTTAAATATAAAACATGTGCTTTTACGTGGGTTAAAACCAAAAAGGACGGACAGCCGTTGTCCGGTATGGGAAGCTATACAAAAGCCAATGCTGAATTATGTTTGTTGGCTATGCGAGGACATATTAAAAGCGTGGATAAAACTGTTCCGCAGATATTAATGCACCCGAGGCAAGGACATTCTGTAAAACCGGATGAAATAATGCGCCGAATAGAACGTTTGTTTGGCGCGAATACCACCAAAATAGAGCTATTTGCCCGTCGAGCGGTTGATGGATGGGATAGATGGGGAGATGAGGCATAAAAACTTTTCCTTGATAACAAAAACCTCCGTAAGCATAATCTTATGGAGGTTTTTATTATATCTATTTGTTTAACGAATATTACTTCAACAAATATTCCGGTCCGGCAGGTTGCGGTGCCGGAGCAGATGTTGACTGATTAACCGGTTGCAATGTGGTTTGTGGCATTGGGGCCGGCCCTCCGACTGTCGGATAAAAATTTTGTATTCTTGTATTTCGCGGACGACGATGATTTACTGTTTTTACATTTTTAAGATTTGGCTTTTGCGATGGCAAAAGCGGGTTTTCGCTAACCACCACTTCCGGAGTTGGGGAATATGTCGGTATGGTTGCCATAGGCTGTTCTACATAAACAATTTCTTGTTGCACAGCCGGAACATACATCGGCTGTGTTGCAGAAGTAACATACGTTGTTTGAGTTGCATATTCCATAGTTTGTGTCGATTCGATAGCAGAGCCTCCCTCCGGCATGATAATTTCATGGGTTATTACCTCATTTTGCGGATTATAATCTTCATAATCGTAAATTATTTGCGTCGGAACCGTTGTTGTATATTGGTTGTAGGCAACCTGCGGATCAACATAGGCGTCATATTGCGGTTGCTTGTTTTTGGAAACACAAGCCGATATCGCTAAAACAGCAGTTAATAGGTATAATTTTTTCATATCACCCTCACTAAAAAGATATTTTTTATTTATAATACACATTTTTTTCAATAAGTAAATGGAAAAATGTAAAATCTTGCAAAAAACAAGATTTTTCATTTAATACAGGTGAGAGTTTTTTAGCATGGTTGGCAAAAAGTGTTTGACTTTTGTGTTTTTTGTGGTATAGTAAAATCAAGATAAGGTAACTTGTCTGAGGTGTCAGAACCTCTTACATCGTCGTTTGAAAAAGCGTTAAGTTTTCCGACAATGGTCGGAAGGTTGTGAAATAGGATGAAGTCTGAATACGCAACACTATTTACGATGTATTAGTTCTGAACTTCCGGCCGCCTTTATCGGGCGGTTGTTTTAATGTAATTTTAATTAAGTGAAAGGAAGTTTACTATGAGAAACTTAGATATAAAAAATATAAAGAGTCATCCCTCGCTGAGCCTTGCAAAGGCGAATGCGTCAAGGGATCTTCAAATTAATTTTAATCAAGCGGAAGATGCCTTGACGATTCCTGCGGAATCGAGGCATGACTATGAGTGTGGCTCCGCCACGCAGTCCGGTCGTTCAATGATTGAGATGTTGGGCGTTTTAGCTATCATTGGCGTGCTTTCGGTAGGAGGTATTGCCGGATATTCTAAGGCGATGATGAAATATCGCATCAACAAAACAATTGAGCAGATAACTCTCATCGCCGGAAACATTCGTTCATTTTTTGCTCCGCAAAGAAGCTATGCAGGAATTTCCGAAGCAGTGATTAAAAAGGCCAAACTTGTGCCAGATGAAATGGTGTTGTCAAATAAACTTGATGGTCAATACTATTTATCGCATCCTTTCGGAGATGTGGTGGATATAAAAGCTACATGTAAAACTTATAAATATCACGATTGTGAAGATAACAACGCTTTCACAATTAAATTGAAAGGATTACCAATAGAGGCGTGTATTGAATTACTGACATACGATTGGAATAGTGCCGGTATGCAAGGAATAGATATTGGTGCTTATAATACCTCATCTCCACAGAGTTACGGATTTAAAATTCCAGCTGATGTAAGTATTGCAGTGGAAAAATGCTCATCTATTTATACAGGAGATAATTATCATGGTGTCGGAACTGATGAATTTACTCTTTATTTTGATATAGATATTACTTCTGAGATGTATGCATCTATGTTTAACTAATAACCAAATTTGCCGGCGTTCCTCACAAGCGCCGGCTAAATTATGTTTCTGAAAATTAAAAAATTAGAGCAATTTTTTAATATCTTCAATAATTTGTTCGGAAGTCATACCAAGCTGACGCAACAAATCTTGCGGATTATAGCGGTCATAAAATACTTTTTGCAAACCGTAATTTTTAACTTTTATGTCGCTTGCGCCATAAAAAGCCGCTATTTTCTGGCCGAAGCCGCCATCTAAAATACCGTCTTCCAAAGTTATTATCAACTGATGATTTTTAGGCAAATTCTGCAACATGGCTTCATCTATGCCGGAAGCAAAACGCGGATTTATCAACGTTGGTTTAAAGCCTAATTTTTTTTCAACTTGCCTTGCTAACTCTTCACCGCGCTGATAAAAATCACCCAACGCCAAAATTGCCACCTTTTCACCGGATTGCTCTATTTTGAAAGTGTTTATGGCATCATAATTTTTATCGGCCGCACGCGAGGTTATCTCATTACCCGGAATCAAAATCATTACCGGATGCTTGTTTTGTTCAACAGCCCAATCAAGCATATTCAAATATTCTTCTTTTGAACTTGGTGCGAGCATTACCAAATTCGGAATATTTGCGAATGCCGCAATAGTAAAAATACCCAAGTGCGTAACATCGGTTAAACCGTCAAAAGATGTGTAATTAAGCAAAATAGTTACCGGATTATTGTTAATACAAACATCTTGCGAAACTTGATCATAAGTGCGTTGAATAAAGGTGGAGTTTGTTACTACAAGGGGTTTCCCGCCGGCTTTGGCAATACCTGATGCCATGGCTACGGCATGTTCTTCGGCAATTCCGGTATCAACATATTGTTCTCCTAATTTTTGTCTTAAATCAGGAGTTAATCCGGCTGTCATCGGCATTGCCGGAGTAATTACCACAAAATCTTTATCCTTTTGGGCTTTATTCATTATATAATCACGCGCCAAAGTGGTATAATTTTCTCCGCTACCGAAAGAAATTGTCGGTTTACCGGTTGCTTTATCAAACGGTAAACACCAGTGCCATGCCTCGCGGTTATCTTCTGCTAATTTATAACCTTTGCCTTTTTGGGTGTTTATATGTAAAACAATCGGATGATCAATATCTTTAACTTTTTGCAAAACTTTGATCATGGCTTGAATATCATTACCGTTTTCTTCATAAATATAATCTAACCCCAAAGTTTTGAAAAAGTTATTTTCCGCGGAGCCTTTGGTTTTGCGTAACTCATCTAAGTGTTTGCAAATTCCGCCATGGCATTCGGCAATGGCTTGTTGATTATCGTTAACAATGATAATAAAATTAGAATGAATTTCAGAACCGGCAAAATCCAAGGCTTCGAGAGCCTCACCACCGGTTAGTGAACCATCGCCGATAAGCGCTATAACATTTTCATTTCCGCCTTTCAAGTCGCGAGCCTTAACCAAACCGCTGGCAAGTGAAATAGAAGTTGACGTATGACCTATGTTGAACAAATCGTGCTCGCTTTCTTCCGGATTGGTATAACCGGAATCATCTTTAAAGCAAGAATCATCAATATATCCGTTTTTGCGTCCGGTCAACATTTTATGCGGATAACTCTGGTGCGAAACATCAAACACAAATTTATCATGTGGCGAATTAAAAACATAATGTAAGGCAATTTCTGCCTCAACTATACCAAAGTTAGGTCCGAAGTGTCCGCCGATTTTGGTTAGGCGATTAAAAAGTGCATCACGAATATCGGCCGCCAAAATATTTAATTCTTCGGCATTTAATTTTTTAACATCTTCCGGTCCATTGACTTTTTTTAATATATCATACATCTGTTATTCCTTTCCGTTTAATATTCTGTTGCGATAAATATAATGTTTAGAGTGCACTCTAAAACAAGTACTTTTTGTTGGTTATCAAGATTTTATTTAAAAGTAAGGGAAGCTCACTTTGTGGTATTAATTACAAAAGTTGTATAAAAACCTTGATTTTTCAGAGGTGTTGATTTATTTTAGGTTATCTTTTGTGAAAGGGTGTCTGATGATAAATTACGCTATGGTAACTGAGTTGAAACAACAAATTGCCGAGCAATTCGGCGAAATTTTGCATTTTCACGACACTTGTGGCGGTGGAATGTATTTTTCTATAGAAAAACCAAATGAAAAGATATTATCTTTTTTGAATAAATATTTTTCCGATCGTGGTATGCAAATAAAAGTATCTGCGGACGGAATGCATATTGAGGCGGAATAAACATATTTTAGGTTGCAGAAACATAGTTTGCACAAGAAGCTATTTTTTGCTTGATTTATCTTGAAAAATATGTTCTACTCCCCGCAGATTAAAGTTTAGTCTGCCGCGGATATGGTGAAATTGGTAGACACGCCAGACTTAGGATCTGGTGCCGCGAGGCGTAAGAGTTCGAGTCTCTTTATCCGCACCAATAATTTGAAACATTTAGAGAAAGACAATGAACGTAAAAGAAGAAAGCTCAAAAGGATTAAATAAAAAATATAGCGTTACCATTGCTGCCGCTGATTTTGCCGCCGCTGTGGATAAAAAATTAGAAAATGTTGCCAAAACGGTTAAAATGCCAGGGTTCAGAGCAGGTAAAGCTCCAAAGGCTATGATTGCACAAAGGTATCGTCCGTCTGTGTTGGGAGAAGTTTTGGATAACATGATAACAGAGGCAACCAATAAGGTTATTGCCGATAATAAATTGCGTCCGGCTTTAACGCCTGATATTAAAATTGAAAAATTTGAAGATGGCAAGGATATTGAGTTTACTGTTGATATGGATGTTTTGCCTGAAATTAAAGTTGGTGATTTTACGGGGATATCTCTTAATAAATACACTGCAAAGGTTCCGGCGGAAGAAGTTGAAAAAGCCATTAAATATATGTCAAATTCTCGCCGTGACAGCGCAAAAGTTGAAGAAGACAGAGCCACTAAAAACGGCGATATTGCCGTAATTGATTTTGTAGGCTCCATTGACGGAGTAGAATTTGAAGGCGGTAAAGGTACGGCATATCCGTTGGAGCTTGGTTCTAACTCGTTTATTCCGGGATATGAAGAGCAATTAGTAGGGCATAAAGCAGGAGAAACAGTTGAAGTTAAAGCTACTTTCCCTGAAAATTATCACGCTAAGGATTTAGCCGGTAAGGAAGCTTTGTTTGTTACCACTATCAAAGAAATCCGCGAATTTAAACCGGTGGAGGTTAATGATGAATTTGCCAAAACTATGGGAGCCGAAAGTTTGGCTGATTTGAAGAGCAAAATTGAGGCGAGAATCAGTGAAGATTATAATTCTACCGCCAAAATCAAATTAAAACGCGATTTGTTGGATGCGTTAGATAAAGAATATAATTTTGAAGTTCCGCAAAAATTGGTTGATGCTGAATTTGAAGCGATTGAAAAGCAATATAAAGAGGCCAAAGAACATAATCATTTAGATGAAAGTGAAAAAAATCGTGATGAAAAAGATGTTTTGGCAGAATATAAGGAAATTGCTTTCCGTCGGGTTAAATTGGGATTGCTGCTTTCAGAAATTGGCACCAGCGCTAAGTTGTCATTGACAGCTGATGATATTAACAAAGCAATTATGAATGAAGCCAAAAAATATCCGGGACAGGAAAAGGTTGTTTTTGACTATTATGTTAAAAATAAAGAAGCGGTTGAGGCCTTGCGAGCTCCGGCTTTTGAAGAAAAAATCGTTGATTATGTTCTTTCCAAGGCTAAATTAACCGATACCGAAGTTTCGGTTGAAGAGTTATACGATTTTAGCGAAAAGGGCAAAAAATCAGCTTAAATCTCGCTAAGTTACAAGAAAACCGCTGACCTCTGTGAGTCGGCGGTTTTCTATTAAGCAAGTTGAAAATGTTAGCCGTATTGCGCAACAAAATCGTGCAATTTCTGTGTCCGGCTGCTGTTATGCATGGCAACAATTACCTTGTTAACATAGCGCGGGCAGGAGGGTTTGCTACAATACCACTCAACATAAACCTCCACCTCATCTCCGGTAAACAAATTGCAGATATCAACACCATAACCTAATGTTGTGCGAGGAACGTTGGGAGAGAAAGCAAAAGTCAAAACCTGTTTTTGTGTCAAAAAAAATTAAAATATTTTTTTTACAAAAGTGTTTGACTTTTGCATTTTTTATGATATAGTGAAAGCAAGATAAGGCAACTTGTCTGAGGTGTAGTAACCTCTTGTATGTTCGTCTATTGTAGACGTTAATTTTCCGACAATGGTCGGAAGGTCGCAAAATAAAGCACGTGTTAATATGCGACACTATTTAACATACAGTAGTTACTAACTTCCGGCCGCCTCAGTGGGCGGTTAATTTTGTAATGAAATAACTAATTTAATGAAAGGAAGTATACTATGAAAAACTTTGAAATAAAAAATCAAAACGGACGTTCAATGATAGAAATGTTGGGCGTTCTTGCTATCA
>JAFUSA010000003.1 GCA_017480745.1 Alphaproteobacteria bacterium
GCCAAGAACTCAGCTAATTTATCATAGCAACGAGCGTTATTTTTTGCCAGTAATATCAGTAAACTTTCACCGCTACCATTTTGCTCGTTTATGTCAAACCCGTTATCCAACAGCAACTGTGTCATTTTTTTAAATAACTCTATATATTCTTCGTCAGACATTTCGGAATAATTCGTCACTTCTCCTAATTTAAGCAGTGCTGAACCATCGTTATCGTCTAAAACATCTGTAAAATATTTACGCTCTAACAGCTCTTGTGCCAATATTATATTCAAATTACGCACTGCCGCCATAAACAGGGGTTCTTCGCCTGCTTTGCTTTCTGCCAACGGATATTCCAAAAATAATTTGGTGATTTCAGGCTGAGTTGCTTTTAAGTTTGCCAAATATTGTTTGCCGGCAGTTAATTTTTGCGAATCTGCACCGTTTTTAAGCAAATAGTCTACTAATTCGGCATTATTGGATTTTACTGCCAAATCTAAGGCGTTTGTGCCATCTTTTGCCAAGAAATTAATGTTCATGCCACGAGATAGCAATAAATCGGTATATTCCCGATCCATATTGTTTTTAATCGCGTAATAAAACATGCTTTCTCCATCGTCGTTAAGAGCGTTAATATCGGCATTTTTATCTAAAATTAATTTGAAAATATCAATATTGCCACGGCGGAAAATATCCCACATCAATTTACTGTCCACCTCTTTTACGAAAGACAATGCCAAACCGACAAGTTCAGATTTATCCAAATTATGTAACGCTGTTTGCAATGGAATCTCATTGTTTATATCAGCAACAGAAGTAATATCAGGCATTTTATTCCATACTTCTTGTAACAAATCCCATTTTTCCTGTTCCATCAAAACTTTCCAAAGCGGTTTATCAAAAGTTATCAGATTGCGGGAAAAATCAGGATTATGCGCAAGTATTTCATGAACAATTTCATCATCGGCTTCGGCCGAAACCACATAATCCACAGCGGTTTCATTTTTGTTGTTTGCCAAATTAACATCGGCACCTTTTTGCAACAGATATAAAACCAATTCTTTATCGTTATTGTGTAGCGCTTTCAGCAACAAACTTTCGCCGTCGGTATTAAGTTTGTTTATTTCAAATCCGCTGTCAATAATTTTGCTCAACACATCAAACGGCATTTTATAATCATAGGCAAAAAATATCAAATGGTTATCACCGGCATTGAGCCCTAAATCGGCTTTGTTTTGTATTAACAGTTCTACAAGAGGAACGTTGCCTTGTTCTATTGCCAACATAATCGGCGTATAGTTTTGCTTATCTCTTACATTAGGAGTAACGCCGGATTGCAGCAAAGTTTGGATCATTTCATTATCCATTTTGTTTTTTATGGCATAAAGTAACAATGTATCACCGTTCTCATTAGTAACATCTGTTGTGGCACCGGCTGCTATCAGTGCGCTTATAATATCGGCTTGAGCCCCTTTTTCTATTGCATAAAATAAAACATCTTTACCGGCAAATTTATGGTTTATATCGGCCTTGTGCGACAACAAATATTGCACCATCGGTAAATTATTAAAGTCTATGGCTTCCTGAATTGGAGTTGTTCCGCTGCTATTAGTTGTGTTAATCAGCGATTGAAATTTCTTCAATAAATCTCCGTCGGCCGAAATATTAATTAAATAGCTGAATGGCGTTTGGTCAAAATACAAATTTTTTGTGTATTGTGTGTATTTATTAACTTTTTCTCTTTTATAGGAAGCCAAATCATCCAGTGGAGCAGCATACATTTTCATTTCTTTTTCCAACAATCTGAGCATATCAGTATTGTCGCTGTTAATGGCAAGCCATAAAATCTCTATCCATAAATCCTGTTTATCGCTGTATTTATAAAATTTATTGTTTTTGTAGGCGGTATATAAATCGTTTAATTCTTTGTTTTCGGCAATTGCCGTTTTTTGCATTTCCACATCATCAATGTAATAAGTAACGGAGGTTAGTTCTCCTTTTTCATCAAAATAACGCGAAATTCCGTTTTTCTTGCCGTGAGTATAATTTTCAAACGCACGTGGCATACCTGTCGGCGAATATTTTTTACTCAAACCGTTTTTTGCGTCATCAGCATATATAACTGCTTGTGCCAATTTTGCATCAGGGTAGTATGCTTTACCTTCGCCTTGTTTTTTATCATTTTTATAAGGTATTTCCAAACGTGTGCCGTCAGTGTTATATTTTTTATATATTCCTTCTTTTTTACCGTTAACATATTCAATTTCTTCAGTTAAATATTTTTCGGTATAACGCTTGCTCAAACCGTGTAAAATGCCGTTGCTGTAATTATTTTCCTCACGCAGAATATTATTTTCAATAATACGTTCCACTCCGTCCTTAATGCCGTTTTTATAGTGTTCGATTCGGGAAAAATTACCTTCGGTATCAAAATACGAAACTTCTCCGTCCGGTTCACCGTTTGCGTATGTAATACGACTCATAGGTTTGCCGTTTTCATAAAACATAATTTCTTCGCCATTCAACACATCATCTTTGTAAGTTCGTTTATATTGCGGATTGCCGTTAGCATAATATAAAACTTCGGGTCCATTTTTGCGACCGTCCTTATATGTGATTTGGTGTTCCGGTTTATTATCAGGAAAATGAGCAGTGGCTACACCGTTTTTGCGACCGTTTTGGTAAAAGAATGTCATCTGGTGTCCATCTTCATCACTACGAATAACGGCTCCGCTGAAATTTTTTCCGTCAGTTGTTGATACAATTTCTTGATTATTTTCTGTTTGAAAAATTAAGTTTACTTCATCGGTCAATTCAACAGCCGAAACCTTTGCGGTATGAACCTGCCACATTAACAAAACAGCCAAAACAATAACAAAACGACGCATTTTCAATCCTTTCGGTAAATTATTTTTTTACATAATAGGCTGATAAATGTTAAAATCCGTTTAAAATAGGTAAAAACCGTTAATTACTTATTGTTAGTCAGCTTTATCATAAAAATAACAACAGTCAAACTTTTTTTATAAAATCTAAAAAAAAATCTTGCCAAATAAAAAATATTCGTTTATGTTGCGGACATCAAAAGGGGAGGTATCCCCGTAAAATGAAAAAAATCATATTTTAACATTGTGAATAGGAGACTTATAAATGAAACAACTCGCAGGTGCCATCAGAATCGGTTGGGTTATTGAATACAAGGGAAAACCGTGGACAATTACCAAAGCCGTGCATATTAAACCGGGTAAAGGCGGAGCTTTTATGCAGGTTGAAATGAAGGAAGTTGAAGCCGGCACAAAAACTAATGAACGTTTCAGAACCGAAGATACGGTTGAAAAGTTGATGGTAGAAGACAGAGATTGTCAATTTTTGTTTGAAGATGCAAGCGGATTAACCTTTATGGAGTCCGATACTTTTGAACAATTTACCATGCCGGCAGATATTTTGGGAGATTCGCGTCCGTTTTTGACTGACGGTATGAGCGTTAAAATTTCATATATTGACGGTCGTCCGATTTCGGTTGATTTGCCGTTACAAGTTGTTTGCACTGTGGTTGAAACAGAACCTGTTATTAAAGGACAGACCGTTTCTTCTTCTTATAAACCGGCTATTTTGGATAATGGTGTTCGCACAACAGTTCCGCCGTTTATCGGTGTTGGTGACAAAATTGTTGTTGGAACTGCCGAAGCAAATTATGTTGAGAGAGCAAAATAATGGCTTATATCTCTTCGGTATTAACACAGATGGTTGCGGCAGTTAAAAAGTCCGCCGTGGCTATCACTCGCGATTTTAATGAATTGGAACATTTGCAAACGTCTATTCATTCAGATGGTATGTTTGCCACACGTTCTTATAACAGAGCTTTAAAAACTTTGAGCGAAGAATTGATAAAAGCGAAAAATTATCCGCTTATCAGTTCTGTAAAAGATACGATTCCCGCTTCCGGCAATTATTTTATGGTTGCTCCGATAGACGGATTTGCCAATTTTGCACATGGTAACGGAGATTTCGCAATTTCTGTGGCTATGTTTGAAAATAATGTTGCCGTTGATGCGGTAGTTTACAGTCCGATTTTTGATGAACTGTTTTTTACCGAAAAAGGTTGCGGTGCTTTCAAAGAAGGTTTTCGCAACTATGAGAGAATGCGTGTTGCCGGTAGTAAGATTGCTGAAAAAGCTTTGATTTCTTGCAATGCAGATATTGAGATTTTGCAAAAAGTTTGTGCTTTGAGCCCGAATGTGCGGGTTAAAGGTTCTGTGGCACTTGATTTGGCCTATGTTGCGGCCGGAAAAACCGATGCGGTTGTTGCAACCGATGTTGCTTCATCCTCATTAGCGGCCGGAATGTTGCTGATTAAAGAATCCGGCGGATACATTTTTGCTGTCGGCGAAACGGATATTCGCTCAGAGGATCTGAATAAAGTGTTGTTCGGAGGCAATATTATTGCTACAAACGAGGCTTTGAAGCAAAAAATTGCCGATATTATGGCAAAATAACAAAAAAAATTATAAAACATTGAAAAAAGTGCTTGCGTATTTTTTTTAGATGCTGTATAAGAGCGAAAAATTTATGACAAGTATTTAGTTTTGGAGATTAAAATGAAAAAAGGTATTCATCCGGATTATCACGAAATTACTTATGTGATGACAGACGGAACAGAAGTTAAAACAAAGTCAACTTGGGGTAAGGAAGGCGACAAAATGTTGCTGGAAATTGATCCGAAATCTCATCCGGCTTGGACAGGCGTTCGCCGTATTGTTGATAATGGCGGTCAAGTTGGCAAATTTAACAGCAAGTTTGCCGCTTTTGGTTTGAAAGCAGATTAATTGTCGGCTTTGCGCAATTATAAACCTGCTTTTTTTGCAGGTTTTTTGCGTTGATAATTTAAAATAATTGCTTGCACTGAATGTGCGAGCGCGTTTATGGTAATATTAAACATAATAATTTGAAAGGGTTAAAAATGACTGCTCCTTTAATGCCGAAAGCCACGGCGATATGGCTGGTTGAAAATACGGCTCTTACTTTTCGCCAAATTTCTAAGTTTTGCGAAATTCACGAGTTAGAAATTCAGGCAATAGCCGATGGTGATATTTCTTATAACATGATAGGTTTGAGCCCGATTAATAACGGTCAGTTGACTTGGGAGGAAATTCGTCGTTGTGAAGCAGATGAAACCGCCGACTTGGTAGCTAATGTGTTGGAAAAAAATGTTAAAGAACGTAATGCTAAGGCTAAAAAGTTGCTTTCTCCGACACAACGCAATGATAAACCTGCCGCAATTTTATGGATTATTAAAAATTGTTCGGAAATTATGGACTCGCAGGTTTGCAAGTTAATAGGCACAACTAAGGCGACTATTAATAAAGTTCGTAATGGAGCTTACGGCGATGAGTTATTACCGAAAAATCCGGTTGCAGTGGGGTTGTGTAATGAGAGAGATTTGGAAGCTGCTTTGGCTGTTTCGCAGGCTCAAAAAGAATTAAAAGAAAGAAAAACTGCTCCGAAGAGAAAAGCTCCGGCTAAGAAAAAATCTGCCGCGAAAAAGACTGTTACCCAAAAAACAGCTGAGAAAAAGCCGGCTAAAAAAGCAGTTGCCAAGAAATCTGAAACTAAGAAAGTAACGGAAAAAAAGACTGTTGCTAAAAAATCGCCGGTTAAGAAAACTACGACTAAAAAAACTGCTACCAAGAAAACAACAAGCAAGAAAACTGCTACAAAAAAGGCAAAATAATTAAGTCGCTCGTTTAAAATTAAAACTCCGTCGGTATCCGCGACGGAGTTTCTGTTTGCGCATTGTTCAAAAAATGTTTGACTTTTAGATTTTTTGTGATAATATAAACACAAGATGAGGTAACTCGTCTGAGGTGTAACGACCTCTTTTATCCTCGCCGTAATTGGCGTAAAATTTTCCGACATTGGTCGGAAGGTTGCAGAATAGAGCTCAAGCTTAATATGTGACACTGTTTAGGATAAAATAGTCGTTAACTTCCGGCCGCCTCAGTGGGCGGTTAATTTTGTAATGAAATAACTAATTTAATGAAAGGAAGTATACTATGAAAAACTTTGAAATAAAAAATCAAAACGGACGTTCAATGATAGAAATGTTGGGCGTTCTTGCTATCA